>CAYRCM010000224.1:0-9569 GCA_964422715.1 uncultured Myxococcales bacterium | reverse complement strand
GGCCGTCGCGGCGCTGCTCGGCGACGCCGGCGAGTCGCGCGTGGCCCCGCGCCCGCAGCCGTTTGCCGCCGACGTGCACGAGGCGCCACCCCCCGTGGCCCCGCCGCCCTGGTGGCGCGAGGCGCCCTGGCGGGCGCTGCTCGTGCTCGCGTTGTTGCTCTTGGGCGTCGAATGGGCGACCTATCACCGGCGCCTGTCCGTGTAGGAGTGCGTGTGCCGCTTCGATCCCACAGCCGCCTGCGCCTCATCGGGCTCGGACTCGTGCTGCTCGCGAGCGCCGGCGCCGCCGTAGCCGTGTTGCAGGCCTGGCCGGCCGTCGTGGCCGCGCTCGCGGCGCACGACCTGACGCTTGCGGCACCGGCCTGGCTCTGGCTGCTCGCGGCGCTGCCCTACGTGCTGGCGGTGCCTATCTTCTCGCTCGCCGATCTGCCGCTCGGCCAGCGCATCGCCTCGTCGCTCGTGCGCGCGGCGCTGCTCGGTACGGCGGCCGTGGCCCTCGCCGAGCCGCAGGAAATCCGCCGCGAGCCGCTGCCCGTGCGCCTCGTCGTGCTGGCCGACCTCTCGCCGAGCGTGTCCGACGCGTTCGTCGCGCGCGCCGAGGACCTCGTCGCGCGACTCGCGGCGGCGCGCGGCGAAGCCGCGGTGCAGGTCGTGGGGTTCGCGAAGGGCGCGACGTTGCTCGCCGCCGGACCGCAGGGCGAGGCGCCGCGGCTCGTGCGGCCCCCGGCCGAGGCCGTACCCGAAACCGACATCCAGTCGGCCATCCGGCTCGCCTACGGGCTCTACGCGCCGGGCGAGTTGAAGCGCCTGCTCATCCTGAGCGACGGCCGCGAAACGACGGGCTCGGCCGCGGCCGAAGCCGAGGTGGCCGCGCGCTTCGGCGTCGTGGTCAGTCACGCCGACCTCTCGGCGCTCGCCGCACCGGGCGAATTCATGGTGCGGGCCCTGAATCTGCCGCCCGAGGTGCAGGCCCGGGTGCCCTTCGAGGTCACGGGCGAACTCTTCTCGAACACGACGGGCCGCGTCACCTGCCGGCTCACGGTCGCCGACGCCGAGCCCATCGCGGCCGAGCCCGTCGACCTGCGCCCGGGCAGCAACCCGGTGCGCTTCTCGGTGCGCGTCAAAGACGGCGGCGACAAGGCGGCCGAACTCGCCTGTGCACCCGGCACGACCGCCGACGCGCTGCCCGCCGCCGCGAGCCCCACCCCGGCCGCCCCCGACGCCGCCCCCGACGCCGCCCCCGACGCCGCCCCCGACGCCGCCCCTGACACGCCGGCCCCGGCCGCCGACCGGGTCGCGGCCAACAACCGCTTCGCCGCCACGCTGCGGGTCAGCGACCGCCCGCGTCTGCTCTACGTCGAGGGCGAACGCGCCTACCGTGGCAACCTGCTCGCGGCGCTCCAGGAAGACTTCGAGGTCGAAGTGCGCGGGGCTGGCGGCGTGCCGACGAGCGCCGCCGAACTCGAACGCTTCGATCTGCTGCTGCTGTCCGATGTGCCGCGGCAGGCCGGCGGCTACGGCGAAAACGTCACGACGGCCCAGATGAAGCTGCTCGACCGGTTCGTGCAGGCGGGCGGTGGGCTCATCGTCACGGGCGGCGCCCAGAGCCTCGGGCCGGGCGGCTACACGGGCAGCTACCTCGAACGCGAGGTGCTGCCGGTGTGGCTCGAAGTCGAGAAGCGCGAAGAAGAGACCGACCTCGCGCTGATGCTCGTCATCGACCGCTCGGGCTCCATGACCGGCCAGAAGTTGCAGCTCGCCAAAGATGCCGCCAAGGCCACGGGCGAGGTGCTCGGCAAGAGCGACCGCATCGGCGTCGTCGTGTTCGACGCGCTCGCGACGCGCCTCGTGCGCCTGCAGTCGGCCCGAAACCGGCTGCGCCTCGTCGACAACCTCGAACGGCTGCGCGCCGGCGGCGGCACCAACATCCTGCCGGCGCTCGAACTCGCCCACGAAGACCTGCGCGAAAGCGGCGCGCGCGTGCGCCACGTCATCCTGCTGACCGATGGCCAATCGCCGAAAGACGGCATCGAGGAGCGCGTCGCCACGATGGCGGCCGAGGGCATCACCCTCAGCACGGTCGGGGTGGGCGCCACGGCCGACCGGTCGCTGCTCGCGAGCATGGCCGAGGGCGGCGGCGGGCGTTTCTACTTCACCGACCGGCCCGACACCATCCCGCGCATCTTCATGAAGGAGACCTCCGAGGTGACGCGCGAGGCCGTCGTCGAAGACCGCTTCGATGTCGTGCCCGAACGCCGGTTTTCGAATGCCCAGGTGTTTCGCGGCATCGATTTTCGGCGCGCCCCGCCGCTGCTCGGCTACGTGGCGACACGCCCGAAGCCGGCGGCCGACGTGCTGCTGCGTACGCATCTCGGCGAGCCGCTGCTCGTGCGCTGGCGCCGCGGGCTCGGCCAGGTGGTGGTGTGGACCTCCGACGTCAAGAACCGCTGGAGCCACTTCTGGCTCGGCTGGGGCGCCTACGCCCAATTCTGGCGGCAACTCGTACGCGACACGCAGCGGGTCGAGCGCGACACGGTCTACCCACTGTTCGCCGAGGTGCGGCGCGGCGAGTTGCACGTGTGGGCCGATGCCGTGGGCCCAGACGACCGCTTCCGCGACACCCTCACGGGCAGCGTCACGGTGCGCGACCCGAACGGCGAGCGGCGCACGCTGCCGCTCGAACAGACGGCCGTCGGACGCTACGAGGCGCGCCTGCCGCTCGTGCACTTCGGTCCCTATGCGCTCGACGCCGTGTTCCACGACCCGGCGCAGCCGGGGGGCGCCGGCGCTGCGCCGGCCGCCACGGGCCGCACGGCGGTCGCCCATCCCTACCCCGAAGAACACCTGCAACTCGGCCACGACCTGACGGCGCTGCGAACGCTCGCCGCGGCCACGGGCGGCCACGTCGACCCAAGCCCGGCGCAGCTCTTCGACCCCGGCCCCGAGCGACGCGAGCGGCGCGAATCGCTGCGTGAGCCGTGGCTCTGGCTCGCCGTCGGGCTCTTTGCGCTCGACGTGCTGCTGCGCCGGCTGCGGCTCTGGCCGGCGCCCGAGCTGCCGCTTCGCCCCGCACGCTGACCCCCCAAGAAACGGAAACGCCGGGCGACCCGCGCGTGGCGCGCCGCCCGGCACCGGGTCCGGAAACCGGCCTACAGGCTGTTCGCGAAGGTCTCCCACTGGGTGCGGAGCAGCGACTGGATGCCCGTGGGGTCCATGGGGGCGAGCTCGGTGAAGTCGTCGGGCGCCCCCGGGTTCTTGTCGGGGAAGTAGCCGGACTTGGCCGGGTTGCTCGCGTAGACGTAGAAGTCCTGCATGCGGTCGCGGGTGTAGTTGAAGGTCCAGCCTTTGTTGTCGGCCCAGAGTTGGATGTAGGCGTCGTCGAAGACCGTCGAGAAGTAGTCTTCGCCGGCGGCATCGGGGGTGCTCGCGCGGAAGACGCGCAGCGCCGGGCTGCGCGTGGTGTGGCCCGGGGCCGTGTGGCCCCAGACCTCGGCGTCGTCGAGGCCGGCGTTCGCGAGCGCGTCGCGCAGCGCGTCGGCAAAGCCCTGCTCGCCGCCGTCGCTGCGGGTGGTGTTGCGCTCGCCGAGCCCGGCGTTGTCGTCGTCTTTGCCGTACGCCGTGCTGCACGCGAACAGCAGCACCTTGACGCCGTTGCTGAGCGACCCCTTGGCGGCATTGACGAGCGCCTCGGTGCTGGCCGTGTTGTCTTCGCTGACGCTCATCCCCGACCAGCTGTTGCCCTGGCCGACGCGGATGCCGGACGAATTTTCGCCGTTGTACGACCAGCCGTGCGTGAAGATGGCGACCGTGCCGATCTTCGGGGAGGCTTCGCCGTGGGCCGTCATGAGGTTCGCGAGCGCCGTGCCCACCCCGTTGATCTGACCCGCGAGCGAACTGGCCGTGAGCGTGTCCATGGGGATGGCGGCGTTCGTCGCGAGCCCGCCGGGCCCGGAGCCCGTGGCGAGCGTGTGTTCGCGGCTCGCGAACTGCTTCGCCTGGCGCTCGAATTCGGCGCCGTCGGCCGGGTCGGGCTTGTTGTTGTAGAGCGCGATCGGAATGCCGTTCGCGAAGTTGGTCTTGATGTACTGCACGAGCCCGGCTTCGGACGTATCGGTGAGCGGCGCCACGACGCGGAAGCCGTTGGCATCGCGCGTGATGTCGCCGTCGACCGTGGTGGGCCCGCTCGGGGTGGGCTGTTCGGGCGTGGGCTCGGTCGGCGTTTCTTCTTCGGGTTTGGGGGCCACCGGTGTCGTGTTGGACGTGATTTCGAGCGTGGCCAGATACGCCGAGGCGCAGTAGCCCGCCTGGCCCTCGTACGTGACGCGCACCCACTGGTAGCCGTCGAGGTAGACGCGCTCCTCGAAGGCTTCGACCACCCCGCCCGCGGGCATCGTGGTGAGGATGTCGGCCGAGAGCCCCGGGGCCGCGCGCAGGTTGAGTTGGGTGGTGGTGCGGCGGATACCGATGCTCGGCGCCGTAGCCGGCGTCGTGGTTTCGGCGGGCTTGTCGGTGGTGGGCGTCTCGCTCGGGGTGGTCTCGGGGGTGGGCGCCTCGCCCTTCATGGTCGCGAGATCGTCGGGCGTGGGGTCGAGAGGCGCGAGTTCGGCGCCGATGGGGTCAAGGCTGCGAAACGCGAACAGATCCATGATGCCGGTGGCCGTGCGCACGTAGTTCGGGTCGGTGGCGTAGCCCGCGGCATGGATGTCGCCGATCATCTGGTCGGGATCGTTCGTGTGGTCCATGGCCGGCTTGTAGCGGTCGGTCTTGGAAATGAGGTTGCCGTAGTCTTCGAAGGATTCCCAGGTGTTGTTGTACTGGCGAAAGTTGTCGGTGGTGTTGATGTACTGGCCGTTGACGTATTCGGTGGTGTTGGCCGACGACGTGCCGGCCGTGCCCTTGCCCTTGACCCCGAAATACGCGTTGGGGCCGGCGTAGCTCTTGCCGTAGCCCGTCTCGAGGCAGGTCTGCGAGAGCGGCACCGACATGGGAATGCCGGTGAGCGCCTGCAAGAGCGCCGCCTCGGGCAGCACGCCGTGGATGAACGTGACGTGGCCCGGGTAGCGCTGGCCGCCGCGCGAGCTCGACACAACCTCTTTGAGGCGCGCCATGATGCTCAACAGCGCGTTTGCGCGTTCGTCGGAGGCGGCGACCGACTCGTCGGGGGCCGGCGTTTCCTCTTCGGGCTGCGGCAGCGGCTGGGGCTTCAGTTTTTCGGCCTGCTTGCCGAACGGTTGCCCGCGAATCATGGACAGGATGCGCTCCTTCCACGTCTCAAGGGTGCCCTGCAGTTGCTGCAAAACGTCGTCGAGGCCGCCTTCCTTCTGTTTGTCGGGCTCGAAACCGGGGCCGCCGCTCATGGCCGTTCCTCCTCGCGCAACGCCGCCTGCACCGCCGTCGCCGGCCGACCCGCCTCGGCCGGGACGATGCGGCGGCTGCGCTGCATGTCCCTTCGGTTCATGGCCGGTAGCCTACGCCGCGCAAAAGCGCGCGTCAACGACGCGAAACACTTCGGATCGTGGCCGGTCGGGGGCGCGGCGGGGGGAGCCGGCGGAGGGAGGGGCCGGGCGCAAAGGCCGGGGGCTCAGGCCTTGCTCGGCGCGGGGCCGCGGCTCGGCAGGGAGGCGCCGAGCGGCCGCAGGGCTTCGATGAGCGACTCGGGCAACGCTTCACCCGGGCCCTCGCCGGGCGGGGTGGGCTGGTCGTTGAGGCTCAGGCGCACGAGCACGGGCCGGTGGTCGCTCACGCGCTTCAGGTACTGCGGGAAGCTGCGCTCGGCGGCGACCACGAAGAAGCCGGCCGCCCCATACGTGCTGGCCAGATTCGACGAGAGGAAGATGTGGTCGATGAGCGACTTCGTGCCCTTGATGTAGGAGAAGGCGCCGGCCTGCTCGTCGGCCGCCGAGAGCGGCACGAGCCCGCCGTCGAGCAGCCGGGCGAAGTCCTCGGTGGCAAGGCGCGCATTGAAGTCGCCGCCGACCACCCATTCGTCGCCGTAGCCCGCGGCCACGGCCTTGCGAATGGCGGCACCGAGGATCTGCGCGGCCATCCGACGGCGCTTCTCGCCCTCGCCGAACGCCTTGAGGTGCAGCGCCACGAGCTGGAATTCGAAGGGGTCGCCGTGCGGCCGCTCGGCGCGGAAGCGGAAGAGCCCCGGGTAGCGATCGAAGACCCTGCCGTCGACGGTTTCGAAGACGAGCTCGTCGAAGTTCTGGCTTTTCACCCGGAACCAGGGCTCGCACTCGGCGGGCCAGGCGACGGCCTTGCCCTGCACGGTGGCGCGGTTCCAGAGCAGCGTCGTGCCCATGCGGCCGGCCGAAGCGGCGGGGTCGGCGGCGGCGAACCCATAGTCGAGGCTGTAGTGCGACCGCAGGTGGTCGGCGAGGCGTTCGGCGGCTTTGAGCGACGATTCTTCGAAGGCCCAGATGTCGACGTTCATCTCGACCAGCGCTTTCGCGACGTCGTCGAGTTTCTCGTCGATGCGGCGGTAGAAGTGTTCGATGTTCCAGAAGCCGATGTCGACGTCGGCGAGTTCGCCGCGATAGCTGTCGACCACCGACTCGAACTGGGCGTCGGCCCCCGCCGCACGGGGCTTGCGGCCGCAGGTGCCGAAAAACCCACTGTAGGCGTCGCTGCCGGAAAACAGCCCGAGCAGCCGGCGCGCCGCCTCGACCTGGGCGTGGTCGGACAAGAGCCCTTCGAGGTAGGCCGCGATGGCCGAGATCTTGATGCCCTCGTTCAGGAACCTGCCCGTGTTGGCGGCGTCGACGAGCCCCACGGCCTCGGCGCGGCGCGTGGCGTGGTGCAGCGCGATGAGTTGCCACTCGTTGTTGAACACCGGGCTGCCCGAACTGCCGCCGAGCGTGTCGGAGGCGTAGTGCACGAGCAGCAGGTCGTCCTGGACGATTTGGTTTTCCTGGATGCAGACCTGCTTCGGCTCGCCGTCGGGGTGCTGGATGATGTTGGCGTACTCGCCGCGCACCACCTTGAACGACGAGCGGTCGAGCGGGACGATGCCGAATTCGTCGCCCGGACGGCCCTGCACGCCGACGAACGTGAGGTCGAGGCCACCGGCCGCCGGGCTCGTCAGGAAGAGCCGCGCGGGGTCGAGGCGGAACGTCTTCGTCGGCAGCGTGTTGCCCTCGGCGTCGAGCTGGTAGTTGAACGTGCACTTCGCGGCCGCGGCCACTTCGCGCGTGTTGAGCACGTGGTGGTTCGTCAGCAGGATGTCGGGCGCCACGAGGAAGCCCGTGCCGACCCACTGGCCGGGGCGGCCGCGGAAGTCGACCCCGTCGGCCGAGAGCTTGCAGACGGCCCGCGCCCGTTCGACGCCGAGTTCGAGAAACCAGGCGGGCAACAGGTTGTTGCGTTCGAGCACACTCTCGTAGAGCACGTCGCCGTGGGTCGCCACGGCCTCGGGCAATTCGGGCAGCGGTGCCTGCTGGGCCATGAGCCGGAGTCGCAAACCCCGCTGTTCCTCGGGCACGAGCGGCGGCAGCGCCGTGTCTTCGGTGGCGGCCCACGGCACGACGCCGCCCTTGCCGACGTACACGCGCGCGGGCGTTGCGCCGGACCCGGCCGGGGGGGCGAGAAACGATACGTCTTCAGACAGTTTGCCCTTGGCGGGGCCGTCCATCGGGGCACCTCCGTTGCCGCAATCGTTGGAAACGGCCGCCTGGCCGGACTGGCCCTGGCGGTGCCCTGAATCTACGGGCCGGGCGGCGGCCCGGCAAGTCCGGCGCGCGGCTAGACGACGCCGGCCGCGCGCAGCGCCTCGATTTCGGCCGGCGGGCGGCCCAGGGTCGCGAGCACGGCGTCGGTGTGTTCGCCGAGTGCCGGGGCCGGGCCGGTGGCGACGGGCCGCGCTCCGGCGAAGGCCAGCGGGAACATGAGGCGCGGGACGACGCTCCGGGGCTCGGCCGGCTCAGGGGTGGGCGCGAAGGGCCGGGCGGCAGCGAGTTCGGGGGCCGCGAGCGCCTCGGCGACCGTCAGCACCGGGGCGACGCACACGTCGAGATCGGCGAACAGCGCCTGCCAGTGGGCAAGCGGCGCGCTGCGGAACACGGCGGCCAAGGTGTCGCGCAGCGCGGCCTGTCCGGCCGCGTCGGCGAAGGCCTCGGCGATGAGTTCGGGGCGGCCGAGCCGCTCGCAGAGCCGCGCCCAGAAGGGCGGTTCGAGCGCGGCGACGCTCAGAAAGCGGCCATCGGCGGTCTCGTAGACGCCGTAGCTCGCGAGCCCGCCGCCAAGCGGCGTCGTGCCGCGCGTCGGCGCCTCGCCGGCAAACGCGTGGGCAAGGGCCGCGCCGAGCAGCGGAAAGGTGCCGGTCAGCATGCCCGCGTCGATGTCGACGCCGCGCCCCGTGCGCTGCCGTTCGTGGAGCGCGGCCAAGAGCCCGGCGAGCGCCAGGTAGGCGCCGCCCGCGAGGTCGGCCAGTTGGAAGCCCGGCACGGCGGGGGCGCCGCCCGGCGCGCCGACGAGGTCGAGCGCCCCCGAAAGCGCCAGGAAGTTGAGGTCGTGGCCGCTTTTCGCGGCGAGCGGCCCCGTCTGGCCGTAGCCCGTGATGGCCACGGTGATGAGCGCGGGGTTGGCTTCGCGCAGCACGGTCGTGCCGAGGCCGAGCCGTTCGAGGGTGCCCGCGCGGAAACTCTCGACCAACACGTCGGCCGTCTGCACGAGTTGCAGCAGGATGTCGCGCCCCTCCGAGGCCTTGAGGTTGAGGGTCATGGAGCGCTTGCCGCGGTTCAGCAGCCGGAAGAGCATGCCCAGCTCACCGTCGAGCGGCGGCAGAAAGCGCATGTAGTCGCCGCGGCCGGGCTCCTCGACCTTGAGCACGGCAGCCCCGAGATTGGCGAGAAGTTGGGTCAGCAGCCCGCCGGGCAGAAGCCGGCTCAGGTCGAGCACCCGGAGGTCGGTGAGCGGTTGCATGGGGCGTCTCCTTGGGGGGCGCGGGTCAGCGGCGCCGCGGCAGCGGCGTCCGCTGCACTCGCGCCGGGGGGCGAGGTCGTCCGGGGGGCAATCTCCCGAGGCGACGGGGCTCAGTGGCAATCGTTGCAGGCCCGGCCGAGGCCGCCCGAGTTGTTGGGGCCGTGGCAGGCGTTGCAGGTCGTACGCGGGCCGCGCTTGTGGGGCACGCCGTGTTCGCTCTGCGTGTGGTCGGCCGTGTTGTGGCAGGTGTAGCAGCTCGGGCCCGTGCCGCCGCGCAGCGTCGCGCCGTGGCAGCCCGTGCAGTTGCGGAGCGCATCGGCCTTGCCCGGCATGTGCCAGACCCCGCCCTGGCTCTCCGTGTGGCCCGCGGGCGGGCCCCCGAGATCGGGCGTCAGATCGGGCCCGGCCGGCGTGTCGGGGGTGACGTCCGGGGTGGCCGGAATGTCGGGCGTGACGGGCACGTCGGGCGTCACCGGGGTGTCGGGGACCGCCGGCACGTCGGGCGTGACGGGCACGTCGGCCGGCGCCGGCGTGTCGGGCAACTGGTCGGGCTTGTCGGGCACGTCGCCCGAGGCTGCCGTGTCGGCGCCCGGCCCGAGGTCGGGGCTCGCCGGCTGGTCGGGGGTCGCCCCGGAGTCGGGCGTGGG
>CAYRCM010000223.1:0-9671 GCA_964422715.1 uncultured Myxococcales bacterium | reverse complement strand
GCTCGGCGGCGCGCCCGGGGGGCCCGTCGCCGCGTGGCAGTGCTCGCAGCGCGTCGGCAGGCCGAGCCGCTCGTGGCAGCCGAGGCACAGGCGATGGTAGGCGGCTTCGAGGCCCGGGCGGTCGACGGTGGGGTGCGGGCTCAGGCCATGACAACTGCCGCAGCCCGGGGGCCGGGCGGCGGGCGGCGCGCCATGGTGGCAGCCGGCGCACAGCACGTGCCCGTCGGCGTGGAAGCGGCTCGCGAGCGGGCTCGCGCGCACGATGCGGTCGAGCGCCAGCGCAATTTTGCGGTGAGGGAAGCGCGCGGGCGCAAAGCGGCGGGCGAGTGTACCGAGTTGGCGTTCGGCCGGGAAGTCGGCGCTGGCCGCGGGCACCGGTGGCACGAGCGGACGCGCGGCGACCACGGCCGCGGCCGCCGCGGGCGTGCGGGTGGCGGACCCGGCGGCGGGCGGGGCCGCGCCGGCCGCTTGAACGGCGCCCGGCAGGGCGGCGTGGCAAACCGCGCAGACGAGCGGCCCGGGCGCCTCGCGGGCGGCCGTGTGGCAGGCCACGCACCGGCCCTCGTTGCCCTTCGCCACGTGACAGCCGACGCAGGCCCCGGCGTGCTCGGGACCATGGAAGGCCTGCTCGCGCGGGACGCCACTACCCCGCGGGTGGCCGACCTGCGTGTGGCAGCGTTCGCAGGGCTCGAGCGTACGGTGGTGGCAAGTCGTGCAAAACGGGGCCACCTTCGGGTCTTCATGGCGCCGGTGGTCGAAGGCGACGGGCGGCAGCTCGGCCCCCGCGGCCTTGACGAAGAGCGCCGGGTCGCGCTTGCCGGGCAGCGGCGGCAAGGGCTCGGGGGCCTTGAACTGGGCCTGGCGCCGCGCATCGTGGCAGCCCGCGCAGGTCGTGGGCCCGGCGGACTCGCCCGCGGGCCGCGACCGCAGATGGCAGTCGAGGCAGGCCACGTGCACCGCCCCGCGCAGCGCGGGCCGGCGGCCGTCGGGGGCGGCCCCGTGGCAGGCCTTGCAGCGGGCCTCGGCCCCGGCCACGTAGGCGAGCCGCCCTGTCTGCGGGTCGGGCGCGTGGTGGCAAAGCCGGCAGCTGTCGTCGGGGTTGGCCGCAACCTTGGCCACGTGGCGCGCGTGCAAGGCGTAGTCGTAGGCGAGCGCGGCGCGCGGGGTGCCGGCGGGCCGCTGCTCGGGCGGCACGTGGCAGGCCGTGCAGGCCCGCGGCCCGCTTTCGAGGCCGGCTTCGGCGCGCCGTTCGTGACAGCCCTGGCAGCCGGCGTGGTAGGCGGCGCGACGCGCCTCGCGGTCGCCGCCCGCCGCGGCCTGCCAGTGCGTCGTGGGAAGGGTGCGGCCCTGCCGGTCGCGCGGATGGCAGGCCGCGCAGCCTTCGGCCGTGAGTTCGCGCGTGTGGCGGTCGTGCGGGAAGCGGACAGGCGGTCGTTCGGTCGCGGCAGCGCCACCGGGGTCGGGCGGCGCCGCGAGCCACACGACCGCGACTTCGGCGGGCGGCGCGGGCGGCGGCGGCGCGGGTGCACAGGCGCCGGCGAAGGCGAGGCCAACGGCCAGGCTGACGAGGCCACGGGCGGTGCACGGCACCCCGGAGCGCGCGCGATGTTGGCGCCTACTGGCCATGGGGCTCCCGGAAAGCGGGCTGCACGACGCTGCGCGCGGCCTGGTTTTTCCAGTTGCGCGCGGGGCGCACGACATCGAGCAGCGCGGCCCGCCCTTGGCGCGTGAGCCGTTCGTGGATGAGAAACCAGGCGCACGGCAGTTTGGGGTCGACCTCGCAGTGGCCGTCGGCGCGGGTGCCGCCGCACGGCCCGTTGAAGAGGCTCTTCGCGCAGCGCGTGACGGGGCAGATGCCGCCCGTGTCGCCGAGCACGCAGTCGCCGCAGGTGCGGCAGTTTTCTTCGAAGTGCCCGGGTGCGCGGTCGACGCCCACGAAGTCGGTGTCGAGAGCCGGCAGCACCGGCAGGTCGGGATAGCGCTCGGCCACGAACTGCACGCCCGCGCCGCAGGCGAGCGACAGGAGGGCCTCGTAGCGGGGCACGAGCGGGTCGAGCGGGAAGAAGAAGTCGGCGTTGCACTGGCGTTCGATGGTGCACTCGCCGAGGTCGAGTTCGCGCCCGGCGTCGGCCGCGCGCGCCCGCAGTTCGGCTCGGAGTTCGAGCGCCTCGCGTTGCCCCCCGGCGTAGCAGATCGACGTGCAGCCGCCGCAGCCGACGAGCAGCACCCGGCGCCACGGCGTCACGGCGGCGAGAAGCGATTCGAGCGGTTTTTGCTGGCCGACGATCATGGCAGCGGTTCCTCCCCGACGCTCAGAGCGACGGGCGGTCCGGGGCGGCGATGTCCGCCGCCGGAAAGATGCCCTCGACCCGGCAGACGGCGCGGGCGAGCGCGATCATGGCCGGCACGCTGACGCCGACGGGGCAGTAGCAGCGGCCGCAGAGCACGCAGTCGTGCCAGACGATGTCGCGGAGTGCCGCGAGCTTCGCCCGGTCGAGCCGTCGCCCGCGGCGATAGAGCAGCCCCACCGAGCGCAGCACCTTGAAGGCCGGCATCAAGCGCGGCGCCCCGCCGTGCAGCCGGTAGAGAAAGCAACTCTCGGCGCAGAGCGAACAGCCCACGCAGTGGCGCAAATACGCCGTCATGCGCGGCCGCGCGGCGGCGAGGAGTGCCGCGACGCGTTCGGGCTCACGGAGCGCCGTGTCCCCGGCCGAACGGCTCATGGCGTGCCCCCGCGCGCGGCAAAGGCGCGGCGCGGCCGCCGGCCGAAGCCGTGTTCGCCGCCGAGTGTGCCGCGGTAGAGAAGGAAGAAGAGCGCGTGGCTGAGCCGCGTGAACGGCAGCGCCACGAGCAGCGCCTCGCCCGCAAGGATGTGCAGCCGCAGGGCGAGCGGCGCCGCAACGAGCCCCGCGTGCGCGAGGTAGCCCGTGACGAACGGTGCCGCCGTGAGCGCCCAGGCCAGGAGGTCGCCGGGCCGCGTCAGCACGCGCACGCGCCGCACGAGAAGCCGCCGGCCGATGAGCCAGGCCGCGAGGAGACACACGACGAGGGTGAGCGCGTGGCCCGCCGCGGCCGTGAGCCCCGGAAGCGCCAGGCCCAGCGCCTCGCCGACGAGCGCCGTGTGCCCGGCGACGGCGAACGGCAGGCCGATCAGCAGCACGTGGAAGACGAAGGTCAGCGCGGCGAAGCCCGGATGCCAGGTGAGCAGCGGCCCGCGCCCGAGCCGCCGCAGGGCACCGAGGAACCGACCGGCCCGAGGCGCGGTCGCGGCCGACGCCGGCCGGGCGGGCGGCGGCACGGCGCGCGTCTCGTGCCGAAACCGCAGCCCCTGCCAGACGAGGCCCGCCGCCGAGACGGCCAGTGCCGCGTAGAGGAGCGGTCCGCGCAGCCATTCGTCCATTGCGGCTGCCCCCGGGGCCTAGCCGGCGACCGGCGCGGCGGCCGGCGCGGGCAGTTGCGGCCGGGGCAGCAGCCCGGCGCGTTCGAGAATCTCGGGCACTTTCTGTTCCCAGGCGATGGCCATGAGGTGGATGCCGGCAACGCCCTTCATTTCGCGCAATTCGGCGATCTGCTCGCAGGCGATGCGGATGCCCTCGGCCGGCCGTTCTTTCTGCGGCACGCCATCGAGGCGCCGGATGAGTTCGTCGGGCACGTCCATGCCGGGAACGTTCTGCTTCATGTACTGCGCCATCGGCAGGCTTTTCAGCGGCGTGAGCCCGGCCAGGATGAACGTCTTCTCGGTGAGCCCGAGGTCGCGCGCCCGGTCGAGCCACCGGCGGAAGCGCGGCATGTTGTAGATGCACTGCGTCTGGATGAAGTCGGCGCCGGCGACCACCTTTTTTTGCAGCCGCTGCACGCGGAAGGCCTCGGGTTCGGCGAAGGGGTTCGCGGCCGCGCCGATGAAGAGCCGCGGCGCTCCGTCGATGGGCTGGCCGCTCAGGAATTTGCCCTCGTCGCGCATCTGACGCACCAGCGCCACGAGTTGCATGGAGTCGAGGTCGAAGACCCCCTTGGCACCCGGATGGTCGCCAAACGACTGGTGGTCGCCGCTCAGACACACGACGTTCGGGATGCCGAGGGCGGCCGCGCCGAGCAGGTCGGCCTGCATGGCGAGGCGGTTGCGGTCGCGGCAGACCATCTGCAGGTTCGGTTCGAGGCCCGCCTCGCGGACGAGCACGCACGTGGCAAGGCTCGAAAGCCTCACCATGGCCGTCTGGTTGTCGGTGACGTTGACGGCGTCGACCGCCCCCTTGAGAAACGCCGCCTTCTCGCGCACGACCGCCACGTTGGCGCCGCGCGGCGGGCCGAGTTCGGCCGTGACGACGAACTGGCCGGCGCTGAGCCGCGCTTCGAGTTGTCCCTCGGACTTCATGCGTTTCGCGCTCCCGCCGAAGCGCCCGGGCCGGCCCGGCCGGCCAGTCCCGGGGGCATCGTGTGCGCCGCACTCTAGAAGAGCGCCCGCCGATTGTCACGCCACGGCGCGCCGTTCGCCACGGCGGCGCGGCCCGAATCGGCGTGCCGTCCCGGCAGGGCGCGCGAAACCTTTGACGCCGACCCGTGTTCTCGGGTAGGTACGGCGGCGACGCGAGCCAGACACGGTTGGCCCCGCGCCCTCCAACCCCGAGGAGTTCGACATGAATCGACGATTGCGCAATCTGGCGCTCAGCGAGAGCGGCTTTCTCTTCGACCCGTCCACCGGGTTCACGTACTCGCTCAACCCCACGGGCGCCTTCATCTTGCGCCAGCTGATCGCCGGCGCGCCGCCCGAGGGCATTCCGGCGCGGCTCACCGAGGAGTTCGCAACGGAGGCCGACGTGGCGGCCCGCGACCTCGACCAATTCCTGTTGCTGCTGCGCGAGTTGGGCCTCTGGAGCGACGCCGATGCGGCGACGGAGGGCGTCCAGTGAAACCGCTCACCATCGCCGTCTCGGGGCTCAACGCCACCGACAACCCGGCCCCGGGGGTATCGGTCATCCGCGCCATCCGCGAGGGCGCGAAAGACCGACCGCTGCGCATCGTGGGCCTCGCCTACGAGCCGCTCGATCCGGGCCTCTACATGCCGGGCATCGTGGATTCGGGCTACCTCATGCCCTACCCGTCGCAGGGCGCCGAGGCCCTGTTGCAGCGCCTCGACGGCATCCACGCCGCCGAAGCGCTCGACATGATCCTGCCGACCCTCGACTCCGAATTGCCGCTCTACGCCAAGATCGAAGACGAGCTCACGGCGCGTGGCATCCGCCACTACCTGCCCACGGCCGAAGGGTTGCGGCTCCGCAGCAAAGCGCGTTTCAACGTGCTCTCGCAGACGTGCGGCATCCGCGTGCCGCGCACGCGCACCATCACCGACCTCGCGGCGCTGCACGCGCTCCAGAGCGAAATTCCGTTCCCGTTCATGGTCAAGGGGCAGTTCTACGAGGCCTACGTGGCGCGCACACCGCTCGAAGCCGAAGGCTACTTCAACAAGATCTCGGCCAAGTGGGGCCTGCCCATCATCGTGCAGGAATTCATCGCGGGCGAAGAATACGACGTCGTGGCGGTGGGCGATGGCGACGGCGGCCTCGTCGGCGCCGTGCCCATGCGCAAATTGCAGCTCACCGACAAGGGCAAGGCCTGGGGCGGGGTCACCATCGCCGACCCCGACCTCGAGGCGTTCTGCACCGCGGCCATGCAACGGCTCAAATGGCGCGGCCCCTGCGAACTCGAGGTCATGCGCTCGGCCCGCGACGGGCTCATCTACCTCATCGAGATCAACCCGCGCTTTCCGGCGTGGGTCTACCTCTCGGCCGGCGCGGGCCAGAACCTGCCCTGGGCCGTCGTCGAGTTGGCGCTCGGCGAGCCGCTGACGCCGCTGCCGGCCTATCGGGTCGGCACCATGTTTTTGCGCCACAGCTACGACCAGATCTGCGACCTCGGCGACTACGCCGCGCTGTCGACGAGCGGCGGTTTCCGCCGGGATGAGGGAGAAGCCCCATGAGCGAACGCCAGCTGCAACCGTACCAGCGACCCACCATCCTCAAGCACCACTCGGGGCTCGCGAACAAGTTCGGGCCCGGGCTCGCCCGGCCCACGCTGTCGCAGGTCGACGGCGTCGCCGTGGCCGACCTCGTCGCCAAATACGGCTCACCGCTCTTCGTGTTCAGCGAACGCACCATGCGCCGACGCATCCGCGAGGCCAACCGCGCCTTCACGCTGCGCTACCCGAAGGTGCGCTTCTCGTGGTCGTACAAGACGAACTACCTCGACGCCATCTGCCGCATCTTCCACGACGAGGGCTCGGCCGCCGAGGTCGTCTCCGAAGCCGAATACGACATGGCGCGGCGGCTCGGCATCCCGGCGGCCGACATCCGTTTCAACGGGCCCTACAAGCCGCAGGCCGTGCTCGAACGCGCGACCGCCGAGGGCGCCGACATCCACGTCGACGGCTTCGACGAGTTGTACGCGCTCGAACGCATTGCCAAGAAGCGCGGCCGACCGCTCGGCATCACGCTGCGCATCAACATGGATACGGGCATCCAGCCGCTCTGGACGCGCTTCGGCTTCAACCTCGAAAACGGCGAAGCCTTGGCCGCCATCCGGCGCATGCACGCGGGCGGCCAGCTGCGGCTGACGGGGCTGCACACGCACATCGGCACGTTCATTCTGGCGCCCGACGCCTACGCGGTCGCGGCGAGCAAACTGGCCGCTCTCGCCATCGAGGCCGAACAGAAGTACGGCTTCGCGGTCGAGGCCATCGACCTCGGCGGCGGCTTCGCCTCGAAAAGCGTGCTGCACTCGCAGTACGGCGAAGACACCCCGTCGCTCGACGACTACGCCCAGGCCATCACGGCGGCGCTGCTCGAAGCGCGCTTCCCGGGCGGACGGCTGCCGACGCTGGTGCTCGAGACGGGCCGGGCGCTCGTCGACGAGGCCGGCTACGCGTTCTCGTCGGTCGTGCAAAACCGCCGCCTGCCGAACGGCACGCGCGCCGTCGACATCGATGCCGGCGTCAACGTGCTGTTCACGTCGTACTGGTACCGCCTCAACGTGCAGCCGGTGCGCGACGTCGGCGGCATGTACGAAGAAACCGTCGTCTACGGCCCGCTCTGCATGAACATCGACGTCGTGCGACCCTCGGTGCTGCTGCCGCCGCTCGAAGTCGGCGACCTCGTCGGCATCCACCCGGTCGGGGCCTACAACGTCACGCAGTGGATGCAGTTCATCCGCATGCGGCCGGCCGTGGTGCTCATCGGGATGAACGGCGAAGTCGACGTCATTCGCGACGCCGAAGACCTCGACGCCCTGAAACGCTACGAGCACGTGCCGGAGCGCCTGAAATGACGCTGGCAGAGAGCGCGGCCGGCAGCGCCCCGCGGCGGCTTCTCGGCGCGATCGCGCGCGAAGTCCGCTGGGTGCTCGCCGGCTACGCCCAGGTGCTGTTCACGACGCGACCGCTCGTCGGACTCCTCGCCGCGGCGGCCACGTTCGTGTCGCCCGAACACGGTCTCGCGGGGCTCTTGGGCCTCGCCTCGGCCAATCTCGCGGCCTGGGCGCTCGACCTCGACGCCCAGCAGCGCCACGACGGCTTCTTCGCCTTCAACGGGCTGCTCTGCGGCCTGGCCCTCGGGCTCTACTACCGGCTCAACGGGCCGTTTCTCATCGCCATCCTCGTCGGCGGCGTGCTCGTCGCGGTCGTCGCGGCGGGGCTGCGCAGCCTGTTTCTGCGCTGGCTCGGCATCCCCGTCCTGAGCCTGCCGTTTCTCGTCGTGGCCTGGCTGCTCTACGGCGCCGCGGCGCGCCTGCCGGGCCTCGAGGTCACCCTCGAACCCGTGCAGGTGGCCGCCCCGCTCGGCCAGTACTTGCCTGTGTGGCTCGACACGTTTCTGCGCTCGGCCGGGGCCGTCTTCTTCCAACTGTCGGCACCGTCGGGGGCGCTCGTCGTGCTGGCGCTGCTCGTCTGGTCGCGGCTCGGCTTGCTCATCGGCGTCATCGGCTACGTGGCGGGCCACGGCGTGTATCTGGCGCTGGGCGGACACAGCGTCGACCTCACGGGCGAGCTGCTCGGCTTCAACTTCATCATGGCCGCCATTGCGGTGGCTGCCGTGTGGACCATCCCCAAATGGCCGGCCTTCGGGCTCGCCGCCATCACGGGGACCGTGGCCGCGCTCACGGCCGCGGCCGGCGCCGCCGTGCTGCCGCGCATGGGCCTGCCGGTGCTCGCCGCCCCGCTCATCGCCACCACCCACATCGTGCTGCTGGCGCTCGCAGGCCGGCTCGGCCCGCGCCGGCTGCTGCAACCGCTCGTGCCGGGCCCGAGCCCCGAGGCCACGCTGCGCGACGAGACCACGCGCCGCGAACGCTTCGTGCCGGTCGACCGCGCCGGCCTGCCGCTGCCGGTTGGCGGCCGCTGGCGGGTCACCCAGTCGTTCGACGGCCCCCACACGCACCGCGGCGCCTGGCGCCACGGCCTCGACTTCGAGGCCATCGACCAGGACGGCCGCGTCTGCCGCGGCGAAGGCCGGCTGCCCGAGGACTACTACGCGTTCGGCGTGCCGGTGTTCGCGCCACTCGGCGGCCGCGTCGTCAACATCGTGGCGCACCTCGACGACACCCCCATCGGCGAGGTCGACGCCGACCACCCGTGGGGCAACACGCTCGTGCTCTGGCACGGCGGCACCCTCTACAGCGCCTACTCGCACCTCGCGAAGGACAGCGTCGCCGTCGGGCTCGGCGCCGAGGTCGGGGCCGGCGCGTTCCTCGCGCGCGTCGGCTGCTCGGGGCGCGCCCCCACCCCGCACCTGCACATGCAGGCCCAGGCGAGCGCCGTCGTCGGGGCGCCCACCATTGCCTGGACGCTGCTCCACTGGCTGCACTTTCCCGCCGGCGCCGCCCAGCCGAGCTACCGCACGCACGCCGTGCCGGCCGCCGACGCCGTGCTCGAATCGCTCATCGTCGACGGCCGGCTCGCGGCCGCCCTCGGCTTTCCGCTCGGCCAGCGGCTGCGCTTCGCGGTGGGCAGCACCGAGCGCATCCGCACCGAGACCTGGACCCCCGAACTCGACTTCTCGAGCCGCCTGTGGCTCACGAGCAACCCGAGCGGCGCCCGCCTGCGGCTCTACCGCAGCCCCTTCATGCTGCTCGCCGAGGCCTACGAGGGGCCGCGCGACACGGCGCTCTACCGCTTCTACAAAGGGTTGCCGCGCCTGCCGCTCGCCGACCGGCCCGGCCTCACGTTCTGCGACACGCTGGAGCCCGACCGCGAGATCGGCCCGCTGCGCCGCCTCGTTTGCGACCTCGGCGCCCCGTTTGGCCGCCTCGTGCGGCTCGACACGGCGTCCACGCTCGGGCGCGACGAGGCGGGGCGCCCGCTCGTGCGCACCGAGGCGCGGCTTCTCGGTCCGCTGGCGGGCCGGGGCCGAAAGACCGAAGTGACCCTCATCGTCGACCGCCTCGTCGGCCTCGAACGCATCGAGGAACGCGTTGCCGGCCGGCCGCTCTGGATGGCCACGCGCACGGGCACCGAACCCGTCGTGAGCGAGGAGCAGGACCCATGAACTCCCAGCCGGTGCCCCGTTGCGCGGTGTTGCCCCCGAATGCCCGCCCCCGCCGGCCCACGGCGCCGGCCGGGGCGACGCGTCGCCTGTGCGCAGCCCTCGGCTTTGCGGCTGCGCTGGCGCTCGCGCTGCCCGCGGCGC
>CAYRCM010000222.1:0-9674 GCA_964422715.1 uncultured Myxococcales bacterium | reverse complement strand
GGTCAAGCCCCCGGTGCGGGGCCCGCGGGGCCCGCGGGGTCGGCGGGTTTCGTGGCGGCCGCCCGCGCCTGCGCCCGCGCCGCGCGCCGTGCGAGCAGGAAGCGCACGACGAAGAACCCGGTCACCAGGGCGAGCAGCACCCAGACGACGAGGGCGTAGTTCTTGAAGAGCCGCTCGATGCGTTCGAGGTTTGTGCCGAGCAGATAGCCGGCCGTTACGATGAGCGCGTTCCAGGCGACGGCCGAGAGCCCGGCGAAGAGCAGCACCCGGCGGGTGCGCATGCCGATGAGGCCCGCGGCCACGAAGAACAGCGCCCGAACGCCGGGCAGAAAGCGATTGACGACCAGGTAGACGTCGCCGTGGCGGCGAAAGCCCGCGAGCACACGTTCGAGCGCCTCGGCGGCGACGGACGAACTGCCCGGCCGCTGCCGCCGCTCACGCCGCGCGTGCAGCCAACGACCAAAGCGGAAATCGAGATAGGCGCCGAGCAGGCTGCCGCAGGTCACGACCGCGAAGACGAGCGGCAGGCTCCAGCCGAAGCCGGAGACGAGCACGCCGGCCGCGAGCGTCACCGTGTCGCCCGGAAACGGCGGGAACACGTATTCGATGCACGCCGCGGCGCCGAGCAGCACGAGCCCAAGCCCTTCGTGCTGGGTCACGATCGTCTGCAGGACTTCGCGCAGGTCCATCCGGCCGTTCCCCCAACAAAAAAAATGCCCGGGCGCGTCGAACGCCCAGGCACATGCGAGGGTGAGGGATGGGATTTGAACCCACAACCGCCGGGGCCACAACCCGGAACTCTGCCAGTTGAGCTACCCCCACCAGGCGCGCGGAATTTTGATCGAAAGGACCGCGGCTGTCAATACCGCAGAGGCTGGGGCCGAAGCCGCGGAAGCCGGCCGAATGGGCGCCGCTACTCGGGCAGCGCCGGCATCGCGTCTTCGGCGGGGGGTGGACCGTCGAGTTGGATGGGACGCCAGGTTTCCCAATTCGTGGCGCCGCGCAGCCGGAAGCGGACGGGCGAGAAGCCGCGGTGGTAGAGCTGCCGCAGGAACTTGTCGAGCAACACCTCGAACGTCGGCGCCTCGCGGATGATGAACTGGATGACGAAGTGGAACGGGTCGGTGCACTGCGTCTCGGCGAACAGTTTGGTGCGGTTGCGCTCACGCTTCTGGAAGACCGTGACCTGGAAGATCACGTTGCGCCCCAGCTTCGTGGCTTCGAGTTGAAAGCGATTGTATTCGCTGATCAAGGCGCCGCTCGCCACCGTCCCTGAACCCCGCCATCGAACAACCGCGGGGGCCACGCACGCGCTTCGAGACCGCGCTGAGGCGCGCCACCCGCGGCCGGGCGGCCTGCCCGCAGAGCGGCCTGACAGGGGCAAAGTCGGAGTATACGCGCGGTCCCCGGCTTGTCAACGACCGCCGCGGGCCTCTAGGGGGGCCTCGCAGCGCGGGCCGCGCCACGCGGAGGCCTGCGCGCCGGGGCCGCTCCCCGGAACGCCGGAAGCGGCGTTCCGTCGCGGGGCGCGACCCTGCCGGACGGGGCCGTTCGGAACGCGGGCGCGATTTTCGGCGCCCCGGTCAGTGCAGCTCGGCGGGGGGACTCGCGGCCACCGCTTCCTGCCGCAGTTTGCGCAGCCGGTAGTAGAACGTGGAGCGTGCCATGCCGAGCGATTCGTAGGTCGCGCGGCGCGAACCGAGCTGGCGGCGCAGCTCGTAGAGCAGACGCGCGTCGTCGCACCCGGCGACGGCGCCTGAACCCTCGGTCTGCACCGCTTGCGAAAACGGGGCGGTGGCCCGGAGGTCCGGCAGGTCGTCGGGCCCGACCACGGGCCGGGCGGTGGCGATGAGGGCCGCGCGGAGCGCGTTGCGCAGCTGCCGCACGTTGCCCGACCAGTCACCGGCGGCGAGAACGGCCTCGGCCTCGGCGCTCAGCACGCGCGCCTGGCCGCTCGCGCGCCAGACCAGGTAGCGGGCGATGGGCACGATGTCGGCAGGACGTTCGATGAGCGGCGGCACCCGCAGGGTCAGCGGGTTGAGCCGGAAGAACAGGTCGCGGCGGAAGGCGCCGCCTTCGACCGCGCCCGAGAGGTCGCGGTTGGTGGCGCAGACGACGCGCACGTCGGGCCGCAGCGCACGGTCGGCCCCAACGGGTCGCACTTCGCCGGTTTCGAGCACCCGCAGCAGCGCGGGTTGCGCCCCGAGGGGCAGTTCGCCCACCTCGTCGAGAAACAGGGTGCCGCCGTCGGCGCTGCGAAACGCCCCGACCCGGGTGCGCTCGGCCCCCGTGTAGGCCCCGCGTTCGGCACCGAAGAGTTCGGCCTCGACGAGCCCGGCCGGAAGCGCCCCGCAATTGAGGGCCACGAACGGTCCGCGACTGCGCCGCGGGTCGGCGGCGTGCAGGGCCCGAGCGACGAGTTCCTTGCCGCAGCCGGACGGGCCGGCGACGAGCACGGCGTCGCGATGCGGGGCGGTCACGAGCACGGCGTGGAAGACGCGCAGCGTCTGCTCGGCGCGCGCGACCATGTCGCCGAGGTGGGCGACCGGCGCATCGTTGCCCCATTGCAGCGTCGGGACGACGACCAGCGGCTCGCCGCCGATGAGCAGCCGAGCCGGCTCGCGCAGCTCGGCCTCACCGACGCGCGCATCGTCGACGAAGGTGCCGTTGCGGCTCGCGAGATCTTCGACCCGGACCCCGACGCCGCAGGGCCGCAGCCGGCAATGGCGGCGGGACACGAAGCGGCTCGCGATGACCACGTCGCAGCGGGGGTCATGGCCGATGACGAGGCCTGCCGGGCCAACCGGGGTGAGCTCGGCACGCCCGGCCCGGAGCGAGAGCAGGGCCATGCCGGCCTTCGGGGCCGGATTCACGAGGCCGTTGCGATGGAGTTCGGCGGTGGGGTCTTCGCTCGGACGCGGGCACGGGGTCATGAGGCAGCTCCTTTTGCGGTCGCGCGGGCGCGGCCGGCGAAACGAACGCCGGCTGGCGCGGGCGGGTCGGCCGGGCCGCGGGGGGTTCCCGGCGCCGGCCGGCGTGGCTATCGGCCGGGTCCGAAAACCGTCCCCTGCGGGTGTGCCGCCCCACGGACCGGTTGGGCCCGGCGCGCAGCGGGGGGACTGCCAATTTTTTGCCGCGGCCGCCCGAGCTCTGAGAGGATAGGGAATCGGGCCGGCGTTGCGGACGCCGCGCGCCGGAAGGAGAGCGCATGAGTTTCAAGAGGTTTCTGCTGTTTGTGGGCACGGCCTGCTGCCTGCTCGGCGGCCCGCGCGCGGGCCAGGCCTACTCGGTGCTCGGCGGCGAGGTGCTCGGGGTTCACGATCAGGCCATTCGCGTGTCGGTCGGCTACCCGGACATCGCCGTCGCCTGGCACATTCCCGTGGTGCGGCGCTTCGAAGTGGCCCCCAAGTTCACGCAGTTCTATGGGGTCGACACGCACGTGCCGATCGTGGGCAACACGTTCGGGGCCGAGCTGCGCTGGCAGGTCTACGGCAAAGGGCGGCTCAGCATCGCGCTCTTCTTCGACCCGGCGCTGGTGATCGCGTACAGCGGCGTGCACCGCACGACGGTCGGCGTGTCGTTTGGGCTGCCCGGGGTGCGGCTCGGCTACCTCGCGACCGGCAACCTGCACATCGTCGGCGGAGTGCGCATGCCGCTCGCCTTGCACTTCAGCCCATCGCCGGTGGTCGGACGCTTCCCGGTGCTGTTCGAGGGCGGTCTCGAATACATGCTGTCGACCGCGCTCAACGTGCACGTGCTCTTCGGCATCGGGCCCGACATCTGGGTGGGCGACGGCGGCAGCAACACCGAACTCTACGTCAACGGCATCCTCGGCATCAGCTACCGTTTCTAAGGCGGTGGAACGCAACGGGCATGCCCGTCCCTCCGCTCCTCGTCACCGCCGGCTGGGTTGCTCCACCTCCAAAGGGCGCTGCCAGTCCTTCGTCGGGGTACGCTGCCGGCGGCGACGGTCCCGCGGAGACACGGTGCCGCAAATTCCGTTCCCCTGCACGGGCGCGGCGCCGCGGCGGGCCTGGGGGATTTCATCAGAACGCGCGGTTGTGGTATAGCTCACCGGCCCGTGGGGCGCGACAACCTGGGCCGCTCGTCCGCTCCCGGCGAGCGCGCGGGAACTTGGCCCGCTGCCGGCGGTCCAAAGCGACGTCACGGGCCAGGTGCCCGACGGCAAAGGGCAGCAGCGCATGCAAGACGACAAGCGCACTCCCACCGACGCGGACGGCGCGGCCGACGCGCCGGGTTCTGCGGCCCCGGGCGGCGACGGCGGCAACGATGCGTTCCAGGCGTCCGGGTTCGACATCGACCGTTGGATGCAGGGAGCCGAGCCGCCCGAAGCGTTTCCGCCCACCCCCGAAGAAAGCGACGAGGCGCGCAGCGACATCGCCCGCGTGCGCACAGCGCTGCTCGTGCGCGGCCTCACGCTGCTCTTCCTGCTCGTCGCGGCACCGGTGTTCGTGGCCTTTACTTGGAGCGATTTCACGTACTTCCTGAAGGTCGGGAACGACCCCATCGACCTCGGTGACCTGCGGGCGTTGCGCGCCGGCGGCCGCACGCAGCTCGACGTTCCCGACGACGCCTACGTGCGCTTTCGCAACGCCGTCATGACCTACGAGGCCGAGTCGGGCAGCGTGGGCATCGAAGAGAAGGCCCGCTACCAGTACTTCATCGACCCGCTGTACACGATCATCGTGCGCACGCCGCGCGACCTGCCCGTCAAGGACGCCTTCCGGTCGGTCGATCTCCCGGCGGGTCTCGTCTACCTCGTCGAACAGCGCAAGGCCTTCGCCGAAGACCTGACTGCCGGCTTCGACGGCGAGGGCCGGCTGCTGCGGGCCAGCGCCCTTACGCGCGGTGCGCGCTACGTGCTCGACACGTACATGCGCGGCGGCTTCATCTGCAACCGTGACACCGACTGCTGCCAGCCGGGCCACTGTGCACCGAACCAGACGTTGCGCCGCTGCCCGCACTGCGTATCGCTCGACGACGTGTACGTGTTTCTCGACCAGGAACGGCCGGGCGACGCCTACTGGCAACCAATTTTCTACGGTTTGATGCTGCTGCTCATCGGCGCGGCGGCGTACTTCTTCCTCGCCACCGTGCGGCGCTGGCGCGTCGTGCGCGAAATCGCGGGGGTCGCGTGAGCCCAGCCCTCAGCCCGTCGCCGCTCGCGCCCCCCCCTTCTGACGAGGCGGCGCCCACCCGCCGCAAAGGAAACTGACCCCGAATGAGTGAAGCCAGCAAGGCGTTGGCGGTGCGTCTGGCCGAGGCCGCCTATGAACGCAAGGCGCAAAACCTCAGCGTGCGCTACGTCGGTGACCTCGTCGACTACGCCGACTACTTCGTCATCGCCAGCGCGCGTTCGGCCCGGCATGCCGTGGCCGTGGGCGAATTCGTACTCGAAACGGTCAAGAAAGCCGGTGGCCCGCTCCTGGGCATCGAGGGGCTGCCAAACGGCCAGTGGATCCTCATCGACTGCGGCTCGGTGCTGGTGCACATCTTTCATGCCCCGGTGCGCGCCTTCTACGCCCTCGACGACCTGTGGCAGGACGCCCCGCTCGTCGACGTGGCCAAGCCGGAATGGGCTTCGTCCAGCGACCCTGCCGGCTATGGCTTTGAACTCGATTGAGCTTCCGTTGGACCCTCGCGCCGCGGCCGGCCCGTGCCGACGCCACCCGCCGGGGGCCGTCGTCTCGGCGTTTCGCCCGCCGGCGGGCCTGCCCCCAAACCCCTCGCTAGGTGCCGCATGAGGCTGCTCGTCCTGTGCCCCGGCGGCCTCACGGCAGCGCCCGCGAAGGCGCTCTGCGAGGACTACGAACAGCGCTGTCGCCGTTTTGGCACGCCCCTTGAATTCGGCGCCGTCCGGGCGCGGCGCCTCGGGGCCGGCCGACCGGTCGCCGAGGTGCTGAACCGCGAGGGCGAAGCCCTGCTCGCCGCGGTCCCGGCGGGCTATCGGACGGTGGCGCTGGCGGCGCACGGCAAGACGCTCGACACGCCCGCTTTTGCGCGCGAACTGGGGCGCTGGCGCGACAGCGGCCTGCCGGGGGCGGCCTTCCTCGTCGGTAGCGCCGCCGGTCTCAGCGCCGACGTGTACGCGCGCGTGCACGAATGCTGGTCTTTGTCGGCCCTGACGCTGCAGCACGATCTGGCCCAAGCCGTCCTGGCCGAGCAGCTCTACCGCGCGCTGACGTTGCTCGCCGGACACCCCTACCACAAGGTCTGACGGCGCACCGCCCCCGCCCCGCGCCGTCACTGCGCCGGCGCGGGAGTTGCCGTAATGGGACGGTTCGCGAGTGTCTATCAGGGGTTCTTCGAGGCGCTGCACCCGTCGCGCTGCCTGAATTGTGGCGAACTGCTGGCCGGGCCGGGCGTCCCGGCACCGCTGTGCGCGGTCTGCGCCGACACCCTGCTGCCGCTCGATGC
This sequence comes from uncultured Myxococcales bacterium, assembly GCA_964422715.1. Classification (GTDB taxonomy): domain Bacteria; phylum Myxococcota_A; class UBA9042; order PWKZ01; family CAYRCM01; genus CAYRCM01. The sequence continues at coordinate 3,236 of CAYRCM010000222.1, read as the reverse complement.
GCAGGCCTGTCCGCGCTGTGGCCTGCCGCGGGAAGACGGAGCCCCCGGCCCCTGCCCGGCCTGCACCGCGGCGCCGCCCGGCTACTCGGCCACCGTGGCCGGCTACGAGTATGGCGGGGCCGTGCGGGGGCTCATCCAGCACTTCAAGTTCGGCGGTCAGGTGGCGCTCGCCGCGCCGCTCGCCCGGCTGCTGCTTGCCGCCCGGGAGCCGCCGCCGGGCGACGTGCTCGTGCCCGTACCGCTCCACGCCGCGCGGCTGCGCCAGCGCGGGTATGACCAGGCCGCCTGCCTCGCACACCGGCTCGGGCGCGCCGTTCGCCGGCCGGTGCTGAACGGGACGCTCGTGCGTCGGCGCGCCACCCGGCCGCAGGTGGGGCTGCACTTGCAGGCCCGCCGCCAAAACCTGGCCGAGGCCTTTGCCGTGCGCCGGCCCCGGGCGGTGGCCGGATACCGGGTCATCCTGGTCGACGACGTCATGACGACGGGGGCGACGCTCTCGGCGTGCACCGCCGCGTTGCGCGCGGCCGGCGCCGCCGACGTCGTGGTGTGGGTGCTCGCCCGCGCCGTGCGGACCGACGACGGACCCGCCGCGGCCGGCGCCGACGAACAGGCCGCCTGGCCGCGGGGGGTCGGCAGCGGCATCGGGGAGCGGGCCTGAACGTTGGGCGCCGGGTTTCGCCACCCGGCGGGGGGACGGCCCCTAAGCCCGGGGCGCCGGAAACTCGACGCGTTCGACAATCCTCGCCAGAATGCCGCCCGACGGAGGAACGATGGCCTACGATCTCGTTGCACTCGTGCTCGTGGCGCTGTTCGGGGTGCTCGGCTACCAGTCGGGCTTTCTGAAGCAGGCGGCGCGCATCGGCGCCCTCGTTGCGGCATTCCTGTTCGCCCGCGGGCTCGCGGGGCCGCTCGGAGCGTGGGCGCGCGGCAGCGTCGGCGCGTCCGACGAGGGCGCCTCGGGCGCCGCCGTCGCCCAGGCGACGGCCTTCCTCGGGTTGCTCGTCGTCGCGTACGTGGCGCTCGTGCTGCTGGCCAACGCGCTCATCCGCCGGCTGCGCAAGGCGAGCGGCACGGTGACGGCCTTCGATCGCGCGCTCGGCGCGCTCTTTGGCACGTTGAAGGGCGCCGCCCTGGTGTTTCTCGCGGCGTGCGCGCTCGTGTGGCTCGACGAACCGCTCAGCCGACATGCGCCGTGGCTCGCGGCCGCCCAACGCGACTCGCTGCTCGGACGCACGGCCGCGCGCCACAACGTGGTGCGCAGCGAGATCGTGCCGCGCGCGGCGGCGCTCCACAACCTGGCGCGGCTCGCCCAGGGCGAACGGCTGCGCGACGACATGCTGCAGCACCTGCGCCTCGTACAGATTCTGAGCCACCCAAACGCCGCGGTGCTGCGGGAACCGGCCCTGCAGGCCGCCATCCGCGAAGGCCGCTTCGCCGACGTGCTGACCTACCGCGACGGGCGCATCCTGGCGCTCATCGAGGACCGCGATCTGGCGAACCTCATCGCGGCACTCGAGTTCGAGTCGGCGCCCGGGCAGCCGGCCCCGCCATTGCCCGGCCCCGCGCCCGCCGCGCCGCCCGGCCCCGCCCCAATCCGCGGTGCAAAGGTGCTGGTTCCCTGAAGGGACGCAATTCTCAGATGCTGCATTATTTAAGGAGGCCAAGATCCAATGGAAGATTTGATCCGTGCGGTAACCAAGCTTCTCTCGAGCACGAATCCTGAAGAGGTATCCATCGGCCTGGACAAGGTGCGTGCGCGCATGCCCCGCGCCTCAGACGATGAGAAACGCCGCTATGTGGAGATGGTCTCCGCGCTCTTCTATATCGATACGCTCGATCATCCTGAGTATCTCGCGGTCGTGGAAGATGCGGTTTCGTTGGTCGCAAGCGCCGGCAGGTCCGCGATTCCGATCCTGATACAGCAGCTCGAGGGAGGCGACGTCAAGTCCCAGATGGCCATCGGCCAGGCATTGGGGCACATGGGCGCAGAGGCGGTTCCTGCTCTGCTCGAGGAGTATCACCAGACCTGCCCGGAGCCCGGCTGCCGTGCCTTCGTACTGTATGCGCTGGGCAAGGTCAAATCGCCGAAGATTGTCGATGCGTTGCCCACCGCGCTCGACGCTGCGGCCGCGGAAGATCAGGAGCTGCGCGACAGCGCAACCCGTGCGCTCGGCAAGTTCGCGGAATCGATCCCGGCAGGCAAGCTGAGCCCAGAAGTTGCGGGCGCTATTTTCGAGCGATTGAGCGCCAATCTTGCCGACGGGAGTCCTGCAATTCGCTCCAAAGCGGTGCGCAGCCTCGGCAAATTGGCTCGCTACGGTCACCTGGCAACCGAGCAGCACCAGCAGCTCGCGTTGATCCTGAAGAGGGTGCTGGGCGAGGACGAGCACTACGAATGGGACCGCGCCTACGTGGTCCGCAAGGAAGCCAGCGAGGCGATGCAATACATTTAGGTCCAAACCGCCATGCCATCCGGCGCCGGCCGTGGATGGCCACTCCAGAGGAGGTCTTTTCATGCGAATAATCGGAGAAAACATCCATATCATGTCCCCCAAGGTCAAGGAAGCTCTTGCCGCTCGGGACAAGAAATTCTTCCAGGAATCTGCCCTGCGCCAGGTCGAGGCCGGCGCGTGGGCTGTGGACTTGAACATCGGTCCGCAGAAGAAACTGGGCCACGAGATCCTGCCTTGGATGGTGAACGCAGTGCAGGAGGTGGTCGACGTGCCTCTCTGCCTGGACACCACCAACCTGGCCGCGATCGAGGCAGCTTGCGAGGTCGTCAGGCAGCAGCCCATCATCAACTCCACTTCGGCTGAACCGGAGCGCCTTCAGATGGTGCCGCTGGTGGCTGCGAAGTATCATACCAAGCTGATCGCGTTGACGATGCGGTCGGAAGGCATCCCGGTCGGCGCAGACGAGCGTGTCAACATCGCACTCGAGCAATTGATCCCGCGCTGTGAAGAGGTCGGTATGCCCCTGGAGGACCTCGTCATCGATCCGTTGGTGTTGACCGTCAGCGGCTGCCAGCAGTACGTGCCCGAATGCATTGAGGCGGTGCGCATCCTGCAGGTGACCGGTGCGGGGGTGCAGGTGGGTCTCAGCAATGTCTCGAACGCGGTGCCCAACGAGATGCGCCCGCTGATCAACCGCGTCTACTGCGTCATGTTGATGGGTGCAGGCCTGAACATGATGATCGCGGATCCGCTCGACCATCAACAGAATGAATTCATCCGAAT
>CAYRCM010000221.1:0-9723 GCA_964422715.1 uncultured Myxococcales bacterium | reverse complement strand
CCCGCCCCGGCCGTGCCCCCCTCACGACCGCCGTCCGCGCGGTCGGCGCGGCGCTCGTCAGCGCGGCGCTCGTCCTCGCCGCCGCGCCCCCGGCCCACGCCCAGACGAGCGACGCCCCGACGCGCGTCGCCTTCGTGCCCTGGGGCCCGGGCTTTGGCGAACTCACGCGCCGCGGCGGCGACGAGACGTTCGCGCCCGAGGGGCCCATGAGTTTCGCGGTCGACGCGCTGGGCGGCGTTACCATCCTCGACCAGGCGCGGCTCGCCGTCCTGCACCTCGACCCGCAGGGCCGGCCCGCGCGCCGCACCCCGCTGCCGGCCGACACCTACCAGGACTTCGCGCGGCTCCCGGACGGCGCCGTCGTGGCCCTCGACCGGCTCGCCCGTCGCTCGCTCGACACCCTCGCGCCGAAGGGCGGGCTGCGCACGGCCGTGCCCGTCGAGAGTGCCAGCCTGCCCGAAGGCGGCGGCGTCACGGCGCTCTTGCCGCGCCCCGACGGCTTCTGGCTCGAATACGACCACACGACGTGCGTGCGCGTCGCCGAGCCCGACGGCCGGCCCGCGTTCCCGCGCGTCGTCGTGCGCGGCCGACCCGCGGGCCCGCACGGCCAGACGCTGCTGCACGCGCGCCGCACGGCCCCGAACGCCGTCGAAGTGTGGACCGTCGGCCGCGGCGACGACGTCATCCGCGGCCACCGCGAAGTCGCGTTTTCCGACCCCGTCTTTCGCATCGTCGAGCTCTTCGCCGACGCCAAGGGCCGCATCGTGCTCATCGCGCACACGCTGCGCGAGGGGCCGGCGCCGACGTTGGGGGTCCTGGCCGAAGCCTTCGACATCCGGGTCTTTTCGCCCGACCTCACGACCGAATTGCGCCGCCTGCGCGCGGCGCCCGGCGTGGGGGCCTACGAGCAGTTCCGCGAGTTCGTGCTGACCGCGGCCGGCGCCCTCTACCAGTTGCGCTTCACGGAAACCGGCGCGGAGGTGCTGCGATGGCAACTCTAGCCCGCCGGCTTGCCGCCGCGACCACCCTGCTCGTCCTCCTCGGGCCCGCGCTGCCGGCCGCGGCCGCCCCGGCCACGATGACGCGCGAAGAAATCCTCGACCTCGCCATTTCCGGCGTGGGCTACTCGTACTGGTGGGGCAACGGTTGCTGGCGCACCGACGGCGCCCAGCACGGCTCGTGCTCGGGCAACTGCCCGAATTGCTCCCACTCCGGTTCCTACGGCGCCGACTGCTCCGGCTACGCCGCCAAGGTGTGGCAGGTGCCGAGCCCGAGTGCCGTGTCGAGTTGTGCCCACCCCTATTCCACCTGGCACTTCACCTGCACCGAGACCTGGTGGGACGCCATCTCGCGCGGCAACCTGCAGGGCGGCGACGCGGCCTCGTACCGCTCGGGCGGCTGTCCGGGCGACGGCGGCCACATCGTCGTCTTCGACCGCGGCGACCCCTGGGGCTCCATGTGGACCTATGAAGCACGCGGCTGCTCGTACGGCATCGTGCACAACTCGCGCACGCTGACGAGCAGCTACCGCGCCATCCGGCGCCAGCGACTCGGCGCGAGCTGCACCCCCACGACCGAGGTGTGCAACGGCCAGGACGACGACTGCGACGGCCAGACCGACGAAGGCAACGTTTGCGCCGAGGCCGACGAAACCCTGTATATGCAGGGCCTCCTCGACGCCGACCCGACGACCGACGTCAACGGCGACGGCAAGGCCGACGCCTGCGTCCGCGCGCCGGGCGGCTTCCAGTGCGCGCCCGCCACCGGCAGCGGCTTTGGCGCCGTCTGGACCATTGCGGGCCTGTCCGACGCCAACGGCTGGAACGACCCGACAAACGGCCTCACGGTGCGGCTCGGCGACCTCGACGGCGACGGCAAAGCCGACGTCTGCGCCCGCGGCAACGCTCGCACCTACTGCTATCGCTCGACCGGCAGCGGGTTCACGACCTCGTTCGAGGGGCCCACCGACATGTCCGACGCGGCCGGCTTCACCGACCCGAAGTACTACACGACGCTGCGGCTCGCCGACGTCACGGGCGACGGCAAAGACGACCTCTGCGGGCGCTTTGCCGCGGGCTTCCGCTGCTTCCCCTCGACCGGCACGGGGTTTGGCGCCGCGCTCGTCGGCCCCGAACTGTCCGACGCCTCGGGCTGGGGCGGGGTCGACCACTACGCCACGCTGCGTATGGGCGACGTCAACGGCGACGGCCTGGCCGACGTCTGCGCGCGCGGCACCGCCGGCATGTTCTGCTGGCTCGCGACCGGCACGGGCTTCGGGACCCGCATCACGGGCCCGGCCTGGAGCGACGACGCCGGCTTCACGAACATCCGCTACTGGAGCACCATCCGGCTCCACGACGTCAACGGCGACGACCGGGCCGATCTCTGTGTCCGCACGGCCAGCGACTTCCGCTGCCACCTGTCGACGGGCACGGGGTTTGGCGGTCCGCTCACCGCCGCCATCATGGCGGATGCCAACGGCTGGAACGACCTCACGAACTACTCCACCATCCGGCTCGGCGACATCGACGGCGACGGCGACGGCGACGTCTGTGCCCGGGCCAATGCGCGCGTCGTCTGCTGGCGCTTCGACGGCCAGACCTTCGGTAGCGCCGTCAACGGCCCCGAACTCTCCGACGACTCGGGCTGGGACGCCGCCGACCACTACCGCAGCCTGCGGCTCGCCGACGTCAACGGCGACGGCAAGGCCGACCTGTGCGCCCGCGCCGCGGCCGGGCTGCGCTGCTGGCTCTCGAACGGCAGCGGCTTCCCGACGCAGCTGACGGGCCCCGAATGGACCGACGCGGCGGGCTTCGACGCCGCCACCTACTACCCCACGCTACGCATCGCCGGCCCGCGCCGCCCCCGCTGCGTCGTCGCCACCGAGGTGTGCAACGGCCAGGACGACGACTGCGACGGCGACACCGACGAGGGCTTTGCGAGCGGCGAGCCCTGCACGGTCGGCAGCGGCGCCTGCGCCACGAGCGGCCACTTCGTCTGCCGCGCCGACGGCGGGGTGGCCTGCGATGCCCTGCCGCCCGACTGCGACGACGGCAACGGCTGTACCCACGACGCCTGCGACCCCGAGGTGGGCTGCTTCCATACCCCGCAGGGCGAGGCCGCGGCCTGCGATGACGGCACGGCCTGCACCACGGGCGACCACTGCCAGGCCGGCCTGTGCGTCGGGACACCGCTCGCCTGCGACGACGGCAACGCCTGCACGAGCGACGCCTGCGAGCCCGCCATGGGCTGCGTCTTCGAGCCGAACGCCGACGCCTGCGACGACGGCGATTTGTGCACCACGGGCGACCGCTGCGAAGGCGGCCTGTGTGTCGGCGCCGAACCCCTCGACTGCAGCGACGGCGACCCGTGCACGGCCGACGAATGCGATCCGTCCGGCGGCTGCGCCTCGGCCCCCGAACCCGAGGGCGCACCCTGCGACGACGGCGACCCCTGCACGAGCGGCGACCGCTGCACGGCCGGGCTCTGCGCCGGCCCGCCGCTCGACTGCGAAGACGGCGATCCCTGCACCACCGAAGGCTGCGTGGCGGGCGAGTGCGCGCCCCTCGGCCCGGTCGCCGATTGCTGCCACGCCGACGCCGATTGCCTGCCCGGGCTGCAACGCTGCGACACGGCCCTCGCGCGCTGCGTGTCCTGGGTATGCACGCCGTGCGTAGCCGACGGTGACTGCGGCGCCCCCGAAAACCGCTGCTTGCCGTATCCCGATGGCAACTACTGTGGGGTGTCCTGCTTCGGCGATGCCGACCGCTGCGGCGACCACGCGTTTTGCCGCCGCTACGACCCCGATGCCGACCAGTGCGTGCCCACGTCGGGCGACTGCCGCTGCACGCCGCGCGCGCGTGAGGCCTGTGTCGCCGGCCATGTGCACTGGCTCGACAGCTGCGGCCAGGTCGGCGAGCGCGCCGCCGACTGCGCCGCGCGGGGCTGCAAGGCCGGCGCCTGCTGCCCCCTCAACACCACGCTGACCGGCCAGGTGTGCGCCCCCGACGCCTACATCTTCGGCCCCGGCTGGCCCGTGCCGCACGATGTCGTCGAGGCGCCGGGCGACACGGCGACCCCCGACGCGGGCGGCGAGTTCCCCCCCGACGCCGGTCCGCCCCCAGGCGAGACGAGCGCCGACGACGGCAGCGCATCCGGCGACGCGAAACCGGCCGGCCCCGATGCGCCCTCCGCGGAGCTCGCCGGAGACGCCGACACCGCGCTCACCGACGCCGCCGGCAGGCCCGACGCGGGCGGCTTCCCGCTCGACACCGGGGCGCCGCCCCCCGACGCCGAGCCGCCCGCCGTGCCGCCGGGGCAGGGCAGCGGTTGTGCCACGGGCCCGCCGACCCTACCGGGCGGGCTCGGCCCCCTGGCCCTGCTGCTCCTCGGTCTTGCGGCGGCCCGGCCGCGTCGCTCCCGCGCCCCACGCCCGCGAAAGGACCCAACCTGCCCATGACCGCGCCCCGACGCTACTTCATCGTCTCCGACCTGCATCTGACCGACGTCGAGGACCACGCCGACGGCTGGAAGGCCTACAAGTCGTCACGCTTCGTCATCGACCGGCCGTTTGCCGAACGGCTCCAGGCGTTTCAGACCGACGCCCCGCTCGGCGCCGAACTGACGCTCGTGCTGAACGGCGACATCGTCGACTTCGACCTGGTCAGCGCCGTGCCCGACCCCGCACCCTGGAAGTTGACGTTCGTCGAACGGCGCTACAACCTCGACGCCGACGAAGACCGCTCCGTCTGGAAACTCGAACGCATCCTCGCCCACCACCCCGAGTTCCTGCAGGCCCTCGGCGCGTTTCTCGCGGCGGGCCACCGGGTGGTGTGGGTGCTCGGCAACCACGACCGCGAGTTCCACTTCCCGCGCGTGCAGCAGGCGCTGCGCGAGGCGCTGCGCCGCGCCCTGCCCCCGGCCGGGGCCGCTCCCGCGGGCGCCGCGCCGCCCGCCGCCGTGCCGCCGCTTGACGCCCAACTCACGTTCGAGCCGTGGTTTTTCGCCGTGCCCGGCGAAATCTATGTCGAGCACGGCCAGCAGTACGACCACTATTCGAGTTTCCGCCACGTGCTCGTGCCCACCATGCAGTTTCGCGGCCGCGAACAGATCGCGGTGCCCATGGGCAACATCTCCAATCGCTACCTCCTGAGCCGCATCGGGTATTTCAACCCGCACGCGTCCGACTACATCCTCAACGTGTTCCGCTATCTCGCGCATTGGCTGCGCTACTACGCGTTCACGCGCCGCAGCCTGATCGGCAACTGGCTGCTCGGCAGCCTCGCCAGCGTCTGGCGCGTCGTGCAGACCCGCCGTCTGACGCTGCGCCGCCCGCCTGCCGAGGCGGCGCTCATGGCCGCCCAGGCCACGCGCATGCACTTGCCGCTCGACACCGTGCAGGCGCTGGCCAAACTGCGCGAGACCCCCATCGCGACCCGCATGTTTCGCATTCTCCGCGAGTTCTGGATCGACCGGGTCATCGTGGCGCTGCTCCTTACCGGCGGCACGGTGGCGCTGGCGCTCGTGCCCATCCCGCTCTGGATCCAGCTGATGGTGCCGCTCACCGCCTTTCCGCTGCTCTACTTCATCTATGAAGCCATCGTGGCGGGGGAGGGCATCTTCGTCACCGAGCGGCGGCTGCCCGAAGCGGCCCGCCGCGTGGCAGCGCTCACCGGCGCGCGCGTCGTGGCCTTCGGGCACGCGCACGTGCCGCGGCTGCTGCCGCTCGCGGCCGGCGTCACCTACGTCGACACGGGCACCTGGGCGCCGGTCACCACGGGACCGAAAGGGCAGGGCGAGCGGCTCGTTCCGGGCTACCGCAACAGCCTGCTCGTCATCGTCGAAAACGGCAGCGTCTGCCTGCGCTTCGAAGCGGGCACCTGAGCGGTTGCACCGAGAAAGGTCCGGCATGCGGGTCGTCGTGGCACCGAACGCGTTCAAAGGCAGCCTCACGGCCACGGCGGCGGCCGCGGCCATGGCCGCCGGCGTGCGCGCGGCCGTGCCCGACGCCGCGGTGACGCTGCTGCCCATCGCGGATGGCGGCGACGGCTTCGTCGCGGTCGTGCACGCCGTGCGCGGCGGCGTCCTGCAGACGACCTGCGTCACCGGCCCGCGCGGCGCCCCCGTGACGGCCGCCTGGCTCTACTTTCCGGCCGAACGGCTCGCGGTCATCGAGATGGCGCAGGCCTCGGGCCTCGTCCTGCTCACGCCGGCGCAATACGACCCGCGCGAGGCCACCACGCGCGGCACCGGCGAACTCGTCCGTGCGGCCCTCGCCGCCGGCGCCACGCGCATCGTGGTGGGGCTCGGCGGCAGCGCCACCTGCGACGGCGGGCTCGGGCTCGCCGCGGCACTCGGCTTCGGGCTCTGCGATGCGGCCGGCCGCCCCGTCGCGCCGAACGGCCGCGGCCTCGCGGCGCTCGCCCACATCGATCGCCGCGGCGTCGACCCGCGGCTCGCCACCGTGCAGGTCGAGGGCCTCACCGACGTCACGAACCCGCTTTGCGGTGCCGGCGGGGCCGCGGCCGTCTACGCCCCGCAGAAGGGCGCCGACGCGGCCGCCGTGCGCGAACTCGATGCCGGGCTCGACCATCTCGCCGCCGTCGTTCACCGCGAACTCGGCTGTGCCGTGCGCGACCTGCCCGGTGCCGGGGCGGCCGGCGGTCTCGGCGCCGGCCTCGCCGCGTTTTGCGGCGCCACCTTGCGCTCGGGCATCGACGCGCTGCTCGACCTCGTCGGCTTCGCCGCCGCGCTCTCGGGCGCCGACCTCGTCCTCACCGGCGAAGGCCAACTCGACCGGCAAACGGCGCACGGCAAGGCCCCGGCCGGTGTCGCGCGGCGCGCCGCGGCGGCCGGCGTGCCGTGCTTCGGGTTTGCGGGCGCCGTGCCGGCCGACCCCGCTCTGCTGCACGCCGCCGGCTTTGCCGCCGTGTTCCCCATCGTGCGCGGCCCCGCACCCCTTGCCGAGGCCCTGCACGGGGCCGCGCCGCTGCTCACGGCCGCCACCGCCGAAGCCGTGCGTGCCTTTGCCGCCGGCCGCGCGGTCCCCCGCGAGGCCCGCCCATGAAGGCGCTCTGGCTCACGTTCGCGGTGCTCCTCGGGGCCAACGCGCTGCTCTTCGCGTTCGGCCCGGCCGGCCGGCCGCCGCCGCCCCCCGGGGCGCTCCGCGTGGGCCTCGTTTTCGATGTCGGCGGGCGCGGCGACAAGAGTTTCAACGACTCCGCCTACAACGGCCTCGTCCGGGCCGAACGCGAACTCGGTGTCGCCATCGAGGTCATCGAGCCCGGCGAAGGCGCCGACCGCGAGAGTGCGCTCCGCATGTTTGCCGCGCGCGGCTTCGACCTCGTCATCGCCACGGGCTTCATCTTCACCGACGACGTCAACGCCGTTGCCGCCGACTACCCGAGCGTGCGCTTCGCCTGCGTCGACTACGCGTTGCGCACCGACGCCGCCGGCCGCCTCATCCCGCCGCCCACAAACGTCGCGGCGCTCAAGTTCCGCGAAGAGGAAGGCGCATTCCTCGTCGGCGCGCTCGCGGCCCTCACGTCCGAGTCGGGCCGGCTCGGTTTCGTCGGCGGCATGGACATCCCGCTCATCCGCCGCTTCCAGGCCGGCTACGCGCACGGCGTGCGTCACGTCTGTCCCGCCTGCAAGGTCGTCGTCAACTACGCCGGGGTCACGGGCGGCGCCTTCAAAGACCCGGGCCGCGGCAAGGAACTGGCGCTCGCCCAGTACCGCGGCGGCGTCGACATCATCTTCCATGCGTCGGGGGCGACGGGGCTCGGCGTCTTCGAGGCCGCGCGCCAGACGCGCCGCATGGCCATCGGCGTCGATTCCGACCAGTACGCCGAGGCGCCCGGCTTCGTGCTGACGAGCATGGTCAAGCGCGTCGACGAGGTCGTCTACCGCACCATCGGCGACGTCCAGGCCGGCCGCTTCGCAAGCGGCATCCGTTCGTTCGGGCTCGCCGAAGACGGCGTCACGTTCGTCGACGACCGCAACAACGCCGCGCTCATCGCGGCGGCCACGCGCGCCCGGCTCGCCGCTCTGCGGGCCGCCATCGTGGCGCAGGAGATTCGGGTCGATGGCGCCGAATCGTACTGAACCCGGCGGCCCGCCCGCCCCCGTTTCGGCGGCGCCCGCGGCCGTCTCGGTCGGCGGCGTTTCTCGGCGTTTCGGCCCGCTCGTGGCCCTCGACGACATCGCACTCACCGTGCAGAGCGGCAGCATCCACGCGCTCATCGGCGAAAACGGGGCCGGCAAGTCCACGCTGCTGAGCATCATCGCCGGCGAGCGCCGCCCCGATGCCGGGGCGGTCTTCGTCCACGGGCAGCGGCTCACGGCCGCCGACCCGTGCCTCGCCCAGGCCCTCGGCGTGGGGCTGGTGCATCAGCACTGCATGCTCGTCGAGCCGTTCACCGTGCTCGAAAACCTGGTGCTCGGCCGCGAGCCGCTGCGCCGCGGGCGTATCGACTTCGGCAAAGCGCGGCGCGAACTCCAGGCGCTCGGCGAACGCTTCGGCCTGCCCGTGCCCGCCGATGCGCGGGTCGCCGACCTGCCCGTTGCGCTGCGCCAGCGCGTCGAGATCCTGAAGGTGCTCTGGCGCGGCGCGCGCGTGCTGCTGCTCGACGAGCCCACCGCCGTGCTCACCCCCGGCGAGGTGGCGACCCTGTTTGCCATGCTGCGGGCGCTCGTCGCGGCCGACTTCACGGTGCTCTTGACCACCCACAAACTCGACGAGGTGCTGGCCGTCGCCGAACGCGTCACCGTGCTGCGCGGGGGCCGCAAAGTGGCCGACCTCGCGACCGCGGCCACCGACGGCCGCAGCCTCGCGCACTTCATGGTGGGCAGCGAACTCGCCGACCACGCGCTGGCCCCGGGGGGGGCTGGCGCCGCCTCGCCCGCACCCGCCGCGTCGCCCGCGCCCGCCGTCTCTGCATCGCCGGCCGAGCCCGTGCTGCGGGTCGAGCGGCTCTCGGTCGGGCCGCCCGACCGCCCGCTGCTTGCCGACGTCTCGTTCGCCATCGCGCCCGGCAGCATCGTCGGGGTGGCCGCCGTGCAGGGCAACGGCCAGAGCACGCTGCTCGAAGCGCTGGCCGGGCTCGTCCCCGTCCGGGCGGGGCGCATCGTGCTCGCCGGCCGCGACGTCACGCGCGCGAGCCCCGCCGCGCGCCTGGCCGCCGGGCTCGCCCACATCCCCGAGGATCGCCACGAACGCGGGCTCGCCCTCGACCTGCCCGTCCGCGAAAACCTGTTCCTCGGCCGGCTCGGCGCGTTTCGCCGCCGGCTCGGCCGCCTCGACCGCGGGGCGCTCACGGCCGCCGCCGCGGCCGACGTCGCGGCCTACGACATCCGCCCGCCGCGCCCGGCGGCGCTCGCGCGCACGCTGTCCGGCGGCAACCAGCAGAAGGTCGTCGTCGCCCGCGAACTCGGCCGCCGTCCACGCCTGCTGCTCGCCGGCCAGCCCACGCGCGGTGTCGACTTCGCGGTCACGGCCGCCATCCACGCCCGCATCGCCGCGGCGCGGGCCGCCGGCCTCGGCGTGCTGCTCGTCTCGGCCGACCTCGCCGAACTCGAAGCGCTGGCCGACCGCATCGTGGTGCTGGTTCGCGGCCGCCTCGTCGCCGACCGGACCGCCGCCGCCTGGACCCGCGCCGAACTCGGCGAGTGCATGCTCGGCGCCGCGCCGGCCGGAGGGGCCCCATGAGGCCGCCCGCACCGCCG
>CAYRCM010000220.1:0-9737 GCA_964422715.1 uncultured Myxococcales bacterium | reverse complement strand
GGCCGACGCGCTCGCGGTGAGAACGCTCCCCGGCCGCCCGAACGCGGCGAGTTCGCCGCGCCGGCCGCGCCTCAGGCCGTGGCCGCCTCTCCGTCCGGTGCCGCCGCCCCTGTCCCGTCGAGGCACACCCTGGGCAAGCCCTTTCGCCGTCGTTCGGCAAGGCACGCCCCAAACCGCCGCGCCAAGTCCCCGCCATGGTGCAGCGCCACGAACCGCACGGCGATGTCGTCGTCGCTGGCCGCCGGGTCGGCGCGCCGCAGGGCGCGGAGCGACAACGAGATGACGGTGCGGCTGAGCGAGCGGGCGAGGCGCACGCGCTCGGCGGGGGTGGCCCGCCGCAGCAACTCGATTTGCACGTCGTCGGCCTCGGGGCTCGTGTCGCGGTCGAGGGGCGGCATCGTCGTGCTCCCGGCCGCCGCCGGGCCTGCACCTCGCCCCCGCGCCCGCCCCAAGCCCGACCGCCGGCGGCCCCGAGCAGCCCGTCAAGCACCCCCACTGCGTGACAACCGCGCCGCGGCCCCTATCGTGTGTCCCGAACCGGCGCGGGCCGCGGGCCCGGCCACACGAGAAGGAGCCATCGATGCAAGCCAGACTCGCCCCGATTTGGGCGTTTGCCGCTGCGGCCTTGGTCGCCTGCGGCGGCAGCAACGGCAACACCGGCAGCCCCGACGGCGGCCCCACCCCGGGCGACACGTACAGCCCCGAAGCGCCGCCGACCGGCCGCGGCCCCGCAGGGGTGCCGCCCGCCCCGGAGTACGACGACCAGGGCATCCATGTGTCGCCCAGCGGCGACGACACGACGGGCAACGGCACGCCCGAAGCCCCCTACCGCCACATCCAGTACGTGCTCGATTCGGTCGCGGCCCCCGGCGACACCCTGATTCTGGGGGGCGGGGTCTACGCCGAGGAAGTGCGCATCCGCCAGCCGCAGATCACGCTGCGCTCGAAGAGCGGGGAGCTCGCCACCATCCAGGTGCCGGTCAGCGTCGACGAGAACACGGCCCCGGTCGCGGTGCTCTTCGACGTCGACTCCGACGGCGGCAAGCTGCAGCGCGTCGAGGTGGTGGGTGGCTTCTACGGCGTCATGCTGCAAACGAAGTGGGACTGGGGTGAGCCGGCCGACCGCAGCGGCGCCACCGACATCACCATCGAAGACTGCCACATCCACCACACGGGCCGCGATGGCATCAAGGTCACCCCCGAGTCCGACCGCCTGACCATCCGCCGCAGCGAAATCCACACGAGCGGCTATGGCTACCCGCCCGGCACGTCACTCGACGACAAGAACGCCGAGGGCATCGACGTCGTCAACGCCGACCAGGTGCTCGTCCAGGACTGCTACATCCACGACACCGCCACGACCGGCGTCTACCTCAAGGGCGGCAGCCGCGACGGCCGCATCGAGCGCACCCGCGTCGAACGCGCCGGGGCGCTCGGCATCGTGCTCGGCTTCGACACGAGCCCCGAGTTCTTCGACCTCACGACGAACCCCGGCTACTTCGAGAACGTCAACGGCGTCGTGGCGAACTGCATCGTCGACGACACGGGCTACGCCGGCATCGCGCTCTACGCCGCCGAAAACCCGCAGGTGCTGCACAACACCATCCGCAACACGGCCACGCTCGGCCACGCCCCGCTCTACTTCGGGCTGACCTACCAGGATTGGGACGAATCGGCGCTGCGCCCGGCCACGACGAACGCCCTGGTTCAGGGCAACGTCATCGTGCAGCCGGCCGCGGCCACGACCCCGTGCCTCGGCATCCGCTACAGCGAAGACCTCGGCGGTCTCTCCGGCCTCAGCGGGCCCGCGAACATCGACTACAACGTCTACTTCCGCGCCGGCAGCCCCTGCACGTTCGACGATGGCCGGCCGACGAGCCTGCTCGAAGGCGGCGACCTCGCCGCCTGGCAGGCCGGCAGCGGCGGCGACGCCCATTCCCTGCTCGTCGACCCGCGCCTCACGGCCGACGGCCACCTCGAAGCCGAAAGCCCCTGCATCGACCAGCTGGCCTGTGCCACCGGGCTTGGCACCGACATCGACGGTGAGCCGCGCGCGGGTCTCTGCGACCTCGGAGCCGACGAGCGGTAGCCGGGCCGCGGCTCAGCCGGCCGTCCATCACCGGGCCGGGCGTTCGCCCGACTGGACGTCGGACGCCTGCTCCGCCACGGAGACGCGAAGCCACACGATGACCAGCCGCTGCTCCGCAACGGACTGCGAATCGAACAGATGCCGCGTCTCGGGGGGCAGAAGGGAGCGGTCACCTTTCTTCTGGTATTCCTCGAGCCGGTTCGCGAGCGCGCGCGCTTCCTTGGGATGGGCGAAGGCCCCCTTCATGCCGCCCTTGGCCGCCCCCTTCGCAAACGTCCCGAGCAGGCGCAGGCCGATGTCCTGCGCATCGCCGTCGTACGTCGTGGGCTGCACGAGACTGCCAGCCACTTCGCCGCCCCCCTGGCTCAGCGCGCCGTTGACGAAGCGCCGGCCGCGGCTGTCCAGGTTCGTCGGGAAGCGCTTGCCGAGGCCGGCGCCGACGCCCGTCTCGACGGTTCCCTGCAGGGCCCCGAGCCCGCCGGCCTTCGCGAGGTTGCCGAAGTAGACGCCGCCACCCTGGCGCCACGCCTCGTCGTCGAAGGCGGCCTCGCCGCTGTGCTCCACGGCGCCACCGATGGCGGCTGGAACGACCCGGTTTGCGCCCCGCGCGAGCGTGCCCGTGCCCCGGAACAGCCGGGTCAGTTTCGCCCCTTTCGTGAATTTGTTCGCACCGGCCGTGCCGAGGGTCGTGAGGCCGTCCTGTAGCATTTCGCCGCCGCCATACGATTGCCCCCGGAGGGCCGACTGCACGAGCATGTCCGTGCCGCCGCCGACGAGTGCCGGCACCACGATGGCCCACGAGCCGCCGCCCGTGAAGGGTGTCGCCGCCGCCGCGGCTACCACGCCGGCCACGGTCCCAGCGATTTCGCCGGCCTCATCCTTCGCGTCGCCGTACCGGTTCGCGTCCTTCTTCTGGTAGCGCGACACCCGTTCGAGTTCGGCCTCCATGCCGGGCTTCAATTGGCCCTGGTCATCGAACATCTCGCGGACGCGCTCCGTGTTGCGGTCGAGCTGTGAGCCCGTGTCGGTGAGCCCCAAGGTCTCGCCGGCATCCATGAACCTGCGCGAGAGGCCGCCCCACCAACCTTGCTCCTCGCGGCCCGAGTAGGCGTACCGCTCGTTTGCGCGCGCCAACATCTCTTCGGGCGTCTCCGGCACCCCCTTCAGGGCCTGCTCGACATCGAAGCGGTCGCGCCCGCTGTGCTCCAGTTCTCCGCCGAGCAGCCGCGTCGTGAGGTTCTCGCCGGTCTCCTTCTCGTAGTCGGTGCAGATCTGCGCGATCTCGTCCTTGGTCTTGCCGTCGAGCACGTCCTTGATGGCGTCTTCGTCGGTGCCTGCGCCGTCCACGGCCGCGCGCAGCGCCGTCACGTCGCTGAGTTGCCCGCTCGCCGCGAGTTCCTGCGCCCGCTGTAGGTCAAGTCCGCTCAACTCTCCTTGCAGCATTTTGTCGAGGCTGCCTCTGCCGTGGTCGCGCTCGTAGACCTCGACGATCTGCTGCCGCTCGGCGTCGCTCTTGCCGTCGAGCGCATCGTAGATGCCGCGCTCGTCCGTTCCGAGCCCGGCGGCGGCGTTGTGCAGCTCGGCCGCGGCGAGCCCCGCGTCGCCGTCCTGCGCCAGGCCGACGAGCCGGCGCTGTTCGTCCCCGGAGAGGTCGCCGCGCAGCGCCTCTTCGAGGTTCGTCTCCGGGGCAAACGGGTTCCACCGCCAGCCATCACCGCGGCGTTCGGCAAACGCCGTGCGGATGGCGTCACGTTCTTCGGGGCTCTTGCCCGACAGGTACTTCTCGATGGCCTTCTCGTCGGTGCCGAGGCCGGACAGGGCCTCGTCGAGGCGCACTGCCGAGGCCTTGGCGTCGTCGCCGGCCACGAGTGCGTCCAGCACCTCGCGGTCCTCGCCGCCGAGGTTCTTGCGCGCCTTTTCGAGCGCCTCCCGGCCCGCGGGGTCGGCCTGGAGCTTGGCAATGCCGTCCGGCCCGAGGCCCCGCAGCGTTTCCTCGATCTTGGCCTCGTCGTCGTTCCAGACACCGACCGAGTTGTTGAGCGCCGCGGTCGCAACCCCCACCTCGTCGCCCTTCAGGAGGGCCTGTGCCTCCGCGAGGTCCTTACCGCTCAGCTCCCCGCCGATGTCGGCATCGAGGTCTTTGCCGTACTGGTCGCGGTAGATGGCCCGCAGGCGGGACACCTCTTCGGGCGTGCTGCCCTTGAGCGCGTCGAACAGCCCCTGCTCGTTCGTGCCGCAGCCGGACATCGAACGGCGCAGCGCATCGACTTTCTGCAGTTCGGCGTCGGTCGCGGTCGGGACATCGGGCTTGTTTCCGGTCGGCTCGGCCTGGGGCGCGTCCGGCTTCAACGCCTCCGCCTGGGCGTCCATGCCGGGCAGGAGACGCCAGAAGCCGCCCGGTGCGCTGTTCGGACTTCCGCCCGCTGCCCACGGCGACGGGCTGTCGGCCATCTGGGGGCTCTCCTGGCACGTCTCGGTGGCCCCGGTGGCGCCCTGCTCCTCCGAGGGTGGCGGCAACTTGGCCGGCTGCAATGCCGCGCTCTGCGCGCCAAACCCGGCGATGTTGCGCAGCGCCCCGAACACCGACGACCCGCCGCCGCCGGACGGGGTCTCCTCCGGGGCGACAACCTTCTTCACCACCGCCTGGAACGAATCGACGACGTCGCCAAACCACCCCATGGTCCACCTCCCGCGGGCCCTGCGATTCCCGGCGCCGTCACCCGTCCCGGCGCCCCCGCCTCCCGCGCGTCGCCGCGTCTTGGTGCAAGCACCGTTCCGATCGGCCGGGTGAATGACAAGCGCTTGATTTTGAGCGGAATGGGCCCTGTCAGGCGGCGCATCGGGCTGGCGCTCGCCCCCCATGTTCCCCGTCACACTGCAACACGATCCGGTTGCACCTGTAACAGCTCCGCCCTGGGGCGCCGGGGGGCGCAGACCGGCTGCCGCCGCGGCCCAGGTGGCCGAAGCTACGAGGCAATCGGATGTTCGTCGGTGCCGCGGCCGCGCCGGCACGCTCGCTGCAAAACCGATGCGCACGCCGGCGCGCACGGCTGGACCCCAAGAGGACCGACCACGCCGTCGGGCCCCGAGTGAGCGGGGGCGGAAGTGGGGGTGACCATGGACTACGGCATGACGGCAGCAGGGGACGAACGCTCCGAGCGGCGACGCGGCGACCGCGCGTTCGGCTGGGCTGACGCGCCCGCGTACGGCGACGATTTCTGTTTCCGGCTCGAACGCCTGATGGTCGACTTCCAGGACCACCCCGAGCAGATCGGCTACTACCTGGCCGACCTCGAGGAACTCGGCCAGTTTCAGCCGCGCGACAAGGAACGGGCCTATGCGTACGTGGCGGCCATGGCGGGCCTCGACTTCGCGAACCGGGCGTTCGGGCTGCGGCGGGCTGTGCAGCTCGACTTCCTGAGCGAGCGCTCGGCGGCGCCCGCCCGGGCCGCAGGCGCGGCGGGGGAGGGCGGGGCCGACGACGACTCCGCTGACGACGACTCGCCCGCCGGGCCCGAGCCCGTGCTGCCGCTGTTTCGCGAATCCGACGACGAACTCGACCGCTAGCCTCGGCGAACGACCCCAACCCACGGCGCCGCCGGCGCCTCCGCTGCTCCAGCACCGCCAATCCGAGGACGCCGACGAGCCCGCCGCCCCCACCCCCCCGAAAAATGGCCGCCGCGCCCCCGCGGTGCTAGGCTCGCGCCCCGGGCCGGCCGCGGCGTGGTGGCCGCCAGCCGCCGGCCCCGGAGAGCCGATGGCCCGACCCCGCCAAGAGCGCCCGCCGCGGCGCGCCGGTGCCCCGCCCTGGCGGCGCGCCTTCCAACTGCTCGGCTGCGAGACGAGTGCCCCCTCGGCCGATGCCCGCAACGCCGCGGCCATCCCGGCCGCCGTCCCCCGTCGTTCGCTCGGGCAACTGCTGAGCCTCGTGCAGAACCTCGAAGCCTCGCTCCACGCCTTCGGGCCCATCCTCGCGCGGGCGCCCCGGGCGCGGCGCGGCGCGGCGCCCCCATCCGGCCGGCAGGCCGAGGCGCTCCGCGAAGTCACCCGCTTTCTGTTCGTGGCGCAGGAGACGGTGCGGGCCGTCACCCGCCGCCGGCTGCACCCGCTCGACGACCCGCGGGCGCACCAGGAACTCTACCTCGCCGCCTGTGCGCTCAGCGCCGCGCTCGACCGGCGCGCCGCGACGGCCGGCATCGCCATCCCGACGAGCCACCCGCGCGCGCTCTTCGCGGCCGAGCCCCGCGCCGCCCGGCGGTCGCTCGTGCGGCCCGTGGCGCTCGGGGTCGTGGCCCTGCTGGTGCTCTTGGCGATTGGCTTTCTCTGGGGCTTCTTCACGCGGGGCTGAGCGGTTGCGTCGGCGGCCTGCGCCGTGGGCTTGTGCGCTTGGCCCGCGTCCCGGACCGCGTGGACGGCGCGGCCCGCCCGCTCAACGCGAGCGCAGCACCACGGCCACGGCCGCGGCCGTCTGGGCCGCCGGGCTGCGTTTGGGCCGCGCGAAGATGAGCGGGGCGGCGAGCCCGAGCGTGATGGCCCCGCTCGTCCAGAGCGGCAGGGCGTAGCCGGCGGCCTCGCCGAGCGGCCCGTAGACGAGCGAGCCCACGACGAAGCCGAGCATGGTCGCCGCCTGCACGAAGCCCGTGTTGCCGCCGCGCCGCTCGACTGCGAAGAGTTGCGCGATGCCCGTGTAGAAGACGAGCAACATGAGCCCGTCGCCCAGTCCATGGAGCGCGCGGAAGGCCACCGAGACGGCCAGATCGGGCACCACCATGCCGATGTGCCCGAGCCCCGACGTGATGAGCCCGCCGATGGCGGCCCCGTAGGTGGCCGAGAGCGACCGGATGCGCCGGCCCCAGATGAGCGCCGCCAGCACGATGGCCGCGTATTCGGCGGCCATGTAATAGCCCATTTGGGCGAGGTCGAGGCCCAGGTTGTGGCGCAGGAACGGCCCGTAGCTCGTGGTCTCGGCCCCCCAGTGCAGCGCGAAGAGGAACATCCAGACGGCGAACAGCAACGCCCGCCGGTTGCCGAAGTCGCCGCGGTATTGGGCGAGCGGCACGTCGCCGACGGGCGTTGGCACGAGCCCCGGCGTGAACACGAGCAGCGCGAGGCAAGCCGCCCCGACGAGCCAGAGCGTGGTCGCAAAATCGCTGCCGACGAGCAGATGCCCGGTGGCGATGCTGCCGACCGTCAGGCCGCCGAAGCGAAACGCCTGGTAGAGGCCGAAGCGCCGGCCGCCCTCGGTGCCGGAGTCGGTTTTGAGCACCTGAACGTCGAGGCTCAACTTGAAGGCCGCATTCGCGAGACTCCAGAGGAAGAACGCCCCCACGTAGGGCCAGAACTCGCCGAGGCTCGCCAAGAGCGCGTAGCCCACGGCCTGCGCGACGAGGGTGATGCCGAGCAGCACGCGGCTCGTTAGCCGGTCGTTGCCGAGCCCGGCCGGCAGCGCCGCAAAGAGCCCCGTGAGCGCCTGCACGCCGAACAGCAGCCCAATTTGGGCCCCCGAGAAGTGCAACTGCTCCTGCATGTAGACGGTGAGGTAGAAGCCCGTGATGGGCGTGGCGGCCTGGAAGAGCCCCCCGAGCAGCGAAGGCAGCCAGTCGTTGCGCAGGCGATGGGCGGCGGCAGGGGTCACGGTGTCGATCCGGGGGTGCGGCTGGGCGCGGGGCTCACAGGCAGAGCTTCATGTCGGTCATGAGCCGCTCGAAGACGTTCGTCAACGATTCTTCGGAGCCCGCCGGGATGTATTCGGTTTCGCTCGTGCCGCCGTTTGCGGCGATGGCATTGAGTTGCTCGGGATCGCCCCAGTAGTTGTAGCCGATGACGTACGTGCGCACGCTCGCGGCCGCCAGCGCCTGGGTGTAGCCGGCGATTTCGTCGACCAGGCAGTCGAGCCGTTGCTCGGAGTCTTCCGGGTAGCCGCCGCACGAACAGGTGTCTTCGCCGTCGGAGAGCACGACGAGGTAGCTGCCCTCGATGGCGCCGCCCCAGACGGCCGCGACGTTCTGGCTCATCCATTCGAGCGATCCGGCGAGCGGCGTGGCCCCGTTCGGCTCGTGGCTCGAAAACCAGTCGAAGACCACCGTGCTCGCATCGCCCTGGATGGGCACGTGCGGCCACCCGTCGCCCGTCGTGCAGCCCGCCTGGAAGAAGCCGTCGCGCGCGGGAAACGCGCTCACGCCGAAGTACATGCTCGGGTTCGCCGCGACGACACCGCGGATGCTGTTCTGCACGTCGTCCCACTGCTCGGCCATGCTGCTCGACCGGTCGACGAGGAACATGACGGCCGGCACGCATTCGCCCGCGAGACAGCGCCCCTGGTCGCAGCGGTCGCCCGCCTCGCAGACTTCTTCGGGACTCCAGGCCGAACCGTCTTCGAGGCAGATGTGGAAGGCCGCCGGCCCCGTGCACTCGCGCGCCCAAGGGCGGCAGAACGAGGGCGTGCACTGCCCCGTCGCCACGACGCAGATCTCGCCGTCGGCACACAGGGCGGGCGGGCCCCAACTGCGGCCGTCGGCGCCACACGTGGCGGTTTCGGTCTGGCTCACACAGCGGCGCTCCCACGGCGTGCAGCTCACCCCCACGTCCGGCGGCGCGGGCAGGTCGGGCGCGCCGGCATCGGCCGTGTCGGGGCCGGCCAGCTCGTCGGTTGCGACCGGGGCATCGGGCCTGGGGCCGGCGTCGGGCGCGGCCGTCTCGGTGGGCGCGTCGCCGGCGCCGAAGTCGGGCCAGGCCGCCGTGTCGGCGCCGCCGTCTTGCGGGGCCGGGCGGGCCGTACTCGTCGCCGCGCAGCCGCCGGCCGAGACGCCGGCGAACCACAAGCCGAGCACCCACCAGACCCTCGCGCCAAACCGCCTCGCGCGCATGTCGGTCCTCCCCCGCCGGGCGGTCGCTCTCGGCCCGCCGGCGCACGGAGGAGGCTAGGCCAGGGCGCGGCAAAAGTCACGTGCCCCGACCCGCGCACCGGGCGGCCGGCGCACCGGGCGGCGCACCGCACGAGCCGCGCGAAACTTGACAGCCCGGACCGGCAAACGGTATTCGGGTCCGGCCTTTGTTTGCTGCGCGGGAGACGGCCCATGTGGGATGCGGTGGTCACGGCGATGCAACTCGGGGCGGGGCAAGCCCTCGCCCCCGGGCTCGTGCTGCTCGGCGGCGCGGGCGCGGCGGCGCTTCTGGCGGCGGCGCTCTGGGGGCTCCACGGCGCGGTCCCGGCCGCGGACGGCGGCCCGGCCGGCTCCGCCCCGGCGGCGGCCGAACCCGGGGCCCCCCCCGACGACGTCGCCGCGGTCATCGCGTTGGCGCTCTCGCTTGCCGCCGCCGAACGCGCGGCCGGGCTGTCGGCCAGCGCCCCGCCCGGCACTGGAGAGACGAGCGGATTCTGGCGCGCCGCCGGCCGCCTCAACGCCGGCCGGCGCCCCACGCGCTGAGCGAGACGGCCATGCACCACTACCGCTTCGACCTCGAAGGCCAATCGTACGACGTGCAGGTGCTCCACCTCGGCGTCGACCACGCCTACGTGCTCGTCAACGGCGTCGAATACCGTGTGGCCCTGCCCGCCGGCCTCACGCTGCCCGCCGCGCCCAGTGCCCTGCTGCCCGGCGCGCCGGCCCCGGCAAGCCCCGCCGTACGCGCCGCCGCCGTCCCGCGG
>CAYRCM010000219.1:8382-9979 GCA_964422715.1 uncultured Myxococcales bacterium | reverse complement strand
AGTGCCTGGCCGAACGCCGCGATCCCGATGAACTATCCGCGTTGCTCGGCGCCGCCTTCGACCTCACCGACCCGGCGGCTTTGCGCAAACTGGTCTTCGGCCCGCACTGAGCCCCGCCCCGCCGCCACCGGCTGCCGCATCCGCTTCCGCCGCCCGTCCGTGCCCCCATCGCGCCCCCGCTGCCGCCACGCAGGGCGTCCAGCGCCTGCCGCTTGGCGCGTCCCCCGCCGGACGCGGGCGCGTGGGCGGGCCTTCTCGGCGACCGCCCCGGTGCGCCGCGCTTCGCCGGCACGCGGCCGGTGCAGGTCAGGGAGCCGCGCCGGGAGGCCGCCGCGGCACGGGCCACGGCCCCGAGGTGACGCAGCGCGCCGAGTCGCCGGGGGCCTTGCGATCGGGGCGCACCTTCCCGATGGTGAAGAGCACATCCCAGCCCGTTGCCGCATCCCAGACGCTCGACGACGACGACCAGTACCAGGTCCAGCCCGTGTTGGGGAAAGCCAGGGGGTCGATGGTGAGGAATTCGCGCGTCGCGTCGACGAGGCTTGCCAGTTCCAGTACGTCGGGCAGGCGCCAATCGCTGCGCCGGCCGTAGGTGAGCCGTTCGCAATGGGCGAGCGCTTGCGACCACGAGAGTTCGCTTTGCGACGTCTGCTGCCAGGCACGCCCCGTCCGGGTGTCGAAGACGACCGGCTCGCCCGGCCGCAGCGCGGCGACGTAGAAGCGCGAGGCCGCCGTGCCGGCGCCGCCGGCCCCGGACGACACACAGCGTACGGCGTTGCCGAAGCCGTGGTCCGCGTTTTCTACGTGGCCGAATTCGAAGTGCACGACCCAGGCCTGCCGATCCGCCAGCCCGACGGACGTGGACGACCAGAAGAATTGGCTCGGCATGTCCGGGAAGTCGGATGCCGGGGCGGTCCGGCCGTAGCTGACGAGGCTCTGGAGTTCGTAGCGATCGGGCAGACGCCAGTCGTCGTAGCCCGCGAAGCCCGCGGTCCGCAGACATCGGCAATAGGCGTGGGCCTCGGCCCAGGGCAGGTCACCCGTGCCGGGTGGGCAGTGGGTCCCGGCAGCGTCGCTGCAGGAGCCGTCCGCGAGCGGCGCGGCGCACGGTGTGCGTTGCCATACGAGGCCCGTGACACCGTCCCGGACCACCCACTCGCCGCGGCCCGCCGGATCGCTCTCGACGAAGCGGCCAAGCGCCCACGTCGGCTCGTCCATGTCGGCGCCGTACTGCGCGTCCTGGCCGCAAAACGGGGTGGCCGCGCAATCGGGGCCGCCCGCGGTCGCGGGGCACGGCGCGGCAGCGGCTTCGTCGTAGCAGCCCGTCTGTCCGGTGTCGCGCGGCCAGCGAAACGTCGGACCGCGTGGGTTGCAGGGCAACTCGGCGGCCCCGCAGCCGGCGGGCACGGGCGGGTCGGCGGGCGGGGCGTCGGCACAGGCCCAAGAGAGACCGGCGGGCAGTTCCGGCAGCGCGTAGAAAAACGGCGCGCAGCGCCCCTGGCCGTCGCAGGCGCCGGCGAAGCCGCGGCCGGCCGCGAAGTTGCACGGGGTGCAGGCCGGGGCCGGCCCGGCACAGAGGCCCGCGGGGACATCGGGC
>CAYRCM010000219.1:0-8282 GCA_964422715.1 uncultured Myxococcales bacterium | reverse complement strand
GGCGTCGGGCCCAGCGGGCACGTCGGCGGCGTCGGGGACATCGGGCCCGTCGGGCGCCACGTCGGGCGGCAAGTCGTCGGCCACGTCCTCCAAGTCGGGCCCGGGCGGCCTGCCCGCGGCGTCCGGCTTGTGTGGGGTATCCGTCCGAGCAGCGTCGGGCGGCGGGTTCGACGCCTCGGGCCCCCAACGCACGTCGAGCGGCTGGGGTGCGCCGGCGTCCGGGCCCGTCCCCGGCGGCACGCACGCGCCGTCCGCGTCGTCGGCCGTGCGCAGGCAGACGTAGCCGCAGCGGCAGTCACGGTCGTTCCGGCACGCGGACGGCGCCGGTGGACAGGCGTCGTCCTTCGCGCTGCATGCCAGGCCGGCCCACAGGGCCCAAGTCAGCGCGGCAAGCCCGATCAGGCCCACTTGCGCGGCCCGCCTTCCGGCGGCGCTCGGTCCCGATGCGGCATGTCGCGGCAAGCGGTGCATCCCGGGAACTCCGTCCGGCGGGGCGCGCGTGGGGACGCGGCGACCGCCCGTTGAATCTGGCAGAGGAGTCGCGCTAGCGCAGACGGAGGTAGTCTTCGACGGTCAGGCCGACCTCGCTGAGAATGCGCCGGATGAGCCCGCGCCCAAGATCCTCGCCGGGATGTACGGGCACGACCGTGGTCCGCCCGTCCTCATGCGCGAGGAAGACGTGGCTGCCGTGCTGTCGCACGCGCTCGAAGCCGACCTGACCGAGCAGGCGACACAGATCCTCGCCCGCGATGAGCGGGAGTTTGCTCACGCCGCGACCTCGACCTCGTGCACGCCGACGAGGCGCGACTCGCCCACGCCCTCGCCCCGCTGCTTGCGGACGGCGAGGCAGAGGCCAATGGCCTCGCGGATGCGCTCGTCGACCTCGGCCAGCGTGGCCCCGCAGGTGTGGCAGCCCGGCAGCGCCGGGACATAGCCGAGGAACACCCCGTCTTCGTCGCGCTCGATGACCACCGTGAAACGTTGCATCGCAGCCACCTCCCGGCCTCACACCCTAGCAGACGCCGCCCGGCCCGTCACGACGGCCGGCCGCGGGCCCCCCGCCGCGGCCGGCAGGCGCCGCCCCAGCCGGGGCCGGCTACTCGGCAAACGGGATGCGCTGGGCGCCCCAGGCGCCATTCGCCGAGAACAGCGCGTCGGCGCCGAGGGCCAGGTCCTGGTTGTAGCCGGTGAGCAGCGTACGGGCCGCGAGCGCGGGGGCGGCGGGGTCGTGCGCGGTGAAGTCGGACAGCGCCGGCGGGTAGTCGGACACCACGAAGGCGTGCCCGGCGCGCGCGGCGAGGAGCCGGCTGTACGGGCCGCCGAGCGGCACCATGCCGGCCACGGCGAGCTGCCCTTCGCCAAGCCCCGTCACGACCACGAGCCGGCCGCGGCCGTCGGGCGCGCAGCCGTCGGCCGCGGCGCAGTCGCCGGGCGGGCCGTCGAGCGTCACGAACAGCCGCTCCCCGTCGAGGCGCGCGCCATCGATGCCGGCCTCCGCGAACGTCAGCCGGTCGAGCAGTGTGGCCTCGTCGCCGACCACGCGCGCCAGATTGAGCGAGCGTTGCAGGCCGTAGCAGGCGTCGCTCGCCTCGTCCCAGATGAACTGCGCGTAGCCGCGCGTCCCCCACGGGCAGGAGCCGTACTCGTTCTCTTCGAGGCGCACGGCCTGGTAGTCGACGGTGACGAGCAACCCCGTCGCCGGCGCGAAACCGACGAGCGAGCCGGGGACGTTGACCGGCGGCAGCAGCCGCGGCGCGTCCGGGTCGCTGACGTCGACGCGGTCGAGGAAGAAGCGCGCGACCCCCGCGGTTTCGCCGCTCTCCTCGCGGTGGCTGAGCAGCACGAAGGTCCCAACGGCCTGGAGGCTCGCCGTCTCGGCAATGCCCGGCAGCGCCACGCTCGCTGCCAAGCGCGGCGCGCCGTCCCCGGACGTGTCGACGATTTCCAGGCTGTGCGTGGTGTCGAGCTCGCGGTAGTGGTTGTCCGGGTCGCGCAGCGTCCGGCTGACGCCGAAGACCAGGGTACCGCCCAGCTGCACGACCGGCTTGCCGGCCCCGAGAATGCTGTTGCCCCAGCCGAAGTAGCCGTAGAACCCCCAGGGGTCGAACGCGAAGTCGAACGTCTGGCGCCCCGTGAGCCGCGGCGCCTGGGGGTTCGTGACATCGAAACGGGCCACGGCCGTCCGGCCGCCGTTGAGGTAGCACGCTTCGGCCTCCGCGGCGTTGTCGCACGACCAGTCGGGCCACGCGAGTGTCACCGCGGCGTCGTGCGCGAAGAGCCGGCCCTCATTCAGTTGGTAGAGGAGATCGCTCGATCCGTCGTCCCATTCGCTGAGGTCGACCCGGCCGAGCGGCTCCGCTGCATCCGGGTCATTCGCCGGCATGAGCAGCAGTTCGGGGTCGGCGGTCCACCAGTCGGCGACGAGTTCTGCCACCGCCGCCTGGCCCACCGGCACGAGCCGCTGCACGGTGCGCGCGAGCACGAGCGACCCGGTCTTGACCGGCCGGTCGCGGTCGCTGAAGTCGAAGGTCTCGACGCGCTCGTCCGAGAGCGCAAAGAGCCGTTCGGCGTGCACGAAGGCGCGGCGGGCAAATCCGGTGTGTGGCGCGACCCCCCGTTCGGTCAGGCCGTCGCGCGTGAAGTCGATGAGTTGTACGCCACTCGCGTAGCGCCCGGCACCGGTCTCGTCGTCCCACGTCCAGCCTTGGAACGGCATCAGGATGAGGCCGAGCTCGTCGAGGATGCGAAACACCTTGTGGATGCGGTCCTGGTCTTCGACCATGTAGCCCCACGTGCCGCCGAAGTTGACGCGCGCAAGCTGCGTCGGGTGGTCGAGGTCGGACACATCGAAGAGCGACACGGCGAGCATCGAGTCGGCCTGCCAGTCGTAGCCGAGCGCCACGAGTCGGTCGCCGCGCGGCTCCATGTGGTAGAGCCAGCCCGGGATTTCGAGCGCCCCGCGCTGCACGGGTTCCGCCGGGTCGCTCAAGTCGATGGTGAACAGCGGGTCGGTCTGCTCGAACGTCACGGCGTAGCCCCGCGGGCCGTCGAAGCGCACGCTCATCAGTTCCTCGGGCCGCGGCAGCACGAGTTCGAGCCGGCCGAGCGGCTCGATTTCGTCGGCCGAGACGACGCGGAACGTCTCGACGACGGGGACATCCGGCACGTCGACCGGGTCGACCGGCTCATCCCCCTCATCCCAGGCGTCCCACTCATCCCAGCGCTCCGTCGGTTTGCTGACGACCCGCAGGATCCCTTCGTATTCGTCGAGTTGCCAGCGGCTCTGGATCTGCCCGGCCACGGCCACCTGGGCGCCGAGTTGCAGCGCGCCGGCCGGGTCGGAGATGTCGACGACCTGCACGGTCGAATGCCCTGCCTCCCAGTCGCTGCCGGACACGTACAGCCGCTCACTCGTGGCCATCACGCTGCGTGGCCCGCCCCAGCCGTAGCTGTCTTCGTCGGCGAACGTCAGCCGGTCGACGACCGCGATGGCGCCCGGGTCGGCCACCGTGAGCGCCGTGATGGTCGTCTGGGCCACCCCGGAGCAGAGCCAGCACCAGCCGTCCTCGTGCGCCACGGCGTAGAGCACGTCGCCCACCATGCGCGAGTCGCTGATGTCGCCGGCGAGGTCGAAGTCGCCGATTTTCGCGATGGCGGCGGGGTCCTGCACATCGAGCGCCACGATGCGGCTCGTCGTGCGCCACTCCGGCTCGAGCCCGGCCTCATCCGCGCTGTACGACCAGAACGACGTCAGCAGCACGTAGGCGACCCCGTCGCGCAGGTACATCTCGAAGGGGTAGCCGTCGAGGGCCATGCGGCCGAGGAGGCGCAGGTCGTCCGGGTTTGACACGTCGACGACGGCGAGACCGCGGTACTGCGAGAGGGCAAACAGCCGGTCGCCCTCGATTTTCAGGACGTCGGCCTCGACGATCTCGCGCGCGGCTTCGTCGTCGTCGCCGCCGGGCTCGCTCGGGGCGCCCGAGTCGGCACCGCCCCCGGACGTGTCGTAGGTCTGGGCCGCGTCGGCGTAGACGTGGCCCGCGCTGCCCGAACCCGGCGGTGCCGTCGGGTCGATCGACTGGAAGCGGGTGGCGCCAATCTCGGGCGCCGCCATGTCGGGCATGCCGCTCCCCTGTACGTCGCCTTCGCTGCTGCCGCCGTCGCCGTCGGCCTCGCCGCCCGCGGGCTCCGGCGTGCCGCAGCCGGCCGCGAAAAGCCCCAGCGCCGCCCAGCGAACCATCGCTGCCACCACCCCGGCTTTCAGGCTTCGCGTCGTCTTCATGGTGTCTCCCTCCCCAAGCGGCCCCGCCGCGGCCGGGCGTCCCTTTGAACCGGCCTTGGCGGGACGCGGTCCGGTTGTGCAAGGGCAGTGCACACGGGCCCGGCCGCGAACCGCGTTTCTTGTAACCTCACCGTTCTGAAATGATTTTCTGGTGGCGCGGGCGCTGTCCAGACGCGGCGGGCGGGCCGCGTTGCGGGGCCGGCCATGTAGAGAATCTCACCACGCCTTGGGAATTCTCTACGGGGCCGGCGGGACGTGACGCGGGCCCGCGGTTGTGGTAGCGATGACCGTTCCGGTTGCCACGACGCGGAGGGGCGCCATGAGCTACCATTGCGGGAACTGCAACCGCAACTTCGCCTACTTCATCAACCCGGGCCAGTGCCCGCACTGCAGGGTCTACGCGAGCGTCGTCTGTTCGGCGTGTTCCCATAGGGCGCCGGCCAGCGAGTTCATCGAACACGGCAACAGCTGCCCCAAGTGCGGGCGGCGGGTGTACCTGCCGGGCTCCCGGCCCGCGCCCGGCCCGGCGGTGGAACAGCCCGCGCACTCGCGGGCGTACGCCATCGTCCTCGGGTGGCTCGGGGTCGCGGTGATCGTGGTCGCCTTCTTCCTGTTCTTCCTCCAGTCCCACGAGCCGGGGGCATCGCGCGGGTCCCTCCCGCCGCCGGTCACCAAGCGGGCTGTGCCGGCGGCGGCGCCCGCGCCCGCGCCCGCCTCCGCACCCATCGCGGAGCAGCCCGGCGGGCGCATCCTGGTGCGCACGACGCCCGCCGGCGGCCATGTCCAGCTGGACGGCGTCGAGCTCGGCACCGCGCCGCTGCACCTCGACGATGTCGCTCCGGGTGAACACGTCCTGCGGGTCGAACTGGCGGGCTACGAGCCGGTCGAGCAGCGCGTGTCCGCTGCGGTCGGCACCGAACAGGATCTGGTCGTCCGCCTCGTGAAACGGCAGCGGCCGGCCGCACCCGCCGCGCCGCCGCCGCCTGCGGCTGTGGCTCCGGCCGCACCCGCCGCGCCGCATTGATACCCAGCCGGCGTCGCGGCACGGGCCGCCGACGACTGGCGAGCGCCCCACGGCTTGACCCCAACCCGGGCTCGTTGTACGGCAGATCGGCCGACATGGACGCCATCGACCGCTTCGAAAGGGTCCCGAACATGACACAGCGTGCCGTCGCCGCCTTGCGCCCGAATCTCTGGCCCCTGGGTCTGCTTCTTGTCCTCGTGGTCGCCTGTTCGGCGGGCACGGGCGGCGGCTCGCCCGACGCGGGCCGCGACGCCGCGGATGGCCGGGACGCAGCGCCCGGCGACGCCGTCGACGCGGCCCCCGAGAGCGGCGGCGTCCCCGACGGTGCTGCGGACACGGCCCCCGACGGCCGCGCCGACGCCGCGACCGTCCCCGACTACGGCTACGGGGTGCCGCTCGCGCCCGACAGCCCGTGGCCCAAGTTCCGCCGCACGGCCGACCAGGCCGGGCGCAGCCCGCTGAAACCCGACGGCACGGGCGGCCAGTTCTGGTCGTTCCCCACCGGCAAGGGCATCTTCTCGTCGCCGGTGGTCGCGGGCGACGGCACCATCTACATCGGTTCGGCCGATCGCACGTTCTACGCGCTCACGCCCGAAGGTCAGGTGCGCTGGCAGGAAGAGACCGGGGAGATCGTCGACTCCGCGGCGTTGCTCGACGACCGCGGTCGGGTCTACTGGGGCTCCGGCGACGGCATCCTGCGGGCGCGCGACGCGGCCACGGGGGTGCCCGTCTGGGACTTCGTGGCCGACCCGCCGAGCGAAAACGACGCGTTCATCCACTGGTTCGAGGGCAACGTGGCCATCGGCCCCGACGGCACGCTGTACGTGCCGAACGACAACTGGTTCGTGTACGCGGTCGATCGCGACACCGGCCGCCCGGTCTGGCGTTTCGCGACACCCGACCAGACCTGGTCGCTGCCGGCCGTCGACGTCGTGAGCGGCAACCTGTTTTTCGGCAACAACAACCTGCTGCCGCTGCTCGGCGACAACGTGTTTGCGCTCGACCCGAACGGTCAGCCGATCTGGAGCCAGGCCTTCATCGGGACGTTTGCGGCCAGCCCCGTGCTCACCGCGGACGGGCTCCTCGTGCTCGGCGGCTTCGACGGCTACCTGCACGCGCTCCAGGCCGCGGACGGCGCGCCGCGCTTCGAGGCCCCGGCGCGCGACCACATCTACGCGAGCCCGGCGCTGCTCTCCGACGGGACCCTCGTCCAGCCCGCGGCCGACGGCACCGTGTACGCGTTCGACCCGCAGACGGGCGCGCCGAAATGGGCGTTCGACACGCTCGAGCCGTTGCGCTCATCGCCGGCCGTCGACGGCCACGACCGCATCTACTTGGGGTCGGGCGAGGGGCGGCTCTTCGTCCTCGAGCCCAACGGCACGCTGCGCTGGGCGGTCCGGCTCATCGCCGACGCGCGCAACGACCTCAACGCATCGCCGGCGCTCGGCCTCGAGGCCATCTACCTCGCGGGCGAGAACGGCGCCGTCTTCTCGGTGCCCTACGACTGGTGCCTGCGCGCCGAAAATGCCGCCAACCCCGACTGCTTCACAGCCGGCGAGGATTTGCCGGCCGACGGCGTGTTCCTGCTGTTCACGAGCGCGATGGGGTTGCCCATGGTGGAACCGCCGGCCGCCGTTCGCGCCAACGACCCGCTGCGCTTCTCGCTGCTCGTGCGCGAGGCGGGCGACACCCGGCTCGCGCTCCTCGACGCCGCGAGCCTCACCGTGACGCTGACCCCCGACGTGCCGGTCGAGGTCACCGTGTCGGGCGACCGGCGCTTCTTCACGGTCGTTCCGGAGACCCGCTTCGGCGTCGGGCCCGATGGCACGTTCACCGTGGTGGTCGGCGGCCAGTGGCTCGTCGACCCCGAACGCACCGGGCTCAAGATGTCCGGCGGCGAGCCGGGCGGCACCCTCGACGCCCACTTCCAATTCCAGGTCGCGCAGGGCCCGGCCGAAACGCTGCCCTACCCGATTCCGGCCGGCCCGGGTGCGCGGGTCCGGCAGATGCACCTGTCGCGCATGGCCGCGCCGCTGCCGACGCTGCTGCCGAGCTACAACCAGATCGGCTTCGATTCGCTGCACTTCGTCGCGGGCCTCATCGAGGGCGACGGCGCACGCGGGCTGGCCTGGATGATGGGGGCCCGGCCCGAGGGCGCCGGCGCCGTGCCCGACCCGACCACCCGCACCCTGTTGCCGCTCGAGGTGGCGTTCGCCGACGGGCTGCTGACCCTGTCGAACCGCAATTCGTTTGCCCTCGAAGCCATGAACGCCACCCTTTCGTTCGACCGCTTCCGCATCTCGGCAGCGCTCACCGACACGGGGGATGCCGTGGCCCCGGCCGAGGTCGTCGTGTCGTCGCGCTGCGCCGACATCTCGATGTACGGCCTGTTTCTGCGCCAGCTCGGGCTCTGCAATCCGCAGACCGACATGCTGCTCGTGGCCGGGGCCATCCTGCTCCAGGCGAACGCGCCGGCCGAGACTGCGTGCCCCACCACGACGGCCGCCGTCGCGTTCGCGCAGGTGTCGGGTGGCCTCGAAGCTCGGGTGACGGGCGGGCCGCTCGATCCGGCGACGCACCGCTACGCCCTGCTGGCCGTTGCGGCCGACGACGGCAGCCCCGTGGCCCTCGACTACGGGCTCGACACCGAGGTCGAGAGCGACGCCCAGGGCTTCGTGCACCGGGTTTTCGTCAAGGCGCGCCCCGCACAGTTGCCGCCCCGCGTCCGGCTGTACCTGCTCCAGGACACCTGCCCGCTCGCGACGGCCGACCTCGCCGTGGCGCCGCGCTGAGCGCGCACCGCCCATTGACACCGGCCGCGTGCCGCGGTAGCGCCGGGCGAGCGGCAAGGAGCCGGCAGGGAGGTCGATATGCGACACCGGGCGATGGTTTGGGGCGCACGCGCCGCGGCGCGGGGGCTCCTCGCGGCTCTGCTCTGGGCGCTCGCGGCCTGCACGGGGGGCGGCGGCGGCGCTG
>CAYRCM010000218.1:0-10073 GCA_964422715.1 uncultured Myxococcales bacterium | reverse complement strand
GGCGGCAGCAGCGCCGGGCCCGACATCGAGCGCCGCACGCCGGGCAAGTAGCGTCGGCGCCGCGTCAGGGCCCGGGCCCGGGCCGCGGCCCGGCGCCGGCCCGCGCGAGCCGGCGCCGGATGACGCCCGTCACCCGGGCGAGTTCGCCGTCGCTCTCGGGATAGGGCGGCTCGAACTCGGCAATCTCGATCCACTGCGATCGCTGTTCGGGCACGACGAAGCCCTCGTTGTCGTCGACGAGCAGGGCGGCGGCCGGCACGACCCCGAGTTCCCGGAGATCCTTGAAGTCGCCCCGCGGCTCGGCGTGTTCGAGCGCGCGCACGACGGGCGAGACGAAGCCGTCGGCGATGAGCCGCGCCACCACGTCGCGCTGCCGCGGCACGCTCACGTACGAGAAGAGCACCACGCGGTCGAACGTGGCAAAGCAGAAGTCGACGAATGCGCAGAGCCCCGGCCGGGGAATCTGGCTCACGGCCGTGGAGATGAGCGTGCCTTCGAGGTCGACGGCGATGACGTATGGGACCATGGAGCACCCCCCGGGCGCGGGCGGGCGGCGGGCCGGGGCGGCGGCATGGGGCCCCGCGGCACCCACGGCCCCGAACCGCAGCGGCGCCCGGGCAGCGTAGCGGCCGGCACCGCCGCCGACAAGGGCACCGCCCACCCCAATTCCCCACCTGCGACCTGGTCCGAGCGAGTGGAGGCGGGCCCAAGTGCAAGGAGGCAAGCCGTTTTGGGCGCAGGCGTGGCAGCGCCACGTCGAGCACCAAATTGGCGCAGTCGACATCGCAATTGGGCGCGGATCCGCTCGCGAAACGGGAGGTAGGTGGGGAATTGGGGCGAACGAGGCGCCGGGCATGCACCTTGCGGGCGACTGCACTACACTGGCCGCCGAGGTCGGGTCCCCCGCGCGAGATCGCCGCGGGGCCGCCCCGTCCGCCGCCGGCAAAGGAGCAACCCATGGCCGACCGGCTCGAACGACTCGAACTGTGGCACGTGCAGGTCCCCATGGCGGTGCCGTTTTGGCCGTCGTGGATTCCGGGCTACCCCCAGACCCACGTCACCTGGACGCTCGCGCGCTTCTTCAGCCGCGACGGGGTCACCGGGGTGACGGGCGGCGCCGCGTTCACGACCGAGCGGCGCGGGCTCGGCGAACTGCTCGGCGCGTTTCTGCTCGGCATGCGCCCCGACGACATCGCGGGCGTGCGCGCCCGCATCCGCGAGGCGTCGTATCTCGGCTGGCGCAACGCGTGGCTCGAGGCCGCCTTCTGGGACATGGCGGGCAAGATCGCCGGGAAACCCGTCTACCAGTTGCTCCAGACGCAGCAAGAGACCGTGCTGAAGGCCCCCGTGTACGCCTCGACGGGCTCGCTCAAACCGTTTGCGGAGCGGCGCGCGTACTTCGACGAGATTCGCCGCATGGGCATCGGGGCCGTCAAGTTGCGCGTGAAGGACCCGGCGCGCAAGGACGACCTGGCCATCCTGCGCGACGCCCGGCGCTACCTCGGGCCCGACTTCACGATTGCGGTCGACGCGAACCAGGGCTGGCCGGTCTCGCTCATCGCGCCGAACCCCACCTGGGATCTCGACTACGCCACGGCGTTCGCCGCGGGCTGCGCCGAACTCGGCATCGCCTGGATCGAAGAACCGCTCGACATGCACGACTGGGACGGCATGGCCGCGCTGCGCCAGCGGGCGAAGACGCCGATCGCGGGCGGCGAAATCCACGGCGCCTGGCACGAGCTGCGCCCGCTCTTCGAACACGGCTGCCTCGACAAGTACCAGCCCGACGCCATGTTCTGCGGCCTCACGGTGTCGCGCCAGGTCATGGCCGAGTGTCGCGCGCGTGGGCTCCAGTTCTCGCCGCACACGTGGTCGAACGGCTTCAACGTGCTCGTCAACCTGCACGCGTTCGCGGCCTGGGAACGCCGCGATCTGCTCGAATACCCCTACGAACCGCCGAGCTTCGTGCCCGAGGCGCGCGACGCCGTGCTGCAGACGTTCCGGGTCGGCAGCGACGGCACCCTCGACGTGCCGCAGGTGCCGGGGCTCGGCGCGCGCATCGACGAGGCGGCGCTGCGCCGCTACGGCCAGTGCTTCCACGTGTCGACGCCGCTGCGCGTGGCCGCCCGCACCATCCGCGAGAAGGGGCTCAAAACCGCGCTTGCCCTGAAACGCGCGAAGGATGCCGCCACCCGTCCGTAGCCCGCGCCCCAACGGCCCCCGCCGCAGCACGAAATGCGCCCCATCCATTGACACCGTGCGCGCCGCGGCGCTTTCATGGACCCCGGCAGTGTGGACCTACCGGCCGGTGCAAGCGGACGACGGAGGGATTCCAGTGAAGCGAATTTTGGTTCTTGCCGGCGTTTTCTGTTGGGGGCTCGCCATGACCGCCTGTTCGGGCGGGGGCGGCGGCACGGGTGAACCGGGCGACACGGGCGGCGCGGGCGACGCGAGCGGCCCCGGCGACCAGAGCACCACCGACTCGGGAGGCGGGGGCGACCTGCCCGGGGCGCCCGACGCGCCCGACGGCGGTGAAGCGCCCGATCTGCCGCCCGGCGACGGGGGGACGGGCTTCGACTACACGGGCTCGGTCGAAATCCCGGCGCAGGAACCGGTCAACGTATCGTCCACGGCGGCCTGCGCGCTCGACAGCGACTGCGCGGCGGGGCTGTTCTGCTTCCAGGGCGGCTGCGCCCGCGAGTGCACGGACGACGGCGACTGTACGGGCGGCGGCAGTTGCACCGAGCGCGGCCGCTGTGTGGGCGGCACGAGCGCCAAGGCTGCGCGCGCCGGCAAGGGCGGCGCGGCCGCCGGCCACCCGAAGTTCGGCGACCCCATCGGCAACATCGACGTCGAGCCGGGCATCGCGCTGGTCCTCGTGCCCGAACGCATCCAGGAAGTGGCCGCCGGGGTCGAGAAACTCGAATTGGCGGTGACGGTCACGCCGGCTTCCGACGAGGGCGCGCTGACCTACCGCATCGAACGCACCGACGGCCAGGGCGACGCGGCACTCGTCCGGCGCGCCACCGGGACCACCGAATTCACCCTCGAGGTCGAGACCGGCGCGGCCAACCCCGAAAGCACCGACCCCAAACTGGTCGACGTGTACGTCATCACGTCGGCGGGGGCCTTCCGCCTCAACCTCATCCCCCGGGTGCCGTTTGGCGGCAGCTACGCGGGCACGGCGCTCATCGACCAGTTCGGCCAGACGGGCCTGCCCATCGACTTCCAGATCGTCACCGAGCCGGCCGACGCGGCGCTTTCCGAGGCCACCGCGGCCTGGCTCGTGCTGCCGGTCGGCCCCGACAAGGTGTTCAGCCCGCACGAGAAACTCGAAGCCGAGAACCCCCACGAGTTCATGACGCGGCCGCTCGAAGAAGACGCGTTCACGGGCCGCTGGGTGGCCACTTTCGTCAACGAATACCGGCTCGGCGCCGAATCGGTGCTGGCGGCCGGGGCCATCCCGGGCCAGGTGCGCCGCACGCTGCGCTTCGAACTCGAACCGCTCGGCACCCGCGGCCTCATCGGGGCGCTGAGCGACCGCTGGACCGGCCTCTACGACAAGCGGCCCGACTTCGGCGAGCCCGAGCCCGCCAACGTCACGTTCGAAGGCACGCTCGACATGACGCGCATCGGCGCCGCACCCGAGGCGAGCGCGGTCACGCCCCCGCAGGATTTGGGCGACGCCCACCCGCAGCCCCTGCCGGCCCCCGCCATCGATGCCTGCCTCGACGAGCACCTGGCGGTCGAGCCCATCGACGGCTACGCCTGCGACGACCTCGCGACCCTCACCGACTTCATCGCCGCCGATTCGGCCGTGCGCACCGCGTGCGCCATCGCCGTCGCCCGCCAGAGCCTCGAGTCGCAGACGACGGCGCGCCAGATCGCCGCGTTCCTCGAAGGCAGCGACCCGGGCGGCGAGAGTTTCGCGGACTTCATGGAACGCTGCGCGGCCGGCACCGACGGCACCTGCCGGCCAAGCCCGGCGGTGCTTTGCGCGCGGCAATTGGCCGCCTACGCCTTCTACGCGCTCGCCGGCCAGGACGAGGGCGCCGCCGACCTCGTCGCCGCCTACCAGGACACCACGCGCGAGGCCTTCCTCGGCCGGCAGCTCGGCGCCTTCCAGGCCGACGCCCAGACGCGCCTCGAATGGCTGCGCACCACCGACTACCCGGCCATCGTCACGAGCGCCGTCAAAGACCTCGTGGCGCGGCTGCTCAGTGATTGGTCCACGAACGTGCTCGACGTGCACCTCGAAGTGGTGGCCGGGCAGCTCGACTCCGCCGGGCTCGCCGTGCTGTCGCAGGGGGCCGCGGGCGCCGACGCCCTCGCGGCGCGCAAACAGCTGCTGCTCGAAATGTCGCAGAGCTGGCGCGGCGCGGCCGAAGCCCTGACGCTCGCCACCACGCGCTGGAACGAACTGTTCCAGGACGATGCCAGCCGGGCCGACAAGACCGCCTTCGTCAGCCGGCGCATGTTCGATCTCTACCTTTCGGCCGGCATCCTCACGAACCTCAACCGCGACAGCGGTGCCAGTTTCGCCTCGGGCGCCTTTGCCGCCGGCTTTGCCCAACTCATGAGCAAGCTCGGCGATTTGCGCCAGCCCTTCGACGCGCTGAGCTACGCGCGCGACGCCGAAGTGGTCGTCTCGACGTCCGTCGACCCGGAAAGCGACAACCAGACGCTGCTCCGCGAGCGGGAAGACGACGCCCGGGCCGAGGTCGCGGCGGCCGCCACGGCCGTCCAGGCCATCCTCGCCGAGGCCCAGGCCGAGGCCCTGCAGCGCGAAGAACTCACGAACCGCATGACCAACCAAATCAACGAGCTGCGCAGCGAGCTCGTCGAATTGTGCGGCTTGCCCGTGGGCTGCACGAGCGAGTCGTTCATCACCGACCCGAGCTGCGAAGTGCGCGTCGCGCCGGGGGCCTGCGGCTTCCTCATCCAGCACGAGACCGACGACTACCTCGCCCTCGACGCCGGGGCGCAGAGTGTCTCCGAGGGCGGGCGCAGACTGCTGGCGGTGCGCGAGGCCATGCTCGCCGTCGAGCGGGCCGAAGAGGAACTGCGCGCCCACAACGCCCGCGTCAACCTGCAATACGAAACGACCGAAGCGTTTGCGGCCCAGGTGCAGGCCTGGCACGCCATGCGCACCGAGCTGCTCGCCAACATGAACGCCGCCATCCAGGCCCGCCAGCAGGGGCGCGTCGAAGAACTCGACGACTTCCTCGCCAACATCGAGGCGCGCAACGAACAGCGCCAGGGCAACTTCGAAGGCTGGGCCGCCGACCTCGAGAAATGGAACGAAATCCGGCTCGACGGCGTGCGCACCGACTTCCGCCAGATCATCGCGGCGAACGCGCTCCACGCCACGGCCGGGGCGTTCCGCGATGCGGCCGACGCCGCCCAGACCCTCGCCCAGGCGCTACAGACCGGCATGCCCACCGCCGTGGGCACGTCGACCGACCCGTCCTTCGCCGCCCGGCTCGTCGTCATGATCAGCGGCTTCGTGGCCTCCACGGGTTTCCGCGCCTACGCGAGCGCCGCCGACATCGCCGCGACGGGACTCGAAACGAACGTGGCCAAGCAGCAGGCGCTGCGCGAGGCCGAGTTGACCTACTTCGAGCAGGCGGCCGACCTCGGGGGCGCCATGTCCGACGCCGAGGTCGACCGGCTCGCCGAGCTGGCCGAGTACGCGCGCCAGCAGGGAGCCGCCGAGGACCAGGCGCTGCGCGAGTTGCTGCGCATGATGGAAAATGCGGCCGAGGCCGAACTGGCCTCCCAGCGCGACATCGTCGAACTCGCCGACCGCCAGCATGCGCTGAAAGAAATGCTCGTCGACGCCGCGGGGCTCGAAATCGAGCTGCGCCAGGCCGACCTCGGCGTCGAAGCGGCGCTGCAGGCCTACCTGCAAGTGGCCCAGCGCGCCGAGTTGCGCGCCGCCCGCGTGCGCGAACTCGAACGTCAGCGCGCCGAAGTCAACGCGCTCATCGGCAGCCCGGCGGCGGTCTTCGCCTGGGCGAACCGCCTGGAGCAGGCCGAACGGCGGCTCATTCGCGCCAAGGCCAAGTTGATGGACTGGCTCGTGGCGCTCGAATACCTGGCGGTGCGGCCGTTCATCGACCTCAGGCTGCAAATCCTGCTCGCGCGCAACACCTACCAGCTCGAAGCCCTGGCCGAGGAAATCGATCGCCTGCAGGGGCGCTGCGGCGGTCCGACGAGCCGGCACGTGGCCGATCTCTCGGTGCGCGACGACCTGCTGCGGCTCACCGTGGCGCAGCTCGATCCGGTGACGGGCGCGGTCTCGAGCCCCGCCGAACGCTTCCGGCAACTGCTGCAGCGCGGCTATGTGCCCATCGACAAGCGCGTCCGCTACACCACCGACTCGTCCATCGGCACGCTGCTCTCGAGCCGCTCCGTGCTCGCCGCCACGTTCGATCTGTCGCTCGACGATTTCGCCAACCTGGCCGCGAGCTGCAACGCCAAGGCTGTGTCCATCGCGGTCCAACTCGTGGGCGAAGGGCTCGGCCAGGGCCAGCCGACCGTGTCCATCCTGTACGACGGCTCGAGCCAACTGCGGTCGTGCCAGCCGGGCATCGAGGCCTATCTCGACGCCATCGGCCGCGCCAACACGGCCTATGGTGCCGTCACCCGCCTGCACACGCCGGGCCGCAGTGTCTCGCCCGTGGCCGGCATCAATGCCTTCCCCGACTCGGGGGCCGGCAACCTGTCGCTCGCGGGCCTGCCGCTCGCGTCCCAGTACACGGTGCTCATCGACCCGCAGCTCGGCGACAACCGCGCCATCGACTGGAACCGGCTCGACGACATCCGCATCCGCATCGAGTACTCGTACCAGGACCTCTTCCCCGAAGGGCAGTGCCAGTAAGCGTGGCCGGGCCGGCGCCCTTGCCGGGCGTCAACCCGCGTCCGCATGAGGCGACCATGAGGCGGCTGTTTCTGCGGAACACTCTCGTCATCCTCCTCGGCGCGCTGACTTTGACGCTCTCGGCCTGCGGCGGTGGCGCGGGAGGCGGCGGCGACACGGGCCCGGGGGCCGACACGCTCGCCGACGGTCTGGCCGACCAGCAGGCACCGCCCGACGGCCTGGCCCCCGACGGCAGAGCCGGCGACCTGGCCCCGCCCG
Organism: uncultured Myxococcales bacterium; assembly: GCA_964422715.1. Taxonomy (GTDB): domain Bacteria; phylum Myxococcota_A; class UBA9042; order PWKZ01; family CAYRCM01; genus CAYRCM01. The sequence goes on along the minus strand of CAYRCM010000218.1, from coordinate 2,932 downwards.
ACGGCGGTCGGTGGCCCGACGGCACAGCCCCGCCCGACGGCACCGGGCCCGACGGCGCCGGGCCCGACGGCTCAACCCCGCCCGACGGCGTGAGCGGGCCCGACGGGGAAGCCCCGCCCGATGAAACGGGTGGGCCCGACGGCGAAACCCCGCCCGACCTCGGCGGCGGCGACACCGGCGAGCCCGCCGGGGTGCTCGGCGACTACCTGCCCTGCGAGAGCGACGCCGACTGCCCCGTCGGCTACGGCGACTGCCTCACGACCGTGCCGCTCAACCGCGTCGACGCGAGCGGCCGGTCGTCGGTTCCGCTCGCCGAACTCGACCCGCGCGTCACGACGGGCCTCTGCACGCTCGCGTGCACGAGCAACCCCGAGACCTGCGCCGGCTTGACCATTCGCGACCCGCGCGGCACGGCCATTCCGTACGACTGCCAGCTGCTTGCGGCGGGGGCGGCGCCCTATCCCGAACCGCGCCCCGAATTCCCCTTCGACGCAGAGGTCGACCCGGCCGAGCTGGCCGCCGGCCAGCCGTTCGGCGCGCTCTGCCGTCCGCCGCTGCGCCTCTCGATCGCGCGCGGCGACGCGCTGTGTCTGACCTGTTCGGCGAGCGCCGACTGCGGCGCGGGGCTCTGCTGGAACTTCGCCGCCGGCGACGAAAACAGCGTCGCCGGGGCCGGCGTCTGCCTCGACGCGTGCGTGGCCGAGGCGCCGTGTCCCTTCGGCTTCGAATGCCGCGAACTCGTGTCCGACCGCGAAGCGGGCCCCCATTCGCACGGCGCCTTCTGCGTGCCCATCGAGGAAACCTGTGGCGGCTGCCGCGACCTCGACGGCGACGGGCGCGGGCTCGGCCGCTGCGGCCCGTCTGATACCGTGACGCCCCACGACTGCGACGACCGCAACGCCGACGCCTACTACAACCCGAACGACGTGCAGCATCCGTTTCCCGACCATTGCGGGCTGCACGACTTCAACTGCAACGGGCTGGCCGACGACGCAGAACAGGTTGGCCCGGGCGCATTCGGCGCGGACCACTGCACGGGCTGCTACGCGCCCTGCGCCGGGGTCGTCGACAACGGCACGCTGCTCTGCGCACTGCGCGCCGGAGCCCCGGCGTGCGCGGCCCACTGCGACGACCCGACCGCCTTTGCCGACTGCGACGAAACGGCCGAAAACGGTTGCGAAACGCCGGTCACCGACCCCTCCCGGCTCTACTGGCCCGACGGCGACCGCGACGGCTACGGCGCGGGCGAGCCCCAGTTTGCGTGCAGCGCGCCGGGCATCCCCGAAGGCTTCGTCGACCGGGAGGGCGACTGCGACGACCAGGACCCGCTCGCGTTTCCCGGCGCGCCCGAGATTTGCGACGGCGGCGACAACGACTGCAACGGTGCCCCCGATGACGACCCGGGCGACGTGGGCGGGCCCTGCCTGACCGGGCTTTTCGGGGCGTGCGCCGAAGGCGTGGCGGTCTGCGCCGAAGGGGCCGTCCAGTGCCTGCCGAACGAGGCGCCCAGCGCCGAAACCTGCAACGGCCGCGACGACGACTGCGACGGCACGCTCGACAACGGATTCCCGGGTGCGGGCGAGCCGTGCGCGGTGCCCGGCCGGCTCGGCCCCTGCGCCGTGGGCCAGACCGGCTGCGACGGCAGCGGCGGCATCGTCTGCCTGCAGGCCGTGTTCCCCACGGCCGACGACCCCGATGCCGAGTTCACCGACAGCAACTGCGACGGCATCGACGGCGACATCGCCCGCGCCGTCTTCGTCGACCCGAACGCGGTCGACAGCAACGACGGTTCCATGGACGCGCCGAAACGCACGGTCGCCGCGGCCATGGCGGCGGCGGTCGCGGGCGGCAAGACGCACGTCTACCTGGCCGCGGGCACGTACACGGCGACCGATGTCGTGCAACTCCGCGACGGCATCAGCCTCTACGGCGGCTACAACCGCGCCGCCGGCTGGGCGCGCTCGGCGGCCCGCGCGGTGCTCTCGCGCACCGGGCCCACCCCCTGGCCGTATCTGAGCGGGGTCGACGGGTTCCACATCGTCTCGGCGACCGTGTTGCAGGACGTCAACATCGTGGTCGCCGACGCGGTCGCGCCGGTCACCAACGTCTACGGTTTGCGCTGCTTCGTCTGCCCGGGCCTGAGGCTCGTGCGGGTCGACATCGTCGCCGGCAGCGGCGTCGCCGGCGCCGACGGGGCGCCGGGCGCCGTGGGCGAGGCGGGGGTCGTCGGCAGCGCCAACCTCGACCCCACCGACCTCGGGAGCCCCGGAGGCGTGAGCCCGTGCGGGGCGAACGGCGGGGACGGCGGCCGCGCCTCGCAAGGCTTCTTGGACACGGCCAACAGTGGCCTGCCGGGCGAGCCGTCCGAACTCGGCGGCCCGGGGGGGGCTGGCGCCGACGAGGGAACGTACGCTGCCGGCTATCCGGGCGGCGGCGGTCAGTCCTGCGCCACGGTCGCGAGCGGGGGCACGGCCGGCCAGAACGTGGGCGCCTTCGCGTTTGGCACCGCGCCCGAATGGCTGGCCGCGTGGGCCGCACCCGGTGCGACCGGCTGCAGCGGCGGCGGCGGCGGCGGCGGCGGCGGCGGCGATAGCTTCGGCCCTGGACCGTACGCGTTGCCGGGGGCCGGCGGCAGTTCCGGCGGCTGCCCCGGGCAGGGCGGGGCGGCGGGCGGCACCGGCGGCACGTCGGTGGCGCTCTTCCTTCTCAGTTGCGGCGGGGTGTATCTCGACGGGGTCACAGCCGCGGGCGGCAACGGCGGCCGCGGCGGCAACGGCGGGGCCGGCGGCCTCGGCGGGGCCGGAGCCCCCGTCATCGCCGAGCTCGACCCGCTCGCGGCGCCGGGCGGCTACGGCGGCAACGGCTCGGGCGGCGGCGGTGGCGGCGGCGGAGCCGGCGGGTGTTCCTACGGGGTCCTGCGCGACGCCGCCAC
>CAYRCM010000217.1:0-10107 GCA_964422715.1 uncultured Myxococcales bacterium | reverse complement strand
ACCCCTCCTGACCCCCTTCTGGGTGACACTCGGGTTGCGTCGGAGAGCGAGGCCCGCGGCATGCACCGCCAGTTGCGGACAGCGACCGAGTAGAAGCACCGCCGAGTCTGGCCGCCGGCTATCCGCCGAGGAGCAGGCTCACGCGCCGGTCGGACGCGGCAAGCGCCCGGTCGAACGTGACCAGCGCCGTGTATTGGGCCGCCCAGGCAGGCTGGGCGCTGAGGTGGTCGGCGACGCCGGCCGGTCCGACGCGGTAGGCTGCGATGGCCTGGAGGACGGTCGTCCGATTTTCGAACACGAGGCCGCGCTGCAGCGGGGGCGCCGCCCGACGGCGTGCGGGCCCCCAGCGACCCACACCCACCCTACGCGGCCTCGGGGACGCGGAAGGCATCGAGCACCGCCAGGGCGCTGCGCACATCGGCAAGCAGATTCGCTTCGTGTTTGATGCCCGCGGGTCCGAAGAACATCCGCCGGGGCAGCGTCTGGCGGAACTGCTGGCAGATGGCCTCGCGTTTCTCGGCGTCGGGCTCACGCTCCAACGCGACGACCGCTTCGGCGACCGACTTCCAGAGGGCGCGCTGGTTGTAGTCGTGGGCCAGCAGTTCGATGTCCTCCGCCTCCGGTTCCCGCGGATCCGGGGAGCCCGACGAGGCGAAGTCGTTCTTCACGGTGTAGTACACGGCCAACACGCTGAACTCGATGCGTTCGGCGAGCAACCGGCGCGCCCGCTCGCGGGTCATCGCGCGCGGTGACGGCCCGGCGAGCACATCCGCAATGCGGCCGAGCGGCGTGCCCTGCAACGGCGTCGGGCGCACATCGACCAAGACGAAGCCCAGCGCCCGTGCGAGTTCGGCGAAGCCCCGGTCGTAGGCCCCCGTGAAGTCGGCGTACTTCAGCGTCCGGATGGCGGGGGGCAATTCGCACTGTTCGAACAGCAACGGAAGAATGTGCCTGCCGCACCGCGCAATGGAGGCCTGCTTCGCGAAACTGAGTTCTTCCTGGACCCAACGAGACGCGACGGACTTGCGGGTCAGGACGACCGCAACGAAATCGGCCGACAGGAGCCCTTCATACACCTTGTCGGCAATGTCGTGGCCGACGAGCACCTCGAACTGGTCGTACCACACGTCGACCGAGAGTTTCTGGAGGTCGTGGACCAACATCTCGGCGATGGGACGATCGAGATTCGAGTAGGAAACGAAGACCCGTGTCATCTCGCCCCTCCTGGTGGCTCTGCCCGTGCCCGAAACGACGCGGCACCGCCCGCGCCCCGGCCCACCCGCCGCACTACGGCACGAGCAGCACCTTGCCGAGGTTCTGGCGGTCTTGCAGGAAGTGGTGGGCGGCCGCCGCCTCGGCAAACGGGAACACGTGCGAGATCGCGGGCCGGATGGCGCCCGTCTGCCAGTACCCGATGAGCGCCTGCATCCAGGTGCGCAGCCGCGGCACCTCGTGCCACATGTGGCCGAGGTTGACGCCGAACACGCCCTTGTTGGCATTCATGAGGGTCAGCGGGTTGAAGCGGAACCACGGCGTCTGCGCGGCGAACTTCAGGAGCGCGAGCGGGCTCTTCTTTTTGCCCGTGGCGAGCGACGAGACGCCGAACATGCCGAGCCGGCCGGTCGGCGCGAGCACGCGAAACCCCTTCGTCAGCGACTCGCCGCCGATGGGGTCGAGGATCAACTCGACGCCGGCGCCGTTCGTGAGGTCGCGCACGCGCTGTTCGAAGTCTTCGCGCGTGTAGTCGATGAGGTGGTCGACGCCGAGTTCGCGCAGCGCCTGGTGTTTGCGGGCCGACGCCGTGCCGATGACGCGGGCGCCGAGCCGTTTGGCCAGTTGCGTGGCCGCGATGCCGACCCCGCCGCCCGCCGAGTGCACGAGCACGGTGTCGCCGGCCTTGAGCCCGCCCATGACCTCGATGAGTTGGTAGGCCGTGAGGTAGTTGACGGGCAGCGCCGCGCCGGCCTCGGCCGACATGTCGGCCGGCCGCACGAAGACCTGCGCCTCGGGCACGCAGACGAGGTCGGCGTAGCCGCCGAAGCGCGTGAGCGCCAACACGTCGCGGCCAAGCCACGCCGGCTCGACGCCCGCGCCGACGGCATCGACGACCCCGGCCACCTCGTAGCCCGGCACGACCGGCATGGGCGGCAGGTCGGGGTAGAGCCCGAGCCGGCCCACGACGTCGGCGAAGTTGACGCCGCTCGCGGCCACGCGGATGCGCAGTTCGCCGGCCCCAGGCAGGGGGTCGGGTGCAGAGCGCAGATCGAGCACTTCGGGGGGGCCGGCTTTCGGAATCCAGATTTGCTTCATGGTCGCTCCCTACGCGGCCGCCGTCGGCCGGCTTTGGTGAACATGCAGCGTAGCGCCCCCCGCGCGCCGCGCAAGGGGGCCAGCCGCAAAGCGCGCTTGACCCCCGCCGCCCGAGCCGCCATGCTGAGGCGCCGAGGGCGGCAGAGGCCGCCGGACCGGCAGGAGGACCAGCATGCGCGGCAGGCCAGGCGCAACGTTCGGCATCGGGGTCATCGCGGCAACGCTCGTCGGGCTCGTGGCCTGCACGCCGACGCGCCGTCAGGCCCCCGAAGACCCGGCCGCCTCCGGACGACGCACCGTCAACCTGTCTGCCACCGAACGGGCGGAAAGGAAAGCCGTGACCGACCGCGACAACCGCCGTTTCGCCGACGCCGAGGCCTGGGCCAAGAAATTCGAGAGTCCCGACCGCGATGCCTGGCAGCAGCCCCAGAAGGTCATCGCGCTGCTGCAACTGCCACCGGGCAGCCGCGTGGCCGACCTCGGTTCGGCCACGGGCTACTTCCCGGTGCGGCTCGCGCGCACGCCGGGAGTGGCCATGGTCTACGGGCTCGACGTCGAACCCGACCTCGTGCGCTACCTGAACGAGCGGGCGCAGCGCGAGGGGCTCACGAACCTCACGAGCGCCCTCATCCCGGTCGACGAACCGGCGCTGCCCGAACCGGTCGACCTCGTGCTGCTCGTCAACACCTACCACCACATCGGCGGCCGCATCGACTACTTCCGCAAACTGCACGCGGGGCTCCGACCGGGCGGACGCCTGGCGGTGGTCGACTTCCGCAAAGGCGACTGGCCGGTGGGCCCGCCCGACGAGCACAAGGTCGACGCCACCGAGGTCAAGACCGAACTCACCGCGGCCGGCTACACCCTTGTCGCCGAGTGGCCCGACGCCCTGCCCTACCAGTTTGTCATGGTCTTTGCGCCGGCCGGCGCCAAGTAGCCGCTACATCGGGTACTTGCCGAAGTCGTCGGGGCTGAGGTTCTCGAGGAATTCTTTCCAGCGTTTCTTTTCGGCTTCGATGTCGCCGTCTTCGTCGTCGCCGGGGCCGTGCTCGGTCTTCTCGGCAGCCTGGGCGAGCACCGTCTCGTCGACCCAGATGGGCGCGTTCATGCGCAGCGCCAAGGCAATGGAATCGGATGGCCGGGCGTCGACGTCGACCGTGACCCCGTTGGCCTCGATGTACAGGCGGGCGAAGTACGTGGTGTCGCGCAGTTCGACGACCTCGATGCGCCGCAGCGTGCCGCCGAGCGTGCGGATGACGGCCGCCAAGAGATCGTGGGTCATGGGCCGCGGCAGTTTGACCTTCTCGAGTTCGAGCGCGATGGCGTGCGCTTCCATGAGGCCGATGTAGATGGGCAGCACGCGTTTGTCGGATTCGTCCTTGAGGAGCACGATGGGGCTCTTCGCGCGCTCATCGACCGCGAGCCCGGCGACTCTCATCAGGATGGCGGGCATCGTCTGACCTCCTCACACCACACGGCCGCGCAACGAATGGGCCCCGGCGTGCTCGACGCGCACCGTGACGAGCGCACCCACAAAGGCCGCGGGGTCCGCGCCCGCAGGACGGGCGAAGTTTACCACGTCGTGGGTACGCGTGCGACCCATCCACTGGTCGCCCGCGGCCGCGCGGCCCGCGTGCTGGCTCGGGCCCTCGACGAGCACCTCGACGTGGTACCCGACGTAGCGCAGGAGGTGGGCCCGGGAATGGACGTCCTGAAGCGCCTGCACCGCGGCGAGCCGGCGCGCTTTCTCGGCGTCCGGCACATCGTCGGCGAAGCGGGCGGCTCGCGTGCCGGGCCGCGGCGAGTACTTGAACATGTAGAGCGAGCCGAAGCGCGCGGCCTCGATGAGCGCGAGCGTGGCCTCGAAGTCGGCCTCGGTCTCCCCCGGAAAGCCCACGATGACGTCGGCCGAAAGGTGGATGTCGGGCACGCGCCGGCGGATGGCCGCAACGCGTTCGAGGTAGTGGGCCGCCGTGTAGCCGCGGCGCATGCGTTCGAGCACGCGGTCGGAGCCGGACTGAAACGGCAGGTGGAAGTACTCGCAGAGCGGAGCGAGTCGGCCGAAGCAGTCGATGAGGCGGTCGGTGCAGTCGGCCGGGTGGCTCGTCGTGAAGCGCAGCCGCCCGAGCCCCGGCAGAGCGGCGACGGCTTCGAGCAGCGCCGGGAAGTCGACCGCCGGGTCGGTTGGGTCGCGGTAGCGGTTGACGTTCTGGCCGAGCAGCAGCACTTCGCGGGCCCCGGCGGCAAGCAGGCGTTCGGTTTCGGCGAGCACCTGGGTGAGCGGTTTGCTGGCCTCGCGGCCGCGCACGTAGGGCACGATGCAGTAGCTGCAAAAGGCGTCGCAGCCCTTCATGACGGCGAGCTGTGCGAGCGGTCGTTCGGCCGGCTGGGGCTCGCACGCGTCGAAGGCGTAGCCGGCCGCGGGGCGCATTTCGACGGCCAGGGCCGGCCGCGTGCGGGCCGCGCGCACGAGTTCGGCGATGCGCCCCACCTCGTCGGGGCCGACGACGAGATCGGGGGCGGGGGCCGCCGCGAGCAGGGCTTCGCCCTCCTGCTGGGCCACGCAGCCCGTGATGCCGATGACGAGCCCCGGGTGCGCCGCGCGCAACGTCGCGTAGCGCTGGAGCGCGTTTTGCACCTTGCGCTGCGCGCCTTCGCGCACGGAGCAGGTGTGCACGAGGATGACGTCGGCTTCTTCGGGCACCGCACTCTCGTCGAAGCCCTCGGCCCGGAGCGACTGCAGCATGCGTTGCGCGTCGTAGACGTTCATCTGGCAGCCGAACGCGTGGACGAAGACGCGCTGCGGTCGATCGCTCGGCGACGGGCTCTGGCAGTCGGGCATGGGCGACTCTCCGGGGCCGGACGGTGGGCCGCGTCGGCGCCGCGGCCAAGCGGGGGCGGGCGCCGCCGCGCTCAATCGGGGAAGTCTTCGTAGGGTCGGGGACCGCGGATGCGGAAGTGCAGTTCGCCGCTGACGTTCGGCGCGAGGACGCAGTCGGCCTGGCCATCCCCGTCGGCGTCGTGGCAATCCTGGCGGCGGTCGATGAGATCGAACGCGAACGAACACTGGATATCGGAGCCCTCGCGCGTGGCGAGGCGGTCGAAGTGGATGCTGCCGTTGGCGGCTTCGAGCGTGGCCGTCGCATCCGGGCAGCGTCTCGCGAGCGACAGGCTGGCCGTGGCGCGCGCCGCGGCGAGGTCGGGGTAGCCGGCGGCGCCCGCGGGCACCGGGACGCCGGGTTCGAGACGCGCCGTGTCGAGCCCGAGCGGGTAGTCGGCGTCGGGGTTTGCTTCGCGCCAGGCGGCGAAGGCCTCGTAGCCGTCGACGACGATGACGAAGACGTCGGTATGCGTGAGCCGGTCGCCTTCGGACAGCGCCTGGACGAAGAGTTGGTCGGCCGACTGCTTGGCGCCGACGATTTCGAAGTTGAGCGAGAAGGGCTCGAAGGTGCGCGGGCCGCCGTCGCGGCAGGGGTCGAGCGTGAGGCTGGCCGCATCGAGCCGGCCTTCCATGGGCCCGCAGGCGCCGGCGACGACGGAAACGAGCCCCACGACGAGCAGGACCCGGGCGAGTTGGTCAAACGGGCGCGTCATGAGCGGCAATCGCGACCTCCTGCCCCGCGGTATAGCATGGCGGCCGAGCCGGCTTCAACGTCTGCGCCGGCTCCGGCGGACGGAGCGTGGCCGTTTTGGCAGCGCCCGCGAGGGCCATTCTTCGCTTGCTGGGCCGCGGAGCGCGTGGTAATAGTACGCGGCCTGACCGGGGGAGAGGACCGAATGAGGCTCTACCAGGGCAAGATCGCGGGGGCCGCGCACGAAATGGCCGAGGCCCTCGTTTCGAGCGGCGACATCGAAGTCCGCGAAGAAGAGTTCGCCGAAGTCGAGCTCGACATCGCATCCGTGCTGCGCGAATACCTGCGGCTCGAACGCGAAATCGGCGACAAGGCGCGCGACACCATCAACGCGCGCGGTCTCGATTTCGGAGCGCTCAACAAGGTGCGCCGGCAGATCGCCGACGAACGCGGTTTCGGGCTCGGCGAAGAAGCCATCGAATACATGGTGCGCCAGCTCATCGAGATGCTGATGCACAGCGTGCACGTCGACGAGGTCTACGCGCCCGACAACGTGCTGCGCAAGAAGATGGCCGACGTGCTGCGCCGCCACATGGCCGTCGAACAGGAACTCGACCAGGAAGTGCGCCGGCGCATCCGCAACCTCGAAGAAGGCACGGCCACCTGGGATGTCGAGTACCGCAAACTCATGGACGACTTGAAGAAGGTCAGGAAACTCTGAGTCGACGCCCGCCCCACGGGGCCGTCCCGTCCCCGTCTCCACGCCGCTCATCCTCTTTCGACAGGCTTTTGGCGTCTACAGATCGCGCATGAAGTAGGGCCGCGCCCGGTGCCAGGCGGTCTGCACGAAGGCCTGCACGATGGCCGTGGCCGGGGTGGCGAGCAGCGCCCCGGTGGCCCCGAACAGCGCGCCCCCCGCCACGATGACGAAGATGACCAGCACGGGGTTGATGCGGGCCTGCGTGCCGATGATCTTCGGGTTCAGCAAATACGCCTCGATGAAGTGGATGCCGAGCACCCAGCCGAGCACCGCCAGTGCCGTCGGGAAGGAATCGGTGAGCCCGATCAAAACCGCCGGGATGGTGCTGATGATGGTGCCGAACACGGGGATGAGGCTCATGACGGCGGCCAGGATGGCCATGACGATGGCGTATTCGGGGATGAAGATGGCGAAGCCGATGCCCGATAGCACCCCGTTGACGAGGCAGATCAGCAGTTGCCCGCGCACGACCCCGCCGAGACTGGCGTCGAGCCGGCCGAACAGTTCGCTCACGAGCCCGCGGTGGCGCGGCGGGATGCAGCCGAGGAAAAACGCTTTCAGACGCTCGAAGTCGAGCAGCACGAACGCCGCGACGAGGAACGTGAACAGCACGGCCACGAACGCCCGGATGATGCCCGTGAGCACCCCCTGGATCGTCGAGAAGAAACTGCCGAGGACCCCGGCCGCGAGCTTTTCGAGGCCCGCGCGCAACGAACGCATGATGCCGCTACGCACGTTGGCGACGGCCGAGACCTCTTGCCGTTCGGTGCTGGTGAGCAGGTTGTAGCGGCCGTCGCCGAGCGTTTCGACTTGCACGGCCGAGTCGCGCACTTCGACGCCGTAGAGCCCGTCGCGCAGCCGGGTGATGAGCAGGTTGGACTGGTTGCGCGCGCTTTCGAGGTCGGGGGTGAGCGGCTCGGGCGCGGGTTCTTCTTCCTGGAGCCGCACGTCGGGGTCGCGCAGCCAGCGCTGCGCGTCGGGCGCAAAGGCGATGGGCTCGAGGGCCGGCACCTGGCCGCCGCCCGCCAAGTCGCCCATGCGCGCGAGGTCGGGCCCGAAGCCCCACTTGAGGGCCGCGGGCAGCGGCGCGGCGCTCGGCAGCGACTCGGTGTCGCCCGTGCCGGCGAGCAGCTGCTCGACGCTGTCCTCGAAGCGTTTGAACAGGGTCGGGCTGTCGCGCACGACCGTGTGCAGCTTGCCGATGATCTTCTTCGATTCGTGCTGCAGTTTGGGTACGAGGTAGTGCCAGAAGAGCGCCACGCCGGCGAAGAAGAGCAGGTAGGCGACGGCGACGCTGACGATGCGCGGCAGGCCGCGCCGGTGCAGGCGCCTCACCAGCGGTTCGAGGACGTACACGATGACGCCGGCGATCACGAACGGGAGGAGCACCGAGTGAAAGACGATGAGCACGGTCGCGATGAGGGCCACGATGGCGCCCACCGTGATGCGGGCGTACCAGAGATGGCGCCGCTCGCGCCGCGCGCGCCGCGAAAGGACGTGGCGGCGGGCCGGCTTGCGGTAGTCGCTGGGCATGGCTCACTCCTCGGCGGACGGATCGGCGTCGGCTGGGGCGGCGGGGACGGCGGCCGGCGCGTCCGGGGGCGGCGTCTGGCCCCGGAAGAGCGGGCTGTAGGGCACGGCGGTGGCGGCTTCTTCGGGCGCGATCTTGCCGCGGCTCAGCATGGCGTCGACGATGCGCTTCAGCCGCGCCTGCCAATCGGGCGAGACACTGCCGCGCGCGAACTGCCCCGAATAGCGCACGGGGCTCGGGATGAGGCTCACGAGGAACACGCTTTCGAGGAGCGAGAGCTCGGCCGGGCGCTTGCCGAAGTAGTACTGGGCGGCGTTGCGGATGCCGTAGAGGTCGGGGCCCCACTCGATGACGTTGAGGTAGAGCTCCATGAGTTGCTCTTTGCTGAGCGCGGCCTCGATCTGCCAGGTGACGATGAATTCCTGGAGTTTGCGCGCGAGCGTTTTCTCGCGGGTGAGAAAGAGGTTTTTCACGAGCTGCTGCGTGACGGTGCTGGCCCCGCGGTAGAAGTAGCCCTTCTCGAGGTTGGCGATGATGGAGCGGTGGATCTGGAACGGGCTGAACCCGTGGTGGCTGAAGAACGACCCGTCTTCGGTGGTGGTGATGGCCTTGACGACGTAGGGCGAGACGTCGCCGTAGGACGTCCAGTTGGCCGAGCCGGGGCCCGTCGTGAACGCCGTCAGGCTGCCGTCGGGCAGGACCGCCGTGTGTTCGAATGGCCCAGAAAGACGCGTGAAATCGACCCGATAGCCGAGCGAGAGCACCTGCACGCGGCTCACGTCGGGCGCGGCCTCGAAGCGCAGGCTTTCGAGGTCGGCCGTGTCGAGCGCGACGTCGATGGTCCAGGCGAAGACCCCCGCGACCTGCATGCCCTCGAGGGCGGCCACGAGCGGCTTCGGGATGGCGCGCCACACGTCGGCAGCCGGGGTGTCGGGCAGTTCGGCGCGCACGGCGAGCCGGGGCACGCCGGCGTAGTCGTCGACGGTGCCGCGCACCTGCCAGCGCAAGCCGTTGAGGTGCAGCGTGGACGGACCGAGCACGAGCCGCTTGCTGGCGAGGTCGAGGGTCAGGTCGAGTTGCACGCCGATTTCGAGGTCGGCGAGCGGCGCGGCGGCGACGCGCGGCAGGTCGAACGTGAGACCCGCGGCGTGGGCTTCGCCCGTGAGTTTGAGCGTGCGCGCGGCCGCGGCGTAGGCAAGCGTGAGGTCGGTGTGGTGCAACGCGCTCGTGTCGGCGACGCGCACGAAGCCGGGCAGCAAGGCCGCGTAGCGCGGCAGCGGCAGGCGGTCGGCACTCACGCGCAGCGAAAGGTCGCCCGTGTCGAAATCGACCTGGCCCTGCACGCGGTTGACGCTGTCGGCGGCGGTCTGCGTCTGGAAACTGGCGTCGAAGCTGAGCCCACGACCGGCTGCGCTGCGCTGCACGTCGAGGCGGAAGTTGTCGAGCCGTTCAGCGTCGGCGGGGGCCGCGGCGCCCGCCGCGTAGCCGATGCTGCCGCGCTCGACGTGCACTTCGCGCACGGGGAAGTCGCGGCCGGCGCGGTAGGTGGCGGCGCTGACGGTCGTGAACGCGTCCTCGAGGGCGCGAAACGCCGTGGCCACGAGTTGCCGCACGGCCTCGGCCTGCTTCTTCACGCGGCGCGTGGGCTGCCCCGGTCGCGCACGGGGGCCCGCGCCGGCGGGCCGCGCGCTGGCGGCTTCGGCCGCGAGGTCTTCGAGTTTCTCTTCGAGGGGGGCGGCCTCTTCGTCGGCGCCGAGCGCCGCGGCCGGCACACTTTCGAGCGGCCGCGCGACGTCGGGCACGGCGGCGAGGAAGAGCTGCGGTTCGACGAGGTCGATGCGCCTGACGCGCGCGACGAGCCCCTGCGGGTCGGCGGCGGGCGCGCCGGCCGCACCGTCGCTGGGAGCGGCCGGCGGGGTGAGGGACGCCGTGGC
>CAYRCM010000216.1:0-10162 GCA_964422715.1 uncultured Myxococcales bacterium | reverse complement strand
GGTGGGCGCTACAAGATTTGAACTTGTGACTTCCACCGTGTGAAGGTGGCACTCTCCCACTGAGTTAAGCGCCCAATTGTCAAAGCGAGGCGTACTGTACGAACCGTTCCGGGGCTTGTCAAGCCGGGCGGCGGCAAAATGTGGCGCCGGGAATGGCGGCGCGCGGGCGGGTGTTGTGGGGCGCGGACGGCTTCCGGGCGGGAGGCGCGCATGCAGACGGAAACACACGCGCGGTGGAACGAAGAGAGGGCAACGCACGGCTCCAGCGGCGGGCCAGCCGGCGCCGAGTGCGGCTGCCGGGCCGGCCCGTCCGGGGCGGGCGCACACGCGCAGCGCGGCCGCCTCGGCGCGCGGTCCGGCATCCTGGCCCTGCTGGCGCTTGTGGCCGCCTGCCGGGGCGGCGGCAGCGACGCGGCCGATTCGGCCGCCGCCGCCTCGTCGCCGGTGCCTGCCGTGCGCACGCCGGTCGTCGCGAAAAGCGACGACGCGCGGCTGCTCTTTCGCTATTGGGATTCGGCCGTGCAAACGATGAAGACGGCGCGCGGCGTGGCGGCCGTGCCCGAGGCGGCGCGCCAGCGCGTGCTCGTCTTCGACGAGGAGCGCATGCTGAACGAGCCGCCCGGCGCCCCCGTCACCGTGGCCGACCTGCGCACGCCCGGCAGCGACGGCCGCTATCCGAGCGAACTCGTCGACATCGCGGCGCTCGAAGCCGACCTCGGAAAGCAGTGGGCCGCGCGCCGCGCCGCCGAGGAGGCGAGCGCCGCCAAGGCCGCCCCGGCCGACGGCAGCGCCGCGGTGGTGCTCTACAGCACGCAGGGTTGCCCGCACTGCCGCACCGCGCGCAACTGGCTCAAAGGCCACAACGTGCCCTTCGTCGAGAAGGACGTCGAGCGCGACGCCACGGCGCGCCCCGAACTGCTGCGCCTCGGCAAGGCGCAAGGGGTCGACCCGGCGCTCTTGCAGGCCGTGCCCATCCTGCTCGTCAAGGGCCGGCTCGTGCTCGGCTGGAACGCCGCCGAGGTGCAGCGGCTGCTCGGCGGCTGACCGGGGCGTCGAAAACTGCCCCCTCCTGCGGCCGCCCCGGCCGGCCGGCAGCGGTGTTGCGGGGGCCCCCGAAACCCTGCGGCGCAGGCGCGGATACGTCCCGGGTTTCGGGCGCCCGCTCCTGGCCGCCAATCCGGCAGGGTCGCGTCTCGCGACCGAACTCCGTTTCCGGCGACCCTGGGACCGCTCCCGCGGCACCGGACGCCCGCGCATCGCCGCTGCCCCGTCTGCAACGTCCCTGAAACATTCGATTGTTTCGTACAATTCGCCGATTTTTTGCCAGCTTCACGGCCCTGTCCTAGGATGGGCGCACGTTCGGTCGAGCCACCGCACCAAACGCGAGGGGACGGGGCATGAAGCACAGCGAACAGGGATTGGTTTCGGCGAGTGACGGCCTGAAGGTCACGCACCGCGCGTCCGCGGGACGGGCATTCGAGACGCCGATCGTCAGCGTCGACCGCGAGGGCCTCGAAGTCACCGACATCCCCAACACGATGGACGACGTCCGCTTCGTGTGGCTCGAGTTCGGCGTGCCGAACGAACCCGGCAAGAGCATCAAGGCGCTCGGCGAAATCGAACCGCCGCCGAGCGAAGGGCTTGCGCGCCGCGTGCGTTTCAAGCATCTCTTCCCCGACCAGCGCGCGCGGCTCGACGACCTCGTGCAGCGCCGCATGGCATCCGGGCGCGTCGCCCTCGCCCCACGGCGCGTCGTCAACTGAGGCCACGGACCGGCGCGCCCTGCTGGGCACCCGCCCCGCTGCCCCGGGGCGAGCCCGGAGGAGTCGACATGGCGCGCCCCGCCCGCCCGCTCTCGTCCGCCTTGGCCGCCTGCCCTGCCGCCCGAACCCGCCCGCCAGTCCGGCGCGCAGCCTGGCCGCTCGGCTTCCTCGCCTGCTTGGCGCTGAGCGCCATCGCGGGGGGCACGCCCGCCGTCGGCAAGCCGCTGCCCCGCGCGCTCGCCGAGGCGCCGCCGGTCTTCGGCGGCGCGAACCCCGTGCCGGTTGGCGACAGCCCCGCGCGCGGCTCGGCGAACGCAGCCGTCACCATCGTGACCTTCCAGGACTACCAGTGTCCGTTTTGTGCGCGGCTCGACGCGACGCTCACGGCGCTCGAACAGGCCTATCCGGGCAAGGTGCGCCTGGTCGTCAAGCAGTTGCCGCTGGCGTTCCACAAGCACGCTGCGCTTGCGGCCGAGGCGGCGCTCGCCGCCGCGGCCCAGGGCCGCTTCTGGCGCTACCACGACCGGCTCATGGCGAACCAGCGGAGCCTCGAACCGGCCGACCTCGAAGCGCACGCCGCCGCCGTGCGGCTCGACGTCAAGACCTTTCGCGAGGCGCTGCGCACGGGCCACTACCGCGCCGCCGTCGAGGCCGACAAGGCGCTTGCCGAACGCCTCGGCGTGCAGGCCACGCCGACGAGTTTCGTGAACGGCATCAAGGTGTCCGGGGCACTTCCCGAGGCGTCGTTCCGCGAGCTCGTCGACCGCGAACTGGCCGAGATGTCGCATGGCCAGGCCGACTACGCGGAACGCGTGCGGCGCAACTTCGACGCGTCGGGCAAGGCCTGGCAGCCGCGGCCCGAGCGGTCCTGGCCGGCCAAGCCGGCGGACGCGCCCGCCGAACAGCCGCCGCAGCCCGCCGAAGCCGGACCCGTGCGTATCGACATCGGCGAGGCGCCGACGCGCGGCCCGGACAATGCCCGCATCGTGGTGGTCATGTTCGCAGACTTCCAGTGTCCGTTTTCGGCGCGCGCGGCCAACACTTTGCGGGAGCTCGAACGGCTCCGGCCGCACCAGGTGCGCATCGTGTTCAAGAACCTCCCGCTCGCGTTCCACAAGGACGCCAAACTGGCCGCCGAGGCGGCGCTCGCGGCGCACGCGCAGGGCCGCTTTTGGGCGTACCACGACCGCCTCTTCGAAAACACGCGCCGCCTGACCCCGCTCGACCTCGAACAGTACGCGGCCGAGCTCGGCCTCGACGTGCCACAGTTTCGCGACACGCTCATGGAGGGGGTCTACCGCAGCGACGTCCAAGCCGACATGGCGCAAGCCAAGCGGCTCGGCGTGACCGGCACGCCCACGTTCTTCGTCAATGGCTACCGCTTCGTCGGCGCGCAGCCGGTCGAGCGCTTCCTCGAATTCATCGACCAACTGCCGGAGCCCTGACGGCCCCCACCCGGCTACTCGGGCTTCTGACGCCCGGGCGCGGCCCGCGCGATGTCGGCCGCAAGCCGCATCACGGGTCCGAGTTCGGCGGTGGGGCTGACCGCGAGGCGCAGTTGCGGGCCGAGCGTGACGTCGACCACGGGGGCGTGCATGTCGAGCAACTCGCCGTCGACGGTGTAGATCTTTTCCGCCGACTCCACACGGCAGGTACGCGCCGTCACGTTGACGTAGCGCGGGTCGCTCGGCACGACCCCCTGGCCGAAGTACGACAGCACGAGGCGCTTCCAGGTAGAGGCCGACTGCAGGAGGGCCTTGGTGTCGATGGGCAAGTAGCCGCGCAGCAGCCCCGGCAACGCCAGCGACACCTCGCGCGCGCTCACGCCGTAGGCGAGCGCGTAGAAACTCTCGGGCGTGCGCGACCGCACAAACGGCTTCACGAACGGGTTGATGGTGCCCGTGACGCTGCAAAACACCGCCATGTACTGGGCATAGGGCAGCACCTGGCCGTCGAACGAGACCGTGCCGGCCATCTCGGCCACGACCGGCTGCCAAGCCTGGTCGCGTGGGCTCCACGCCGCCGCGATGGCGCGCGCCGCGGCGACGAGCGCCGCCACCTTGCCCTTGCGGCCGTGCTCGTACTCGTTGAGGATGCGCACGGCCGGGCCCATGCCGAACGTGAAGCCGTAGTGCACGTCGGGGCCGTTTTGCACGCGCAGCAGCGACGCCTCCCGCATGGACAATTCGCCGCGCCGTTGGGCCCGCACGACGTCGCGGAAGTTGCGCAGCGGCGACTGCGTGAGCCCGCACCAGCGCGCCCCGACGTTCATGGTGCCACCGCCGATGAAGGCGAGTTGCGGCAGCGTTTGCACGAGATCGGGGTTGGCGTAGAGCGCGTCGAGCAGGCGTTGGATGGTGCCGTCGCCGCCGTAGATGCAGACGAGTTTGGTCCGCTGGCTGAGGCTGACAAGCGCCGCGCCGACATCGGCGATCTCGTCGGTGACGACGCGGCGCACGAACTTGGCCTCGGCCGAATCGAGGATGCCCGCAAGCTGCTTCCAGCGGCCGCCGGCGGCCGGGTTGCAGAGCAATACGATATCGGATTCGACTGGTTTCACGGTAGTTGCTCCTTGTTGCGGCCGTCGCCGCGGGGCCGCACGACGCGGAAATCGGGAGCGGGGCCAGCCCAGGGCGCACGGCTACCCCATTCGCGGCCGGGCAGCAAGCCGCGGGGCGTCAAGGCTTGGGCGCGAGCGGCTTCTGCGCCTCGTCGATGCTGCCGCTGAGCGCCATGTGCAGCCGGTCGGGCAGGAGGTAGCGGCGCGCCGCTGCGTTGACCTGGTCGAGCGTGAGGGCGCGCACGCGCGCGGCGTAGCCATCGAGGTAGCCCAGCCCGAGGCCCTCTTCCTCGACGGCCAGGATCTGCTGCGCGAGCGCCCCGCTGTCGAAGCCCAGCGTCACCTCGAAGCGCCCGGTCATGGAGCGCTTTTCGTTCTCGAATTCGTCGACCGTGACCCCGCCCGACAGGAAGCGGTCGAGTTCCTCGCGAAACGCGGTGAGCGCGCGCCCGATGTTCTCGGGCGCCACCGAGAGACTCACCGAAAACGCGCCGTCGGCCAGGTTGGACGTGGTGAGATCGGTCGTGACCCCGTAGGTGAGGCCCTCGGTGTCTCGCAGTCTGAGCCCGATGCGCGACGCGATGGTGGACGCACCGAGCACGCGGTTCGCGAGTTGGAAAGCCAGGTAGTCGGCGTCGGACAGCCGCAGCCCCACGGCCTGGCCGATGCGGATGTCGACGTTGGCCTTGTCGGCGAGGGTCACAACGCGCGTGTCGCCCTTCGCGGCCGGCTGCAGGCGCGCCACGTCGGGAAACGCGACACCGCCCTTCCAGTCGCCGAAGTGCTTGCGGAAGAGTTTGGCGGCGCCGGCCTCGTCGACGTCGCCGACGAGCACGAGGCGCAACGAACGCCCGCCGTAGGTGCGCGCATGGAACTGGCGCAGGTCGTCGACCGTGAGGCGCTCGACCGAGGCGATGAGCTCGCTCACGGGCGGCGTGCGGAACGGGTGGCCGGGCGGAAACACGAGGCGCGACAACTCGTTGGCCGCGCGCGCGCCGGTATGGTCGAGCTGACGGCGCAGTATGGCGGCGCGCTCTTTCTGCAGTTTGGTGAGTTCGCCGGCATCGAAGCGCGGTGTGCGCAGCATCTCGGCGAGCAATTCGAGCACGAGCGGCAGGTCGCGTTTGAGGCAACGGCCGCCGAATTCGGTGTGGAACGTGCCGACGGCAATGCTCAGGTCGACGCCGACCCGTTCGAGCGCCTCGGCGAGCGCGAACTTGTCGTGCCGCTGCGTGCCGCGGTCGAGCATGTTGCCCGTGAGGTCGGCCAGCATGGGGCTCTCGGGCGGACTCGACGCGTCGCCGGCGACGAGGCTGCCGCGGAACGACACGACGTCGGCGACACCGGTCTTGAGGGTCAGGAGGCGCGCGCCCGGCCCCGTGGAGGTGACGCGGATGCTCTTCTCGAAGGCCGGGCCCGCGGCGCCGCTGCTGCCGCCCCCCTGGGCGTTGCCGCCGAGCCCGCTGGCGCCTGCCGGTGCGACCTCGGGCGGGCCAGGCGGCAGGGCGTGCAACGGACCGGCCGCGAAGTCGGCGGGCCCGCCCGCGGCGGGATCGGACGCGCCGCCTACGGTCGCCGGCAGCGGCACGAAGTGGCCCACCGTTCGGTCGTCGCGGCCGAGGTACTGCCTGGCCACGCGCTGCACGTCGGCTGCGGTGACGGCCTCGACGCGCGCGAGCGCCGAGACGAAGAGCGTCCAATCGGCCGCCGCAATGGCCTCGTTCAACTGCGCGGCCACGGCGAAACTGCCGTCGCGGGCGAAGGCCGTGGCGGCCCGCATCTGTTCCTTGACGCGCTGCAGTTCCTCGGCGCTGACGGGCTCGGCGGCGAGTTGCTCGAAGGCCTTGACGACGATGTCTTCGACCTGCGCGTGCGCGACGTCCGGGGCGAGCAGCGCCTGCACGATGAGCAACGAGGGGTCGCGCAACGCGTAGGCCCCGGCCGACACGTCGACAGCCAGGTTCTGGTCGACGAGCGCGCGGTAGAGCCGGCTCATGCGCCCGTCGGCGAGAATGGCCGCGAGCACCCCGAGCGCCGGCGTGTCGGCGTGCGTGGCCGCGGGCACCTTCTGGCCGACGAGCACGAGCCCGAGTTCGCCCGCGCGGCGCAGCGCGAAGCGGCGTTCGCCCTGTTGCGGCGGCTCGGTCGTGTACACCGCGGGGATGGGTTTCGGGGCCGGCCCGTACGCGCCGAAGTACTTGCGGATGAGCCCGAGGGCCTGGCCCTCGTCGAAGTCGCCGATGACGACGGCCACGGCGTTGTTCGGATGGTAGAAGGTGTCGTAGAACTCGCGCAGCCGCTCGGTGGAGACCCCTTCGATGTCGGAACGCCAGCCGATGGTCGAGTGATGGTACGGGTGGGCGAGGTAGGCCAGCGCGAAGAGCCGGTCTTCCATGACGGCGCTCGGCTCGTTTTCGAGGCGTTCGAATTCGTTGCGCACGACGGTCATCTCGGGACGGCGGTCGTCGTCGCGGATGAACGAGTTGCGCATGCGGTCGGCTTCGAGGCGCACGGCCAGCTCGAGTTCGCCGCGTGGCAGCAGTTCGAAGTAGTTCGTGCGGTCGAACCAGGTCGTGGCGTTGTAGTAGGCGCCCACGTTCTTCAGCACGGCGGCGATCTGGCTGCCGGCGGCCTTGTTGAACGTGGGCGTACCCTTGAACATGAGGTGTTCGAGCAGATGCGTGGCCCCCGTGTGGCCGACGGCTTCGTTTCGCGAACCGACGAGGTAGGTGACCATGAAGGTCACCACGGGCGCCGAGCGGTCGGGCAGGGTCAGGACGCGCAGGCCGTTCGCCGCGAACGTGTACTCGCGAATCCCGCCGAGTTCCTTGACGAAAGTGAAGCCCTCGGGGGCCCCGGCAGCGGCCGGCGACGGCCCGGCCAAGGCCGGGGCGGCGACCAGCACCAACAGGGCGGCCAGGGCGGCCAGGCGAAAACGGAAACCGACAGCAGCGTTCACGCGGGATGCTCCGTGCTGCACGGGCGGCAGCCGGCCGCAGGAGGCGGCGGCGGCGGCGCGCCACCCGGCGCGACTCAAGGGTTGGCGCGGCCGACGGCTTGCTCGGCCGCTTCGAGGCGAGCGACGAATTCGCGCTCACCGACGATCTCGATGGGGTGGCCGTCGGCCACGAGTTTCTGCGCCTTCTTTTCCTTGCTGGAAGGCGGCCCGGCACCGGGGCCGGCCCCGCCGACGACGAGGACGTGCAGGTCCTTGGACACGTCGCTCGGGGTGTGCCCGCCGAGCCCCCGCACGCGCTGCTGGGCGGCCTTGCGGTCCATCGTTTCGAGCGTGCCCGTGAACACGACAGACCGGCCGGCGAAGGGCTGGGCCGCGGCTGCGGCGGAGGGCGCGGCCGCGGGGGGCAGCGCCCCGAGCACCGTCACGTGCTGGCGCAAAGCGTCGATGAGCGGCCGGCGCGCGCCGAGCCCCGTCACGATGGCCGCCGCGATGCGTTCGCCGATGCCTGGAAAGCGCGTGCCGGCGCCATCGGCGTCGCCCTTGGCGGCCTTCTTCCTCTCGAAGTCGGCCAGGCTCAGCGCCAGTACCGCGTCGAGCGTGCCGCAGCGGTCTGCGAGCAGGGCCGCCACGGTGGGCCCGAGTTCCTCGATGCCGAGCGCCTGCAGGAACGTCGCGAGCGGCAGGGTGCGGGCCGTCTCGATGTTGGCGACGAGCTTTCGGGCCAGGATGTCGCCCATGCGCTCGAGCGGCACGAGGTGGTGCGGTTTGAGCCGATAGAGTTGGTCGGGGGTCTCGACGAGGCCGCTTTTCACGAGACTCTGCAGGAGTTTCTCGCCAAAGCCCTCGATGCCCGCCGCCTTGACGTAGTGGCCGAGCAGCGCGAGCCGCACGGCGGGACACTGTTCGCGCTGTTCGCAGGTCAGGAAGTCGCCGTCGAGGCGCGTGGGGCCGCCACAACCGGGGCAGGCGACCGGCGGCACGACGTCGACCGTGCCGCCGCCGAGGCTCAATTCGACGTTCGGGATGACGCCGCCGCGGCGCATGGCGACGACCCGATCGCCCAGCCGGAGCCCGAGTTTGCGCAGGATGCCCACGTTGTGCAGCGAGCAGCGGCTGACCTCGGCGCCCGAGAGCACCACGGGGTCGATGAGGGCCACCGGCGTGATGGCGCCGGTGCGCGCGACGCTCCATTCGACGGTGCGCAGCGTCGATTCGCCGCTTTCGCCCTGGAACTTGTAGGCGATGGCGAAGCGCGGGTGGTGCGCCGTGTAGCCCAGGCGTTCCTGTTCGCTCAGCCGGTCGGCCTTGTAGACCACGCCGTCGAGTTCGTAGTCGAGGGCATGCCGCCGGGCGAGGTAGCGTTCGTAGCCCGCCTGCCACTCGGCGCGTTCGAGGCGTTCGGCGGGCACCACGGCAAAGCCGACGCGTTCGAGGTAGGCGAGTTTCTCCCACTCGGTCCGGACGGCCAGGCCGCGCACGTCGTAGGCGAAGAAGGCGAGGTCGGGCAGTTGCGCTGCGGAGCCTTCCTTCTGTTTGATGGTGCCGGCCGTCAGATTGCGCGGATTGGCGAAGGTGTCGGCGTGGCGCGCAAAACGGCTGAGCGGCATGTAGACCTCGCCGCGCACCTCGACATTGCCGTCGGGCAGACGCGCGACGATGGCGGCCACGCGGCGGGCGTTGGCCGTGACGTCTTCGCCGCGCTGGCCGTCGCCGCGCGTGACGGCGCGGACGAGCCGGCCGGCGGCGTCGTAGCGCAGGCTCAGCGCCACGCCGTCGATTTTCGGGGAGACGACCGCAGGGCCCTCGAAGCTGGCGCCGAAACGCTGCAACTCGCTTAGTTCATAGCACTTGTCCAGCGACAGCATGGGCTGTTCGTGGG
Organism: uncultured Myxococcales bacterium; assembly: GCA_964422715.1. Classification (GTDB taxonomy): domain Bacteria; phylum Myxococcota_A; class UBA9042; order PWKZ01; family CAYRCM01; genus CAYRCM01. Next base: position 1,001 of record CAYRCM010000216.1, on the reverse strand, counting down.
CGACCTTGTCGCCGAGGACGCCCGTCTCGGCGACATCGCTGCCGAGCGCCAGGAGCTGCGGGTGTTCGGGTGCAAGTTCGCGCAGTCGGCGGACGAGCCGGTCGTATTCGTAGTCGCTGATGCGCGGCGCGTGCAGGACCCAGTAGCGGTGGTCGTGCTCGCGGATGGCGGCCGCGAGTTCGTCGACGCTGAGCGTTTCGATGGACGGTTCGGACATGGCCCTCCCGTTGTGCCGGGCCGCTGCCGGGCGCGCGAGACGGCCCGCGCGCGGCTACCGGCCCCAGGGCACGCGCCGCGAGACGGCGGCGAAACTGCCGGACAACAAGATATGCGTGAAGCAGGCGCAGAAAAGGCCCCCGGCGAGATAGGCGAGGCCCAACGCCAAGCCAACGGGCAGGGCCAACACCACGCGCACGAGCCGGTCGCGCATGTCGGGCCCAACCGCCCCGTGCACGAGCGCGAAGAGGGCCGTGGCCGGCACGAAGCCGAGCGCCGGCTGAAGCGCGCCGCGAAACAGAATCTCTTCGGCGATCGGGGCCACGAGCACCATGAGCGCCCAGTCGGCGGGGCTGAGCCGGCGGTGCCAGTCGGCCGACGCCGGGCGCCGCGAGAGCAAGCCCTGCCCTTCGAGGAAACGCGCCGCGGCGAGCGTGAACGCCGCGCCGCCGACCGCGAACAACGGGGCCCAAAGCGGCGAGCCGCTGCCCATTTCGACGCCCACGACAAGGGCCAGCGCGACGGCAAGCCCCTGGGCGATCCAGGCAACCGGAAGCGGCGCTTTGCGTTTCATGCAAGCCTCGGCAGTGCGCAGCGCACCGGACGCCCGCGGCGCCCCGACGCAACACCCGGCGCGGCCGGGCGCTCGGGCCGGTGCAAACGGTGCCACCATGGCACAAATGGCCGGCCGGCGGAAGTCGCCCGCCCCCCGGCCGCGCGGCGCGCTCGGGGCGTGGCGGGCGGGGCCAGGACCGACGGCGGCCGGACCGGCGCGTCAGGGCGCG
>CAYRCM010000215.1:0-10219 GCA_964422715.1 uncultured Myxococcales bacterium | reverse complement strand
CCCGCCCCCCGCGGTTGCCACGCCGGGCCCGCTGCGCTAGGCTCTGGCGCGGGTAGTCCGAAGGCTTTTCGGGCATCGGCAGCAAGCGCGGCGGCGGGCGTGTCTCTCGCAGCGGGAGGCCCGAGACGTCGCGCGGGCGGTCGCGCTGGGCAGAGACCCCGTGGCCGCTCTGGCGGGGGGCGGCATGCCGCTCAGGGGAGCCCTGCACGTGCACACGACCTGCTCGGACGGGGCTCTGACCGCGGCCGAGGTGGTCGCCGTGTACGCCGGCCTCGGCTTCGACTTCGTGGCCCTCACCGACCACGACCACCTGCTGCGGCCCGGCTGCCAGGAACGCCAACTCGCCAACCTCGAAACCGATCTCATCGTACTACGCGGTGTCGAACTCACGGTCTTCGAGAAGGGCTACCTGCACGTGAACCGCATCGTCGGCGACCGGGAAACCCTGCACGTCTTCAACCATCCGGCCGAGCTCGACCTGCCGCTCGAACGGGTCGTCGAGCGGGTCGCGGCCGTGGCGCGCCGGCTCCCGCTCGATGCCGTGGAAATCACGAGCAAGGGCTTCTACACGCCCCAATTCGATGTCCCGGCCATCCCCTACCCGCGGGTCGCGAGCGACGACGCGCACACGGCCCTCGGGTGCGGCCGGGCCTGGGTCGACGTCGACTGCGCACGCGAACCCGACAGCATCCTCCGGGCCATTCGGGCCGGCCGCTTCACGAACGGTTTCGTCGGCAGGCCGGCCCGGGCGCCGGCGACCGATGCCCCCGAACCCGGCAGCCCGCCGGGCGGGGGACCCTTCGCAACGGTGCCAAAGAGGTGAGCGCATGGACTTCGAACTGAGCCCCGAACAGCGCCTGTTCAAGGACACCGTGCGGCGCTACTGCGCCGACCAGGTCGCCCCGTTCGCCGCGGCGGCCGACTTGAGCAGCACCTTCTCGTTCGAGGCCTGGCGCAAACTCGGCGAGTTCGGCTTGCTCGGGCTCCACTTCCCCGAGGCGTACGGCGGCCAGGGCGCCGACGTGCTCACCGCCTGTCTCGCCGGCGAGGCGCTCGGCGAGGGCGGGGCCGACGGCGGCTTGCTCCTGGCCATGGGCGCGCACACCTACCTCTGCGGCGACACCCTGCTCCAGTTCGGCAGCGACGCGCAAAAGGAACGCTACCTGCCACGGCTTGCGAGCGGCGAGTGGGTGGGCTGCATGGGCCTCACCGAGCCCAACGCCGGGTCCGACGCGGCCTCCATCGCCACCACGGCCGTGCGCAAGGGCGACCGCTGGGTGCTCAACGGCACGAAGATGTTCATCACGAACGGCCCCATCGCGCAGGTGGCGGTCGTCTTCGCCGTCACCGACCGGGCGGCCGGGCATTTCGGAATCAGCGCCTTCGTCGTCGAGCGGGGCACGCCGGGGTTCTCGGCGGGTCCCCCGCTGCACAAGTTGGGGGTGCGCTCGTCCACGACGTCGGAGTTGATCTTCGAGGACGCCGAGATCCCGGCCGAAAACCTCCTCGGCCAGGAGGGGGCCGGGTTCATCATCGCGCTCCAGGCCCTCGAATGGGACCGCTCGGCGCTCTTGGCCCCGTTCGTCGGGGCCATCCACCGGCTCACGGGCGACTGCGCCCGCTACGCCCTCGAGCGCCGGCAGTTCGGCCGGCCCATCGCCGAATTCGAGGCCATCCAGCACAAGTTGGCCGACCTGAAGGTGTTCGTCGAGGCCGCCCGGCTCCTCGTCTATCGCGTGGCCTGGAACAAGGACCAGGGCCGCTCCATGAACCATCTCGAAGCCGCCATCGCTAAACTCTTCATGGGCGACTGGGGGCTCCCGGTCGTCTCGGAGGCGCTGCAGATCCACGGCGGCTACGGGTTCATCCACGACTTCCCGGTGGAGCGGACGTTCCGCGACGTGAAACTCGCCCAGATCGGGGGCGGGACGTCCGAGATCCAGCGCACCATCATCGCCCGCTGCCTGAAAGAGGGCCTCCGATGAACTTCGAGTACAGCCCGGCCGAAACGGCCGCACATGCCGCGTTTGCCGCGTTCTGCGAGGCCCGCCTGGCACCGGCGGCCGCGATCTTCGACCGGGCCGATGCGGCCGCGGCCCAGGCGCTGCTCCGGGAACAACTCGTGGCGCTCGCGGCCGAGGGCTACCTCGGCCTGCACCTGCCGAAGTCCCACGGCGGCGCGGGCGAGCCGCTCGTCTCCGCCTTGCCGCTGCACGAGGCCCTGGCCGAGGCCTGCGCCTCGACGTACCTCGCGGCCACCTCCTCGGACCTCGCGGCGCTCCTCATCGCCCGCGCCGCCGCCCCGGCCGTGCAGGCCCACTGGCTGCCCGCCCTCGCGCGCGGCGCGGCCCTGGCCGCGGTGGCCGTGAGCGAGGAAGAGGCCGGCGCCGAGCCGGGCGACATCCGCACGGCCGCGGTGCGCCGCCCGGGCGGCTGGACGCTCACCGGCGGCAAAACCCTGATCGCGAATGCGCCCGACGCCGACGTCGTGCTCGTGCTGGCCGTCACCGACCCGGCGGCCGGGGCCCACGGCTGGTTCTGCGTGCCGCGCGGCACGCCGGGGTTCGTGGCCGGGCCGGCGCGCGAAACCTCGGGGCTGCGCGGCGTCGCGATCGGCGACCTCTGGTTTCGCGATTGCGCGCTGCCGGAGGAGGCCCTCGTCGGCGCGCCCGCCGCGGGGCGGGGGTGGCTCGAAGAACTCTGGGCCGTGGGCGGCATCCGTTTCGCCGCGCTGGCGCTCGGCCTCTCGGCGGCCTGCCTGCGGCTCGCGCTCCAGGAGGCCACGACGCGCAAGCGCGGCGGCAAGCCCATCCTGCGCGACCAGGAGGTGGCCTTCAAATTGGCCGACATGCGCACCGCCGGCGATGCGGCCCGCGAGCTCACGCGCTACGCCGCCTGGACGTACGACCGGGGGGGCAGCGAGGCCCGGGTGCTCGCCGCCTGCGCCAAACTGCTCGCGAGCGAGGGGGCCACGAAGGCCGCGCACATGGCGGTGCAGATCTTCGGCGGGGCGGGCTACCTCGCGGGCAGCGCGGTCGAACGCATCCAGCGCGACGCGCGTTTCTGCGAACTCGGCATGGGGACGTCCGAAGTGCAACGCGGCCGCATTGCGGCCTGGTTGCTGGACCGGTATCGGTAGGCGAAAGGACGGCCGGTTCTTTTCGCCCACGGATTGCGGGAGGATGGGCATGACGCGACGAGCGGCCATCTGTGCGGTGGCCTCCACACCGTTTGTCCGGGCCAACACGCGGCAGCGCTTCCAGGGCATGGTGCTCGACGTGGTGGAGGCGTTGCGCCGGGAGACGGGCCTCGCATTCGCCCCGGGCGGCATCGACACGACCATCAGCGTCTCCGACGACGTCTTCGATGCCCGCACCATCTCCAACAACGCCATGACCGACGTGCTCGGGGCCCACTACCGCTGCGAAGAGAAGGTGGCCCAGGACGGGGCCCAGGCCGTGTACTACGCGCTCGCCACCGTCCTTTCGGGCCACGCCGACGTGGTTCTGGTCGTCGGCCACTGCAAGGAATCGCAGGCCCAGAGCCGCAACCAGGTCACCCACCTGGCCTTCGACCCCTTCTACACGCGGCCCGTGGGGCTCGACTACCTGTCGGCCGCGGCCTTGCAGGCCCAGGCCTACCAGGCGCGCTCGTACGTCAGCGACGAGCAACTCGCCCGGGTGGTGTCGCGGGCGCGGCGGCTCGCGGCCACGAACCCCTGGACGCCGGAGGTGACCCCGGTGACGGCCGAGGCCGTGCGCACCTCGCCCATGGTGTGCGACCCCATCCGCGCGCTCCACGTCTACCCCGTGTCCGACGGGGCCCTGGGGCTGATCGTGGCCTGCGAGGAGCGGGCCCGGGAACTCACGCCCACCCCCGTCTGGATCACGGGCGTCGGCAACTGCATGGACTCGTTCTTCCTCGGCGACCGCGATCTCGCCGTCAGCGCGGGCCTGCGCACGGCGGCCGAGCGGGCCTACGCGCGGGCCGGCGTTACCGATCCGCGCGCGGCCTTCGACATCGTCGAGGTGGCCGATTTCTACGCCCACCAGCAACCGCAGTGGGTCGAAGGTCTGGGGCTCATCCCGGCCGGCCAGGGCGGCCGCTGGCTCGACGACGGGGGTCCCGACCGCCAGCACGTCAACCTGTCGGGCGGGGCGCTGGCCGGCAACCCGCTCATGCTGGGCGGCCTCGTGCGGGTCGCCGAGGCCGTGCGCCAACTCCAGGGCCGGGCGGGCGCGGTCCAGGTCGCGGGCGCCCGCACGGCCGTGGCCCATGGGGTCACCGGCCCGGCGGGCCAGTTCCACAGCGTCGTCACCCTGGCGCGCGACACGGAGGGCGGGCGATGACACGCAAAAATCGCAATGTGGGCATCATCGGGGTGGGCCAGACGCCGTATTCGAGCCACCGCGAGGACGTCAACCAGCCGGAGCTGATCCAGGAAGCCGTGGCGGCCGCGCTCGCCGACGCCGGCCTCACGCTCGCCGACATCGGCTGCGTACTGCACGGCAACATGGAACTCTTCGAGATGGTGCACCAGCCCGACCTCTGGCACGTGCTCGGCAGCGGGGCCTGGGGCAAGGAGACCCTGCGGGTCACGACGGGCGGCACGACCGGGGCCACGCTGGCCTGTGCGGCCGACCTGCTCGTCGCCTCGGGGCTGCACGACGTGGTGCTCGCCGTGGGCTTCGAGAAGCTCCAGGAAGGGCACACCACCGGGGGTATCACGAACATGGCCGACCCGCTCTGGGGCCGCCAACTCCAGACGGGCGCGCTCACGAGCTCGGCGGCCCAGGACGTGATGGAGGAATTCGGCGCCGAGCGGGCCACACGCGCCGCCATGCACCACCGCATCCTCATGGACCGGCACGCCATGCGCAACCGCTATGCGCACCGGCGCTTCGGCCTCGAGTTCGACCAGGCCGACGAACTCGCCCGCACCTCGCCGCCGCTCGTCGGCGAACTCCGCATGATCCACATGTGTTCGCAGAGCGACGGGGCCTGCGCCGTCATTTTCGCTTCCGAGGACAAGGTGCAGGCACTCGGCAAGCGGGCCGCCTGGATCAAGGACCACATCACCGTCCACCGCGAAGAGACCTTCACGCTCTGGGGCCTCGAAAAGGTGAAGTCCACCATGCGCCACGCCGCGGAGCAGCTCTTCGCGCGCAACGGCATTCGCGACCCGCGCCGCGAAATCGACCTCTTCGAGATGTACGACCCCTCCTCGTGGTGGGGTCTCGACTGGATCCGCGAGTTCCTGCTGCTCGAAGGCGACGAGCACCTGAAGATGGTCGAGAACGACGAGATCGCCAGCGACGGGCCCTTCCCCATCAACCCCTCGGGCGGCGTCGTGGCCTCGAACCCCATCGGCGCCACGGCCCTCGTGCGCGTGGCCGAGGCCGCGAACCAGATCCGCGGCACCGCGGGCGACCACCAGGTCGGGAAACCTGTGCGCCAGGCGCTCGCCTCGGGGTTCGGCGGGACATTCTGGACCGTGCTCATGCTGCTCACGAGCGAGCCGCCGGCTCTGGGATAGGGGGTGTGCAGATGAACCTCGGAACCTACCTCGACCGCAAGGTGGACCAGTACGGCGACCGCGCCTACCTGCTCTTCGAGGACGAGACGCTGAGCTACCGCGAGTTCGGCCGCCGGGTCGGCGCCCTTGCCCACGGGCTGCTGCGGCTCGGCTTCCGCCGCGGCGACTTCATCCACGTCCTCGTGCAGAACTCCCCGGAAACGCTGCTTTCGTACTTCGCCATCCAGAAGATCGGGGCCGTGGCCGGACCGGTCAACGGGTGGTGGAAGGCCGCGGAGGTGGAGTACCTGCTCAACGATTCGCGGGGCCGGGGGCTCATCATCGAGCCCCAGTACCTGCCCATCCTGGACGAGATCCGCGGCCGCACGCCCGCGCTCGAAATCGTCGTCGAGACGGGGCCCGCCCCGCGGCCGGGCCACGCCTCGTTCCACGACCTGGTCACCGGGGGGCCGGGCGAGCGCCTCGTGTGCCCGGCCGACCCGCAAGACCCGGCCTTCATCTTCTACACGTCGGGCACGACGGGCAACCCCAAGGGGGTGCTCCTCTCCCACCGCAACGTGCTTGCCGACATCCGCAGTTGCCAGGACGCGCTCGACCTGGAGGAGGGCCTGCGCATCCTCATCTTCCTGCCGCTCTTCCACGTCAACGCCATGCTGACGGCCAGCTCGGCCCTCGACCGCGGCGGGGCGGTCGTGCTGCGGCGCCAGTTCAGCGCGGGCGAGTTCTGGGCCGTCGTCGAACGCTACCGGGTCAACTACTTCTCCGCCGTGCCGGCGGTGTACGCCATCCTGCTGAAAAGCCCCGAACGCGACCGCTACGACCGCAGTTCGCTGAAGTTCGGCATCTGCGGCGCGGCGCCGATGCCGGTCGACACCTTCCGGGCCTTCGAAGAGACGTTCGGCATCCCGCTCGTCGAGGGCTACGGGCTCACCGAGGGCACGTGCGTCTCCACGCTGAACCCGCGCAACGGCATCCGCAAGGTCGGCAGCATCGGGCTCGCCTGCCCCGGCCAGGAGGTCCTCATCGTCGACGACGCCGGCCGCGAGCTGCCGCCAAACCAGCCTGGCGAGATCGTGGTGCGCGGCGACGTCGTCATGCTGGGCTACCACAACCGACCGGCCGAGACCGGCGAAACGCTCCGCGACGGGCTCCTGCACACCGGGGACGTCGGCTACCGCGACGCAGACGGGTACTTCTTCATCGTGGACCGGCTGAAGGACATGGTCATCCGCGGGGGCGAGAACATCTACCCGAAAGAGATCGACGCCGTGCTGGCTGCCCATCCGAAGATCCGCGACGCGGCCTGCATCGGGGTGCCCGACCCGGTCATGGGCGAGGAGTTGAAGGCCTTCGTCGTGCCGGCCGACCCGACGCTCACCGGCGCCGAGGTGCAGGCCTTCTGCCGCGAGCGGCTGGCCGCCTTCAAGGTGCCACGCTACGTCGAGATCCTGGCCGAGGACTTGCCCCGCAACCAGGTCGGCAAGGTCTTGAAGAAGGTGCTCAAGCAGTGGGGTCTGACCCCGCGGCCGGCCCCAAAACCCCCGGAAGGCGGGGCCAGCGTGGCCGACATCTTCGCCACCATGGAAGGGCGCGTGAACCCGAAGGGCATCGAGGGCGTCGCCGCCAACTTCGCCTACCGGGTCACGGGCGAGGGCGGGGGCGAGTGGACCGTCCGCGTCCGCGACGGCCGGGTGCAGGTTCTGCCCGGCGTGCACAGCCCGGACGTCACGGCCACCATCGCGGCCCGCGACTGGATCGATCTGACCCTCGGCAAGCTCGACGGCATGTCCGCCTTCACCTCGGGGAAACTGAAAGTCGAGGGCGACCTCGGCCTCATGTCCCGGGCGCCCCGGTTCTTCAAGAAATACACGCCGCCGGCCGAGCGCGGGGTGGAGAGCCGGGTCGAGGAACTCGTGGTGCTGAAGCAACGGCTGGCCGTCCCGCAGCGCTTCACCACGGGCCCGCTCATGGGCAAGTTCCTCCAGGAACTGCGCGACCACAAGCGCATCCTGGCCAACAAGTGTCCGGTCTGCGGGCGCTTGCAGACCCCGCCGCGCGAGGCCTGCGCTGTGTGTCACGTGCGGGTCGAAGAACTCGTCGAGGTGGGGCCGGAGGGCATCGTCGCGAGCTTCGACATCACCTACTACGCGAGCCCCGACCCGCTCACGGGCCAAAGCCGCGAGACGCCGTACTGCTCGGCCTTCCTGCTGCTCGACGGGTGCTCCGGCAGCGACGTCTTCTGGCACGAGCTCAACCCGGCCCAGATCGACCGGGTCCGCAAGCGGGCGCGGGTGCGTCCCGTGTGGGAAGAGCGGCGCAAGGGCGCCATCACCGACATCCGCTACTTCGAGATCGTCGACTGAGTGGGCACGGAGGCCGCCATGGGTTCCCCCATCCCGTACAGCGATGCCGATTCGTTCGTGGTCGAGGGCCAGTTGGCCCTGCCGTACCAGTACTTCGCCGGCCGCACCGGCAGCCGCTTCCTCGTGGCGTTGCGCGACGACAAGAAAATCATGGGCACCCGCTGCCCCACGTGCGGCAAGGTCTTCGTTCCGCCGCGCACGCACTGCGAGCAGCACCTCCTCGCCCGTTGCGCCGAGTGGGTGGAAGTCAAGCCCACCGGGGTGGTCACCGGGTTCACGGTCGTGCGTTACGAGGAACCCTACCAGCCGGCCAAACCGCCGTACATCCTGGCCCTCGTCCAACTCGACGGCGCCGACACGGCGTTCGTCCACCTGGTCAAGGGCATCGCCCCGCGCGACATGCGGGTGGGCCTCCCCGTGAAGGCGGTTTTCGCGAAGGAGGACACCTCCACCCTCTTGAATCTCAGCCATTTCGAATCGGACGAGAAGCCTACCTACCCCTTGGGCCTGTCCTACGACGAACTCGAGCTCGGCATGTCGGCGAGTTTCACGAAGACCATCAGCGAGACCGACGTGTACCTGTTTGCCGGCATCTCGGGCGACTTCAACCCCATCCACGTCAACGAGCCCTTCGCGAAGACCACCCCGTTCGGCACGCGCATCGCCCACGGGGCGCTCGCCCAGTCGCTCATCGCCCCGGTGCTCGGCATGAAGCTGCCGGGCCTCGGGACCGTGGCCCTCGAAGTCACCGTCCGCTTCAAGGCCCCCACGTTCTTCGGCGACACCATCACGGCCAAGGCCACCGTGGCCGAAAAACTCGAAAAGCACCGCTTCGTGCGCCTGGACTGCCTCTGGACGAACCAGGACGGCAAGGTGGTGGCCACGGGTTCGGCCCTGGTGCTGCCGCCCGTGAAGGGGTGAGCGGCGGCCGGCCCGCGTCGCCCCCGGGGCCGCGATGACGCGGATGCGCAGCGTTTCCGGGGGGGGGCGCGCGAGCCTTCGCTCCAGGTCCTTGCCGCGCTTGGAATCGTGCGGGGAAGCGGGCAGTCCCGGCGCGTCGCGCGGCGGCGCGGGCGGAAGCGCGGACACGCCGGATGCGCCAACCTCAGCAGACGTGGCTGCGGAACGGCTCCGACCCCTCGGTGGGCGTGGGCGGGAACAGCTCTCGACGCGTTCGCCCCGGTTTCTGCCGCAGACTGGCTTCCCGCGGCCCACGAAGACCGGCCCCCTGAACGGCTACCAAACCGTTGCCTCAAGGAGAAGCAGGCGGGAGTTGCATCTCACCAGTGGGCCAGTTCTCGCGTAGATACAAGCACTCGAGAATCGAGCACCACTCGACAGGCGCGTCGGGTGAGGCGAAATCATGGGTTCGAAAGTCGAGTTCGAAGGGATCTGCGAGTTCAAGAGGCTCCAACTCGACGGCGTCCCCGAGAGAAACGTAGGGGACCCTGCGCTCAGCAGGCGGAACCTCGTTGAGGCATCGACCAACGACACCGGTGCAGGTGCATCCACACGCCAGCTGTTCGAGGGAGTAGTAGAGAATCTCGACCGAACCGTCCGCCGCTCTTTCCGCCCGCGCGACGCGCGGTGCGACCGTGACCTCGTACCCACGAAAGGCCACCGGAGAACGAGCGTTCCAGACGCCATATGCGAAGACCTGGCACGTTGTCGACGGACCCTCACCGAACGATTGCCCCGTCGCGTAGGACCCGACAAAGGAGTTCGTACAGGGAGCGACCTCCGTGCAAGGGTCACAGCGATGCTCATGCGCGCGAAGCGCGCTCGGGTCCACTGGGTCGTCGCCAATGACGAGCCAGCCTCGATAGCATGGCACGTCGATCGCCATGTGACAGCCGCGATGACCGTGATAGTGCGGATACCAAAGGGTGACACTCTCACCGCCGCCGATCGGACATTGTTCCCGCGCTGTGCCGAGAATGTCCGGCACGGCTCCGTCCCAGCCGTCCAGCCCGGGGAATGGCGGGGGGGGGGCCGGCATCCAACGACAGTGCTCTCCACACGACTCCGCGCAGTACTTCTCCACTGCCGCGTGCTCTCCTTCGTCCGGGACCGCCTCCTTCCCCCCCAAGTCATCTGCGGTGGGGGAGGCCGCATCGCCACTCGTCCCTCCTCCGTCACCTCCGTCCAGACGAGCTGCGTCGCTTCGTTGGCTCGAAATGTCGGTCCCGCTGGCGCTCTCCTCCTCCACCCGTTCGCAGCCCGCCGCCATGGATGCCAGGACAGCGAGCACGACCACGAACATGCGGGTTCTCTCCATGGACGGGTTGTGGCCAGCCATGTATCAACTCCCTGGAATTCT
>CAYRCM010000214.1:0-10266 GCA_964422715.1 uncultured Myxococcales bacterium | reverse complement strand
CGTCGCCGGCGCTTCGCCGTGCGGCCGGCGTCGGCGCCGGGTTTGGCTTCGTCGCCGCTTGCCTCGGCAGCGTTCGACGGCGTCGTGCTGGAGGAGTCCGGCGCGACGGCACCATCGTCCGGCCGGTCGCTTGGGGCGGCTGCCTGGGCGGCCCTCGGGGCCAGCGTGTCGGCGCCGCGCGTGGGCCAGCCCATGACGCCGACGGGGTCGACCACGGAGCGCGCCGTGGCGGTGCGTCCGAGGGGGCGGCTCGGCTCGACGCGCGGCGGGGGCGCGGCCCCGAACAACCGCTTGAGCCAACCGCCAAGCCCGCTGCCGCGTGCCGTTTCGTTCTGTTCGGCGGCCGGGATCATGCGGGCGAACTGCGCCGGGTCGAAGCGCGGGGGCGCGGGTGGCTCGGGTTCGAAATCGGCCGCGGGCGGCGGGACAGCCTCGGACTCGGCCGGCAGCTCGACCAGCGGCGGCGCCACGGGCAGTGTCAGCGGCGTGGTCGCCTGTGCGGCCGGCGTGCCGGCCGGCTGCGCCGCCCCGGCGGTGGTCGCATCGTCGACCTCACCGCCGGCCCCGTCCTGCACATTCTCGCGGCGCCAGGTGCGGTCGTAGAGACTCAGCGGCTCGACGCTCGGCCGCTCGGCGGGCGTGGTGCTCGCCGGAGCCTTGAAGTCGAGGGTGGGCGGCGGGGGCCCGGCCGGCTGCTCGGGCACGGGCGGCCCTAGGCGACCGCCCTGCACCCGCACGCTGTTGCTGCACACGGCGGGGTTGGCGGCGATCTCGATGCGGGTGTTGTGCGCCCGTTCGAGCGCCGTGAGTTCGCGCCGCCGTTGGTTCAGCAGGTAGTGCGCCAGCGCCGGCGAGACCTCGGCACGCACGAGCGACGCGCTACCGGCCACGAGGTTCTCTTTGATCTGCCGCAAGATGCGCTGCGCCGCCGATTCGTCGGTGCGCACGAGGCCCGTGCCTTCGCAGTGTTCGCACGTGCGGAACGAGCCGCTCAAGAGGTCGGAACGGATGCGTTGGCGCGACAGTTCGAGCAACCCGAATTCGGAGATGTGACCGAAGTTGAGCCGTGCCTTGTCTTCTTTGAAGGCGGCCTTCAATGCGGCTTCGACCTTGCGCTGGTGCGCCTTCTCGCGCATGTCGATGAAGTCGATGACGAGCAGCCCGCCGAGGTCGCGCAGCACGCACTGGCGCGCGATTTCCTTGGCGGCCTCGAGGTTTGTCACGAGGGCCGTGTCTTCGATGTCTTTCTGGCGCACGCGGCCCGAGTTGACGTCGATGGCGACGAGCGCCTCGGTCTGGTCGATGACGATGGAGCCGCCGGACGGCAGTTGCACCTTGCGCGCGAACACGTCCTGGATCTGGTCTTCGATCCCGAAGTGCTTGAACAACGGCGTCGCGTCGGCGTGCAACCGCACCTTGGCCGCATGGCGCGGCATGAGCACGGTGACGAAGTCGCGCACGTCCTGGAACGTGGCCGGGTCGTCGACCCAGATCTCGTCGACGTCGGACGTCTGGTAGTCGCGCAGAAAGCGAATGGCCAGGTTCTGTTCCTGGTAGATGAGCGCCGGCCCGATGACTTCGGCCGCTTTCTGCTGGATGCCTTCCCAGAGCCGGGTCAGGTACGTGAGGTCTTTCTGGATTTCGAGCTTGCCGCGCGAAAGGCTCGCCGTGCGCGCGATGACCGCCAGCCCGTCGGGCAGTTCGACTTCTTCGAGCAACTGCTTGACGCGGCTCCGTTCCTCGTCGGGCAGTTTGCGCGACACGCCGCCTTTGTCGCTGTCGGGCATGAGCACGAGGAAGCGGCCCGGGATGCTGATGTACGTGGTGAGGCTCGCGCCCTTCGTGCCCACGGCGTCTTTGGCCACTTGCACGAGCAGTTGCTTGCCGGCCTTCAGGGCCTTTTCGATGGGCAGGCGCCGATTCTGGTCCGGGAAGTAGCGCGGCTGCAGCTCGCCCAGGGGCAGAAAGCCCTCCTTGCGCGCCCCGTAGTCGACGAATGCGGCCTGGAGACTCGGCTCGACGCGGCGCACCACGGCCGTGTACACGTTGCCGCGCACGCGGTTGTCGAAGGCACCTTGGATTTCGAGGTTCAACAGTTGGCCGTCGGCCACGATGGCGGCACGGGTTTCCTCGACATCGACATTGATGAGAATGCGTTTGGTCATGCGTTTCTGTTCGGTCCGTTTCGGTGGGCTCGGGGAACGGGTGGGGCAGCAGCCCTTCGTCTCGGTCGCGGAACTCTACTCGCCGAATTCGCTCTGGCCGTCGGGCCGAGCAGGCTCGACCTCGGCCGCAGGCGCCCCGTCGGGTGCCGGGCGCACCGCGTCGGCGGCCGTTTGGCCGTCGGGGGACGCGCTCGTCCCGTCGGCGGCCGCGTCGGGCGCGCCGTGAACGTCGCCTCGCGGCCGGTCGCCCGGGTCGCCCGCGTCTCGGGCAGCGTCGGCCTCGGCGGTCGTGTCATCGTTGGGGCCCGCGCCTCCGTCGGGGGGCCACGCAAACGAGCCATCGAAGCCGTCGGGAGCCGGCAAGTAGCAGGTTCCTTTGCGACCTTTGGTGCCCTGGGGACAGACATTCTCGGTGCAGGCTTGCGCCAGCATCAGGGCCACAGCTGAGAGAGCGAGGAGTTTGGCCACCGTACCCGTTCCGATCGCGTTTCCTTGTCGCAGTCCGCCCGATGCGGAAGCGCCAAGCGGGCGAAATGTAGGCCAGTCGGGGGCCGAAGTCAAACCGGATGTGGGGCGCCGCGCAGGAAGAGCCGCCGCTACTCCGGCACACACGGCTCGCCGGGTTCGGGGCAGATGAAGCCGGGTTCGATGGTGCACACGGCGTCGCAGCCGTCTTCGGAGAAGTTGTTGCCGTCGTCGCAGTCTTCGGCTTTGAAGCTGTGCCACGTGACGTTCGTGATGTCGAAGCCGTAGTAGACGCCCGAGTAGTCGCTGATGAAGCGCCAACGATACGTGTGGCCGATGTCGGGGTCGACGCCGAAGCAGACGACGCGGCTGCCGACGTTGCCCGACCACGACTGCTGCTCGGTGCCGTCGATGTCGAAGTAGAGCCGGTCGCAGCAGCCCTCGGTAAGGAAGGAGGCCAGCGCGAAGCACACTTCGTTGTAGCCGCGGCCGACTTCGACTTGCAGCGACAGGTTGGAGTTCTGCGCGTAGTTGTGCGGCGTGCCCACGCGGCAGCCCTGCGCGTTGCAGTGCAGCACGAAACCGTTGTTGACCCAGGGCAGCGGCCCGAAATCGCCGCCGTGCGAGAAGTCTTCGACAAGGCTCATGTCGTCGAGGATGCCGTTGCCGCAACTCTCGTCGGACAGGCAGTCGGTCGAGCAGCCGTCGCCGGGCCACGGGTTGCCGTCGTCGCAGATTTCGCCGGGGCAGCCGAAGCCGTCGCCGCACGCGTTGATGTGCGCCGTGCAGTCGTCGAGACAGCCATCGCAGAGGTCGCCGTTTTGGCCGTCGTCGCAGCCTTCGGCGCCGACCACGAGTTCATCGCCGCAGATGGCCGTGCAGGCGCCGCCGTCAAGCGGGCAATCCCAGCCGGTTTCGCCATGGCAGGTGCTGTCGCAGCCGTCGCCGCTTTCGAGGTTGGCGTCGTCGCACGTTTCGTAGCCGAACACGATGCCGTCGCCGCACGGGATGTAGCAGGACTCGCCGGGCGTGTCGCAGATCCAGCCGTCTTCGATGTGGCATTCGAAGTCGCAGCCGTCGGCCGAGTCGAGGTTGCTGTCGTCGCAGGTCTCGCCCTTCGTCGGTTCCCAGCGGATGTTCGTGAAGTCGAAGCCGTGGCGATTGCTCCCGCAGTCGCTGTGGAAGAGCCAGCGATAGGTGTGCTGTACGGTCGGTTCCATGTCGTGACAGCTCGTGAAGTCGCCGAGTTGGCCGCGATGGTTCGTGCGTTCGCTGCCGTCGATCTGGAACGAGAGATAGTCGCAGCAGCCGTCGGTGTCGAAGCCGACGATGTCGTAGCACACGCGCCGGTAGCCCGCCGGAATGACGATTTCGAGCGGGAAGTCGATGCAGTCGGGATAGTTGTGCGGGGTGCCGAGGCGGCAGTCGGCCCCGTCGCAGGTGACGACGAAGCCGCTCGACGTCCAGCCGAGCCCGCCGAGCGTGCCGTTGTGGTCGAAGGTCTCGACGATCTGCCACGTGTCGAGCCAGCCGTTGCCGCAGGTTTCGTCGGACTGGCAGTCGGGGGCACAGCCGTCGCCGGGCCACAGGTTGCCGTCGTCGCAGCTTTCGAGTTCGCAGAGGAACCCGTCGCCGCACACGTTGTAGTGCCGTTCGCACGTGTCGAGGCAGCCGTCGCACGGGTCGCCGTTCTGCCCGTCGTCGCAGGGCTCGGCGCCGGCCGGGATGCCGTCGCCGCAGAACGTGGCACAGGCCCCGCCTTCGGCCGGGCACTGCCAGCCGAGCTCGCGCTGGCACTCGGCATCGCAACCGTCGCCCGGGGTGGTGTTGCCGTCGTCGCAGGTTTCGGGCGCGAGCACGAAGCCGTCGCCACAGTCGACCTCGCAGAGTTCGCCGGCCGCGGGGCACAACCAGCCCGGCTCGATCTGGCAGGCTTCGTCGCAGCCGTCGCCCGGCAGCCCATTGCCGTCGTCGCAGGTCTCGGCCGCGCTGCCAAACCAGAGCACCTGCGCGATGTCGAAGCCGTAGTAGCTGATGGAGCCGTCGCTCGTGAAACGCCACGTGTAGGTGTGGCCAACGGCCGGGTCGACGTCGACGCAGTGCTCGAACGATTCGAGCCCGCCGCGGTGGTCGGCCTGGGGCACGTCGTCGACCAGGAACGTCAGCACGTCGCAACAACTCTCGGTCTGGAAGCCCGTGAGCCGGTAGCAGATGCGGTGGTAGTCGGCGCCGAGGCTCACCGACAGCGACAGGTCGGCCGAACTTGGGTAGCCGTGCGGCGTGCCGACCGTGCAGTCGCCACCGTTGCAGGTCATGACGAAGCCGTTCGTGATCCAGCCGAGCGGGCCCCATTCGCCTGCATAGTCGAAGGCTTCGCTGAGCGGCAGATCGTCGCGGAAGCCGTTGCCGCAGCGTTCGTCGGACTGACAGTCGGCGCTGCAGCCGTCGAGCCCGACCGTGTTGCCGTCGTCGCACATCTCGAGGCCGCAGGGGTCGCCGTCGCCGCAAACCCCGACGAACACGGTGCAGTCGTCGGCGCAGCCGTCGCAGGGCGTGCCGTTCTGGCCGTCGTCGCATTGTTCGGCGTCGCATACGTGTCCGTCGCCGCACGCGTTGACGAACGTCTGGCAGTCATCGTCACAACCGTCGCAGGGCGTGCCGTTTTGGCCGTCGTCACACTGTTCGGTGCCGGCCGTGATGCTGTCGCCGCACGTCGTCGTACAGGGGGCCCCCGGCGTGGGGCAGGCGAAGCCGTTCTCGACCTGGCAGCTGCCGTCGCAGCCATCGCTCGGCACGGTGTTGCCGTCGTCGCAGGTTTCGCCGGCCGCAAGGTCGACCAGCGCGTTGCCGCAGCGCTCGTCGGAGCGGCAGTCGGCCGAACACCCATCGCCCGAGGCGCGGTTGCGGTCGTCGCAGACTTCGTCGACCTGCAACGCCACGGCGTCGACCCAGAAGCGGTCCTGGTGGGCGCTGCCAGCGTCGTCTTTCTCGTACTGCCAGGTGAGCGTGTGGCCGTTCGTGGCCGTGAGTGGGGCGCAGTGTTCGAGCCAGGCGTACTGGTGGGCGCTGCCGGACAGCGCGAGCTGTTCTTCGTCGTCGACGAGGAAACGGAAGACATCGTGCTCGAACTGGGAACTGCCGCGCACGCGGAAGCAAACCTGGCGCGCCCCCGGCGCGAGTGCGAGCGTGAGGCGGGACGTGGTTCCGCCTGCCGCCGTGTGGCTGGCCATGGCGTACTCGCCCGAAAATGCAAGGCTCGAATCGCGTTGGAAACCAGCCACGGTGTAGCCCGAACCGGGCAGCGGGAAATCGGCGCTCTCGAAGCCTTCGAGCACCTGGACCGCTCCCGTGCGGCCATCGCCGCAACAGGCCACCGGGTCGAACGTACACTGGCCTTGGGCGTCGCAGGTGGTGGCCGTGCAGGGGTCGCCGTCTTCGCAGTCGGGCCCGCTGCCGCTGCACACGCCCTCGTCGCAGCGGTCGCCGACGGTGCAGGCGTCGCCGTCGTCGCACACCCCGGCGATGGGCTGGTGGATGCAGCCCACGGCCGGTTCGCAGGCGTCGGACGTGCAGACGTTGCCGTCGGAGCAGTCGGGCGCGATTCCGGGCACGCAGACGCCCGTCTGGCAGGCGTCGCCGAGGGTGCAGAGGTCGCCGTCGTCGCACGGCGCCATGTTGGGCGTGTGGACGCATTCGCCAGCAGCCGGATCGCAGGCATCGTCGGTGCACGGGTCGAGGTCGTCGCAGGGCAGCGGGTCGCCCGTGCACTCGCCGGCAACGCAGCGGTCGTCCTGCGTGCAGGGGTCGCCGTCGTTGCAGGCCCCGGCCACCGGGTCGTGGTAGCAGCCCGTGCTCGGGTTGCAGCCATCGCGCGTGCAGGCGTTGTTGTCGTCGCAAGTGTTGGGCACGCCGGTCTGGCAGACGCCGCTTGCGCAGCGGTCGCCCGCCGTGCAGAGGTCGCCGTCTTCGCACGGCGCCTGGTTGTTGACGTGCTCACAGGTCTGGTCGCCGAGGCAGAGGTCGTCGGTACAGGGATTGCCGTCGCCACAATCGAGCGCCGTGCCGAAGCAGGCGCCCGCAAGGCACGTTTCGGAGTAGCGGCAGGGGTCGCCCGACGAGCAGGGTTCGCCGTCGGCCAATTCCTGGGTGCTGCACGTGCCCGTGGCCGGGTCGCAGCGCGTCTGTCGGCACGGGTTATCGTTGCTGGTGTCGCACACGACAACCGAGCCCTCGTCGAGCGCGCACGTGCCGTCGATGCAGGAGAGGACACCGTTGCAGCGATCGCCGTCGTCGATGGCGGCACAGTCGCCGTCGGCGACGCACGGCAGACAGAGCGGCACCGGGCCCGGCTGACAGGCGCCGCCAAGGCACTGGTCGAGGCCCGTGCAGGGGTCGCCGTCGTCGCACGCCAGGCTGTCGTGCGGCGTGAAGCGGCAGCCGGTCGTGGGGTCGCAGGCGTCGTCGGTGCAGACGTTGCGGTCGTCGCACGCGGCAGGCTCGGCCACGCACACACCGTCCTGGCAGTGGTCGCCGACCGTGCAGACGTCGCCGTCCCAGCACACCGTGCCATTCGGCGAGAGCGTCAGCGCGCACTGGCCGGTCGCCGGGTCGCAGGCGGACCAGCCGCACTGGGTGTCGGCCGGGGCCTCGCAGGTGACGATGGTGCCGATGGCCGTCAAGCAGCGGCCCGTGGCGCAAACAAGCGTGCCGTTGCAGGGGTTGCCGTCTTCGTAGGCCGCGCAGTCGCCGATGCTGGTGCAGGGCGGGCAGGTGTACGACGGCCCGGGCGCGCAGCGGCCGATGACGCAGGCGTCGCCCTGTGTGCAGGGGTTGCCGTCGTCGCAGGCGGCGGCGTTGGGCGTGTACACGCAGCCGCGCTCGCCGTCGCAGAAGTCGTCGGTGCAGGGGTTGTGGTCGTCACAGGGCAGCGTCGCGCCCGGCACGCAAGTGCCGTCGCCGCACGCATCGTCGACGGTGCAGCGGCTGCGGTCGTTGCACGGGTTGCTGAGGTTCTCGAAGACGCAGCCCGTGGGCTCGACGCAGCGATCGGCCGTGCAGGCTTCGTTGTCGTCGCACGCGACGCGTTCGCCGGCGCAAGTGCCGTCGGGCTGGCACGAATCGTTGGTCGTGCAGGCGCGCAGGTCGTCGCAGGAGCCGAGCGTCGGTTCGTTGCGGCAACCGACCGCGGGGTCGCAGCTGTCGTTCGTGCAGGGGTTGTCGTCGTTGCAGTCGACGGGTTCGGCTGGGTTGCCGATGCACGCGCCCGCCGAGCACGAAGCGACGTAGCACGGGTTGTCGCCTTCGCACGGTGTGCCGTTGGGCAAGTCTTCGAGCACACAGGCGTTGATGAGCAGATTGCAGCGCGGCGCTTCGCAGGCACCGTGGGCGAGACCGACGCACTCTTCGTCGTCGTCGCAGAAGCCGACATCGGCCTGCGCGGCATCGGCATCGCTCGGACGCTCCGTGTCGGGACCGCCGTCGGGCACGCGGCCGCCCCCATCGGGCAGGTCGCCGAGGTCCATGGCTGCGTCTTCGGTGCCGACACCGCCGCCACCGCCGCAGCCGGCCACGAGCAGCCCCACGAGGGCCGCGAAAGCGAAGGTCAGGCCGCTCCAGCGCAGATTCCCCACGGCCCTCCAAGCAGACGACAACGGCCGATTGCTCACGATGCCCTCTCCTGTGCTGCGTGCGGCAGGACGCAAACGCTGTGCTTCCCGGGTCGGTACCGGCCCACCGCCGTGCTATGGAGGGATAGCACGCGTGGGCGCGCTGCACAACTTCGGCGTGGAGCGGGCGGGAAATCAGTAGCTGTCGTCGCCAAGGATGACCTTGCCCTTCAGCCCGAGCCAGGCGGCGATGCCGGCCATGAGGAAGGCGCCCGACGTCAACGCCGCCAGCAGGGTGTGGCTGTAGCGCACGAGCGTCGACGGGTTGAACACGGCCGCCCAGAAGTCGACCAACTCGGCGTGGCCATTCTGGATGATGTGCCCGGCCGGCGTCTGCTTCCAGGAGTTGGCGACGATGATCCAGAAGGCCGAGAGCGTCGCGCCGACGGCCACCATGAGCGCCGCCGTCCAGTGTAACCAGCGCGGCACACGGTTGCGGCCGAAGAGGTAGAGGCCGAGGAAGCCCGATTCGAGGAAAACGCGCTTGCGGCCGCCGCGCCATCCGGGGAGACTGGCCGCGCCGAGCGGGCGCGCGGGACCGGGCGGTCGGGGGGTCCGGCCCCGCCGATCCGCTCCGGTGACCGTCCCGCGGAAGGAAGCCGCATGCCACCGTTTGTCGCCGATCTCCATGTCCACTCACGGTTTTCGCGTGCGACCAGCCGCGACCTCGACCTGCCGCACCTGTTCGTCGCGGCCCAGCAGAAAGGCGTGAGCGTCGTCGGCACGGGCGATTTCACGCATCCGGCCTGGCAGGCCGAACTCCAGGCGCAACTCGTGCCGGCCGAAGACGGCTTCTTTGCCCTGCGCCCCGAGCTCGCGCGCGCGGCCGAAGCCGGGCTGCCCGCCGCGTGCCGCCGCCCCGTGCGTTTCGTCTACACGGCCGAGATCAGCACCATCTACAAGGCCGGCGACGCGGTCCGCAAGGTGCACCACCTGCTGCTGGCATCCGGTCCGGAGCCGGCGGCGCGGCTCAGCGCGGCGCTGTCCCGCATCGGCAATTTGCATTCGGACGGCCGGCCCATCCTGGGGCTCGACAGCCGCGACCTGCTCGAAACGGTGCTCTCGGCCGGTGGCGACAGCGTGCTCATTCCGGCCCACATCTGGACGCCCTGGTTTTCGGCGCTCGGCGACCGTTCGGGCTTCCCGAGCATCGCCGCCTGCTACCGCGACCTCGCCCCGCACGTGTTCGCCGTCGAGACCGGGCTCTCCTCCGACCCCCCCATGAACTGGCGCGTCTCGGCGCTCGACCGCTATGCGCTCGTGTCGCACTCCGACGCCCATTCGCCCGACAAACTCGCCCGGGAAGCCGATCTCTTCGACACGGCGTTCGGCTACGCGCCTTTGCTTGCGGCGTTGCGCGGCGAGGACGCCGGCGCCTTTCTCGGCACGCTCGAATTCTTCCCTGAGGAGGGCAAGTACCATCTCGACGGCCACCGGGCTTGTGGCGTGCGGTTCGCGCCCGCCGAAACGCGCGCGCACGCCGGCCTGTGCCCCGTCTGCCAGAAGCCCGTCACGGTGGGCGTGCTGCACCGGGTCGAACTGCTCGCCGACCGCCCGGAGGGTGCCCGCCCGGCCTCGGCGCGGCGGTTCGAGCGCCTCGTGCCGCTCGCCGAAGTCGTCGGCCAGACCCTCGGCACGGGCCCCCAGTCGGCCTCGGTGCACCGGGAACTGCTCCGTCTGCGCGAACGACTCGGACCCGAGCTCCACATCTTGCGCGAAGTGCCGCTCGCCGACCTGCGGCGGCACACGTCGGCCGCCCTCGCCGAGGCCATCGGCCGCATGCGCCGCGGCGAAGTCGAGGTGCAGGGCGGCTTCGACGGCGAATACGGCACCATTCGCGTCGTGCCGGCCACGTTCGGGGTGCGGCCGGGCAAGGCCGGCCCCGCCGCGGAGCCGCCCGCGGGGGGCACGGCGCGCCCCGCGCTGTCGGGTCTGCCGCTGTTCGATCCGCCCGCGGCGCTGCCGCCGCC
>CAYRCM010000213.1:0-10433 GCA_964422715.1 uncultured Myxococcales bacterium | reverse complement strand
GCCGGCCGCAGCGGCCGGGGCCGCTCCGCCGTCGGCAGCGGGAGGCGCCCCGGCGGGTGCCGCGGCCGGAGGAGCGGCGGGGGCGGCGGGGGCACCCCGCAGCGCGGCGAGTTCGGGGTCGAGTTGGAAGCCCTTGGCGATGCGCGAGGGGTCGGCGTCGCCGTCGCGGCAGTCTTCGTCGATGCCGTTGCCCGGGACGTCGTCGGCGCCGGGGTTGATGGACCCGTCGAAGTCGGCGCAGTCGCCCCCGCCGAGCAGCGCGGCGTAGCCGTCGCGGTCGGCGTCGAGCACCTTGCGCAGCAGTTGCACGACGCGCGCGGCATACGTGGTCTGCCGCTCGATGGCGTCCTTGACCGGGGCCGAACCGGAAAACGCGAAAAGCGCCGGGGCGAGCAGGCCCACGAGCGCCACGGCGGCGGCCAGGCGCCCGAGCGGCCGCCCGAGCCAACGCAGCGCGGCCGCGGCCCGCAGCCGGTAGGCGAGCGCCCAGAGCCCGGCGTGCAACGCGACCAGGATGAGCAGGAACAGCGGCATTTTCATGACGTTCTGGGTTTCCTCGTTGGCCATGAGGCGCAGCACGACGAAGGCGGCCGCCGCGCCCGCGAGCAGTCCGATGAGCCCGAGCAGCCGCCAGACGAGCGGCAGGCGCGCGGAGCGGGCCCAGCGCTCGACGCGCAGGAGCCGCAACAGGGTGCGTGCGGCGATGAACAGCGGCGGCCAGAGGAGGGCCGCGACGCCGATCAGCGCGAGCAGCACCCCCGTGAAGAACCGTGCGGGCAGCGCGCGTTTGGCCAGGAATTGCGGGTCGGCGCTGCCGTGATAGATGAGGTAGACGAGGAGCACGAAGGCCAGAGCGACGAGCGTCGCGAGTGCCGCCGCCGTGGCCCGCAGGTCGAAGGCGGCGTCGTCGCGCAACCGTTGCCAGAAGGCCCGGCGCCGCTCGGCCCCGCCCTCGAAGCGCCGCACGCCGCCGACGAAGGCGGCGACGAAAAGCGCGTAGCCCGTGGCAAGCAGCGCCAGCGTGCCGGTCGCAAGCCACAGAAACCAGGCGGTCTGGGCGCCGCTGAGGCCCTGGAAGCCGGCGAAGCCGTCGCTCAGCTGTTCGCCGAGCACGAGCAGCAGCGAGACCAGCCCCGCGGCCACGAGCGCGAGCGAGAGAGGCGAAGGATTTCGGTTAGTTGCACTCTGCATGAGGGACGCTCCCTTCCCAAAGGGGCGTCATTGTAGCGATCCCCGGGGCGGGGCGGCAAGAGAATGGCGGAAACGCTGCGCGCCCGGCCGATGCCGGCAGCAACCGACGCGATGGGATGGGGCGGACGAAAGCCGCCGAGCGGTGCAGTGGGTGGCAGAGGGCCGCTCGGCGGGACGAGGAGCGCGGACGAACGGCTAGCCGGACACCGTGTGGTGGTTGATGACGATGGAGCTGTAGACCGTCTTGAACATCTCATATTTGAGCGTGAAGATGCCCTGGTCGGCCGTGGACGACTCGCGGTTGGCCTTGCCCCACGGGTTGCGCAGCGTCACGAACCGTTCGGTCTTGTCGCCGACTTTCTTCTCTTCGACCGACATGACCGTGTAGGCGTGCCAGGCGTAGACCTTGGCTTCTTCGTATTTCTTGGAGAGCGCGGCGTCGGCGTTGACGGCGTCCTGGCCGTGCGTGCCGGCGGTGATGGGCTTGCCGTCGGCCACCGCCTGCTGCAGCTGCTTCCAGAGTGCGTCGTTGGTCATGGCGGACAGCGTGATGTTGTCGGAGCGCTTGCCGGTGATGGCCGTCATGACGTTGCCCGACCAGCCGCCTTCTCCGATGTCGTCGTATCCGCCCTTCCACACCGCGTAGGCCTTCTCGATGAGGGCCGGCCAGAGTTCGCGGTTGCCCTTGGCGTCTTTGTCGGTGCCCTTCGAATAGAGCACGTCGCCGGCGCTCGCCGCGAGGTCGCTGTCGACCGTGATCCACTCTTCTTTGGCCGAGCCGCTGTAGCCCGTCTTGAAGAAGCGGACCTTGTAGGCGCCGTTGCCCGCAGGCTTGATCATGTCTTCGATGGCCTTCGGGTGCGTATTGGCGATGGCGGAGAGGGCGGCCGCGAGGTAGCAGTCGGCGATGGAGCCCTGCGTGACGTCGGTGGCCTTGACGCCGTTCAGGAAGAGCGGGCCACCGAAGCGCTGGTACTGATACTGGCCCTGGTGCTTGGTGCGCAGTTCGGGATCGGCGATTTCGACCGGCTTCTCTTCGACCGGCGGCTTCTGCACCGGCGGCTTCTTCTCGCGCTTGCCCTCGACCTCGGGGGCCGGGGTCTGCGGCGCCGGCGTTTCGGGCGCGGGTGCGGCGAGCTTCTGCGCCCCATCGCCGTAGGAGAGGCCGCGCATGGAGTGCTTGAGTTGCACCTTCCAACCGTCGGCGGGAATTTTGTCGGCCGGTTGAGCCGCCGGCGCGTTGACCAGTTCGTTCGTTCGTTTCACTTTGTCTTCAAACATCACACCCTCCCGACCGGCCACCCACGACCGGGCGAAGAACGAGCCCAACGGCCGCCCGATATTCAAGGACCGTGCCAAGGCAGCAGGGCGACCCAAGCCGGGCTCAACGCTCCATTTTCATCAAGGAATTCAAAAGGCTATTCTGCGTCACCCGCCGAGCCGAAGACGACGCCGGGCACAAACCGCTGAGGTCAGGATGCCCGCTGGGGCCTCGTGTCTCTGGTCGCGCGACCCCCTCGCGGCGAAAGCGGCCTGCATTCGGCGTATTCCGGCATAGGGGTGGTTCGAGGGGGGGGTGCGGGGACGCCAAAGCGGGGGGGGACTGAACATTCGTAGACTGTACATTTGTCGAGAATTATCGGGAGGTTCGGATCATCTGAACATCTGTTCGCATGCCCAACGTATTGTGCTCCAAGAAACGAGCCCCTACCATAGGTCGTGGTCCGCGCGGGGTTTCCGGTTCGCCCGGCGGCCGGACTCAAACTTCTTGTGAGGGTCTCATGAGCCATGACGTCGTCCTCATCCACGGCCCCGAGCGCCACGCACTGCTCGGCGCGATTCTCGCACGCGCAAAGAGCAATCGGGGCACGTTCGTGCTGCAAACCGGCGACACCCTGGCCCGCTTCCTCGAAGCGCGGGCCACGGGCGGGGCGCCCCCGGCGTTCGTCGTCGTCGGTCTGCGGCCGCGCGAACGCGACCAGCAGGGTCTCGTCCGCACGCTGCGCCGGCTGCGCGAAGCCGGCCAGGCGGTCCAGTGGTTCGACGTCGGGGCCTGGCCCGCGCCGCTGCGCGAGGCGCTGCTCGCCGAGTGCCAGCCCGTGTCGGCCATTGCGGCCGAGCGCGGCGAGGTCACGAGTCTGGTGCGCGAGCGGCTCTCCATCCCGGGCGAGCTCGCCGAAACCCTGTGCGCCTGGGCCGCATGGCCCGCGCGCTTCGAGGCCAACCCGGCCTCGGCCGAATGGCTCTACGCGCTCACGACGGCCGTCGACTGGAGCACGCGCCTGCCGGGCTACCTGCCCGCGCTCATGACGCGGCTGTCGGGCGGCATCCCCGAACACCCGGGCAAACTCGACCGCACCGCGGCAAGCGCCGGCTGGAGTCTGCGCCACCAACTGATGGATCGCGTGCCGCGCACCGTGACCGGCGTCTTCCCGGCCGGTGAACGCCAGATTGCCGTGGCCGACGAACGGCTCGACCGCACCCTCGACTGGCCGCTCATCGCGCGCGCGCTCGCCGAGCGCGGCACCGAATCCGGCAAGGTCGACATCCAGGTCGTGGTCGGCGCCGACGCGGGCGTGCGGGTCGCGGCCCTCGGCCCGGCCAACATCGATCTGGTGGCCTGGCTGCGCACGGCCGAGCTCGGGCCCATGGCCCTGCGGCCGCTCGGCGTCGACGGCGTGCTCACCACGGCCCCGGGGGTCGCCGGGCCGTTTCGGGGCCAGGAAAGCCCGGCCGTCGCTACCATCGTGCAGGCGCTCGTGCGCACGTACGGGGGCCAGGGCTGGGACGAGCCGGGCCTCGCCATGGCGCGCGCGGCCTCGGCGGCGCTCGGCAGCGCGGCCGACGTGGCCCCCCTCGACCGCAGCCTGCTCAGCGATGCCGGACCCGTCGCCGGGGCCGCCGACCTGTCGCTCTTCCGCGTGTCGCTGCCGGCGCTGCCCGCAGGCGAGCCGGGCCTCGCCGCGTACGTCCACCCCCAGCCTGCCGCCAAAAGCGACGGCTGGCGCGAAGACCTGTTCCAGGAACTCCTCGAACTCCAAGCCCGACACGGCTTCTCGCGGCTGCTCCTCAAGACGCCCGACGGCCGCTACGGACCGCTCGAAGGGCTCAGCGGCGACGCCGTTCTCGGGCTCGAGCCCGTCCTGCCGGCCGAAGCCCCCCGGCCCTGGGACGCCGGCCACATCCGGCCGCGGGCGCTCGACCTCGCCCGCTGGCCCGCCGGGGCCCTCCAGGATCTGGTGCGGCTCGTACGCGTCAATCCCGACTACGAACTGACCCTCGACGGCGCGGCGGTGCGGCTCGGGTATCGGGGCGTCGAACTGCTCGAATTGCGCCGCCAGGGAGGTACCGTGGGGGCCGACGGGCCGCTCGGCGAGAACGGCTTCCGGCCCATCCGCTTCAAGCGCCTGAGCCCGCGCGAACTCGCCCAGGTGGCGCCGCTGCGCCGCCGGGTCGACCAGTGGCTCGCCGAGCGGGGCCGCGGCCGGGCCCGCGTGAGCGAGATCGGCGCCAAGGTGGTCGTCGACACGCGCCGCGCCGAAGACGCCGACTACTGGGTCGTCGGGCGCGAATGGACCTTCCCCGAGGCGCGCCACCTGCGCCTCGATCTGCTGGCGGTCAACCGGCGCACGCACCGCCTCGCCGCGGTACACCTGGCCGTACCCGGCACCGCGGAGTACACGCGCATTCCGCTGCGCGCCATGCGGCTCGTCGCCTGGCTGCAGGGCGCACGTCTCGAGGCCCTCGCCCGTGATGCCGAGCAGGTGCTCGCAGAGAAGGCCGCGCTCGGGCTCTCGGGCTACCGGCCGGTCGCCGTCGCCACCGACCCGGCGGCCCCCATCGAAACGGTGCTGGCCGTCGCCGGCGGGCACCGACGCGTGCGCGCCGAAGACGACATGCGCTTTGCGCGCCTCGTCGAACTGCTCGACCCGCCGGGCGGCCTGACGCTGCTCGATCTCCAGAACTGGCACGAACAGCCGGCCGTGCTGCGCGCTCCCGCCCTCGAACTCGAACTGCGCCGCTCCAAAGCCGCCTGACGGGGTCGCCAAAAACCGCACCCGGCTGCGGCCGCTTCCGCCGGCTGGCCGCCGCCCGGCCACGCGCCGCGGGCTTGCACCCGAACGACACGTGCGGTAGGAGGCGGTGCCGACCTCGGCCGGACGCCGCGCCGGCGTCCGCGGGTCTGCACGGAGGAGCGCGATGAAGCGTGGCTTCGCAAGTCTGTTGATCGTGGGGCTCGGGCTCGGCGGATGCATGGAATCGGGCACGCCGCCGAGCGGGGTTCCGGGGCATGGCGACGCCCTCGCCGTGCGCGCGAGTGCCATCGACATCGACCACGAGACGCTGCTGACCTTCCAGGCCGACTGGAACACGGTCACGAGCAACCCGCCCATTCTGGCCGGCGGTCGGCTGCGCGTGCGCTACGCCCCGGAGCGGCTGCCGTACTGCCGCGCCGTCTACAACGGCTACCCGGCCTGGAGCATCGTGCTCGAATACCAGGCGCTGCCCGACCCGACCGTGCGCAGCGTGACCCTCGGCCCCGACGGCGGCGTGCTCGGCGCGCTCATCGACGTGCCGGAGGCCGCGCAGACGCTGGTCCTCTGGTTCACGAATCGCGACTACCAGGGCTGCACGGCGAGCGACAGCCGCTACGGCGAGAACTACACGTTCGCCGTGGCTCCGCCGGCCGAGCCGACCGACGTGGTCTTCACCTCGGCGTGGCAGGAGGAAGCCGCCGGACCGCTCGTGCAGGGCGGGCTGCTGCGCGTGAACTACGCCCCTGAGCGGCTGCGCGCCTGCCGCGCCACGACCCACGGCGGCCGCATGTGGAACCTCTTCGCCTCGTGGCGCTTCACGCCCGGCGGCGAGAGCGGCACCGTGGCGCTCTACGAGGGCGACTACTACGCGGGGGAGTCGGCCATCCTGCGCCCGCTCGTGGCCATCCCGGCCAACGCGACGGGGGTCGACTTCTGGTTCTCGAACTCCGACGCGCTCGGCTGCGTGGCCTGGGACAGCGCCTACGGCGCGAACTACGCGTTTGCGGTCGTGCCGGCCGACGCGGCCCACCCGCCCGTCGGCTGGGCCGGCGACTTCGACTTCGTGCTCGCGGGCCACACCGAGCGCCACCTCGGCAACGTCGACCCCGCCTACTACTTCGACAGTTGGGAAGGCATGCCGCAGGCGAGCCGGGTCGACGTGCAGGTGTGGGTGCCCGGGGTCACCGACCAGGCATACGCGTCGGCCGACGCCGCGCGCAGTGCGGCCGCCAGTTGGATCCGGGCCGAAGTCACGAGCGACGCGCTCGCGGGGGCGACGCCCGACGTCTGGGGCAGCCGGCCGCTCGCGTTCGAACGCCAGCAGGGCAACAACTTCGTGTATTCGTTTGCGCTCGGGCCGTTGCGCTGGGACACGGTGGGTCTCAACGTGCCGGACGGCCTCTACCGCTACGAACTGCGTTTTTCGACCGACGGCGGCACGCACTGGACGAAGGCCGGGCCGGCCGACGCCCCCGCGCGGCGCTTCGTCGTCGCCCCGAACGTCGACTGCGCGCTGTTCCCCGACGCGGCGCCGCCCGAATGCCCCCAGGCACGCGTCGTCGGCTGGGCCGGCAATTGGGGCGGCTACTTCACCCACGCCTGCTACCACCGCGCCGGCCTGCCCGAGCCGGTGGTATTCACGAAGTCGGCGCTCGGCCACGACTGCATGGCGCTCACCGCCGAGGTGTGGGTCGAGGGGCTGACCGACCGTGAGGGCAACCCCGGCGCGCTCACCGCCGAGGTGGTGACGAACCTCGGCTACGGCGGAGGACCGCTGCCGGCCCCGGTGAGCTACCCGCTCAGCTACGACGGGCGGGTCGGCAACAACTACCGCTACGTGTGGCAGGTATCGCAACACGTGGCCATGTCGGAGCGCGGCGACTACACGTTCCAGTTTCGCTTCTCGGCCGACGGCGGGCGCACCTTCTACACCATCGGCGCGGGGGATGGGCCCGGCGGCGGGGCACCGCGCACGCTCGCCATCCGCAACGATTCGAGCGACGTCGACCCCGTGCAGTACTGCGACGACATCGAGCTGTGGGAGGGGGCCTCGGCCCACCATGGCTACTGCCTCGACTACGTGCCGCAGGCGCAGTACGACGCGAACTTCTGCGAGTTCTACGTCAACGCGCTCGGCCGTGGGCAGTGGTCGCACAGCGGCGTGACCCTTGCCTGGCTCGAAGCCTACGTGCGGGTGGCGCCGCAGCAGGGCGACGTCGAAAACGTCGGCATGTGGGTGCGCTACCACGACCTTGCCACCGACGCGGCGGGCGAACGCTTCTCGCTCGGCCGACAGATCGAGCCGAACTACTGGCTGACGGGCTTCACGTCCGAGCACACGGGCTTGAGCGGCGGCTCGTTCCGGCTCGCGGTCGACGCGTTCGCTTTCTTCCTCGACGTGCGCCGCCCGACGGGCGAGGTCGTGCGGCTCTGGCAGAGCAACGGCGGGGCCAACTACACGGTCGCCGGGGCCTTCGCCGTGCCGGGCTACGTCAAGGGCATCGGGGCGGGTTCCATCGAGTACGCCGACGAGTCGGTCGACCTCTTCGACCAGAAGCACGCGTGCCAGCAGTAGGGGATAGCACCATGAGAAACGGGGGCCTCTCGAAACACGGGGGTTGGCTCGCGGGCCTATGCGCGGCGCTCATCGCCTGCGGCGGAGGCGGCGGCGCAACCCATCCGGGCGACGGCGGGGACGACGCGGCGGGCCAGGACGTCGGCCGGGGCGACACGCCCGCGGGACCCGACCAGCCCGGTCCGGGCGACACGACGGCCGAGGCCGGGCCGGGCGACGCGGCGGCCGGCGACAGCGCCGGCGACGGCCAGATCGACGCGGGCGGCCCCGACGGCGGGGCGGGCGACGCCCTCGCGCCGGATTCCGGACGCGCCGACGCCGCGCCGGGCGACGCCGCCCCCCCCGACGGACTCGGCGACAGCGCCGCCGCCGACGCGGACGCCACGGCACCGCCCGACGGCATCGCCACCTGGTGCGCGCGCTACGCCACGGCCTATTGCGGGCTGCTCGCGCGCTGTCCGCTGCCCGGCAACGCCGCGCCCGAGCCCGACGCCTGCGTCGCGGCCGCCGTCGCACTCTGCGGCGACGGCGCACTCGCGGCCGCCGCGCTCGCCGCCGGCCGGCTGACCTTCGATACCGAGGCCGCCGCCGCGTGCGAAAGCGGACTGGCCGCGCTGAGCTGCGCCGATTTCGCGACGCGCCTCACGACCCTCGGCGACGCCCCGCTGCCCGTCTGCTGGACGGTCGTCGCCGGCACCGGCAACGAAGGCGCGCCTTGCCCGCTCGGCTCCGAGTGCGCGCCGGGGCTGCGCTGCACGTATGCCGCCGGCTGCCCGGGACGCTGCACGGGGTACGTGGGCCCCGGCGGGGCCTGCGATTTCGAGAATCTCTGCGATTTCCGCGACGCGGCCTGCCTCGGCGGCCACTGCCTCGCGCTGCCGGCCGGCGTCGGGACGGCCTGCCCCGACGGGCTCTGCCGGTCCCCGCTCGTGTGCAACCAACTCACCGCCACCTGCCAGCCGCTGCGCCTCGCCGGCGAGGCCTGCGGCGCCGACGGCGGCCTGTGCTACCCGGGACTGGCCTGCTTCCGCGCGAGCCCGGCCGAAATGGGCAGCTGCCGCGCCCTCGGTACGACGGGCGACGCCTGTTTCGACGACACGCAGTGCAACGCCACGGGCCCCGCCGGGGTGCTCGTGTGCGCGGGCGGCCGCTGCACGCGGGCTCCCGAGGCCGGCGCCCCGTGCCTTAATTTCCGCTGCAACGATGCGGTGTGCGACACCGCGGCGCTCCCCCCGACGTGTCTGCCGCTGCCGGGCCCCGGCGAAACCTGCTGGTTCGGCTACTTCTGCGCCGCCGGCCTGTTCTGCGACGCAGGCCTCTGCCAGAGCCAGCGCGCGGCCGGCGCGGCCTGCACGCAGCCGCAGCAGTGCGCGAGCGGGCGCTGTCCCGCCGGGGCCTGCGTCGCCCCGGGCGCCCCGGCCTGCACCCCCTGACGGCGCGGCACGCCGCCGCGCCTTGCGTTGCCCGGGACGTGCTCCTATCCTGTGGGCCGGTCTGTTGCGGGGAATCCGGATGCGCATCTGCCCCTATTGCCGTTACTCGGGTGATGAACGGAACTGCCCGAACGACGGTTTTCCGTTGATCGACGACCACGTCCTCGATGCCGAAGACAACGGCCAGGATCTCGTCGGGCGCGTGTTCGGCGACCGCTATCGGCTCGAAGCGCTGATTGGCCAGGGCGGCATGAGCTGGGTGTTCCGCGCGACGCACGTGCTCATGCAGAACGCCGTCGCCGTCAAGGTCATGCGCCGCTCGCTCGCCAAAGACCCGCTGGCCATGAAGCGCT
Organism: uncultured Myxococcales bacterium; assembly: GCA_964422715.1. GTDB lineage: Bacteria > Myxococcota_A > UBA9042 > PWKZ01 > CAYRCM01 > CAYRCM01. Next base: position 844 of record CAYRCM010000213.1, on the reverse strand, counting down.
TCTACGCCGAGGCGCGGGCAAGTTCGCAGCTGCGCCAGCATCACACGATCAAGGTGTTCGACTTCGGGGTGAGCGAAGACGGCCATCCCTACATCGTGATGGAGTTTCTCAAGGGTGCGCCGCTCGCCCGCATCCTGAAGGCCAAGGGCACGCTGCCCGCGGCGCGCGTCATGCGCATCGCCACGCAGGTGTGCATGTCGCTGCAGGAAGCCCACGAAAACGGCATCGTGCACCGCGACCTGAAGCCCTCCAACGTCTTTCTGACCGAGATGCCGGGAGAGACCGACTACGTGAAGGTGGTCGACTTCGGCATCGCGCGCTTCGTCGAAGGCGACGAGATCGAGCAGAGCCTCATCGAAAACGGGCTGGCGGTCGGCACGCCGCAGTACATGTCGCCCGAACAGATCCGTGCCCATCCGCTCGACGGCCGCAGCGACATCTACACGCTCGGCATCGTGCTGTACCAGACGTTGTCGGGCCGGGTGCCCTTCCCGTCGACCGTCACGGCCGACGTGTTTGCGTCGCACTTGCGCGAACAGGCCCCGCCGCTCTTGTCCGTGCTGCCCGCGGGCCACGACGTGCCCCCCGCCCTCTGCCACCTCGTCGACCAGATGCTCAGCAAGGACCGGCGCCGCCGCCCGGCCTCGGCGCAGGCGGTGCTGAAGCGGCTCTCGGCCATCCGCGTCGCCGAGGCGCGCCCGACCGCGCTGCGGCCGGTGCCGACGAGCGCCGGCTCGGCCTGGAAGCTGCCTGGGGCCCACGACTTGCGGCCCGCGCCCGCCGAAACGGCCGGCCCCCCCGACGCGCTGGACGCACCCGAGGCCGCTGAGCCGGCCGAAGCGCC
>CAYRCM010000212.1:0-10502 GCA_964422715.1 uncultured Myxococcales bacterium | reverse complement strand
CGCGGACACAAGCCCGGCCGCGGAAGCGGGCACGGCCGGCGCTGCGGCCGTGGACTCAAGCCCGGCCGCGGAAGCGGGCACGGCCGACGCGGCGGCCGTAGACACAAGCCCGGCCGCGGAAGCGGGCACGGCCGGCGCGGCGGCCGTGGACCCAAGCCCGGCCGCGGATGCGGGCACGGAAGACTGGGAGCCGGCTTTCTTCGCGGCGGCCGAGCCGGCGGTCGAGCCCCCGGCACCGGCGACGGGGTCGGCGGCACCCGCGGCTACCGTCGACGACGACGTGCTCGACGCGGAGCCGGTTTTCGCGAAAACGCCCTGGTGGCGGCATTGGCGCCCCCTCGTCGCGTGCTCGGCCGGGCTCATCGCCATTGTGGTGTTCGTCCTGCTGGCGAGCGGCGAGGGGCCGCCCAAACCCATGCGCATCGTGCGCGATGCCGGGAGCCACGCCGACGTGACGGCGCCGACGGCCGATGCGACGTCCGCGGCCACGGGCGGCGGCCTTGCAGCCGCACCGAGTGACGCGGCCCGGGATGGTGCCGGCGCGGCGAAGCCCGGCGGCACCGTCGATGCCGCTGCCGCTCCCCCTCCGGCGCCGGCCGATGCCGGCCGCGCCGCGAGCCCGCCGGCGGCCGATGCCGGCCGCAGCGCCGCCACGCCGACCGAGGGGTCGCGGGCGTCGTTGCTCGTCGCATCCGAACCGAGCGATGCCACACTGTTCGTCAACGGGCGGCTCGCGGGCAAGACCCCCCTGCCCATCAACGGTCTCGTCGGCCAGCGCTGCCGGCTGCAGGTGCGCAAGACCGGCTACCAGCCGGTCGAATGGGACGTGGTGCTCGGCGAAGAAGACTCCCTGACGCTTCGCCTCGAACGCCAGCCGGCGCGGCCCGGCGCGGCCGCCCGGGGGCCCAAACGGAGCCCGGCGGCACCCAAGGCCGCGCCGGAAGCGGCCAAGCCGGCGCCGAGCATTCCGGTCTGGAACGACTGACGACGGGGTCGGGCCACAGGGCGGCCGGACCGGAAACGGACGATGGATGCGGGTTCGAACGCGCGGGTGGATGCTTTGCGCCGCGATGATTCTCCTCAGCCCGGCAGCCGCGGCAGCGCCGGCGCGGGCTGAGCAGGTGGCTTCGGCCGACGTCGTGCGCCAGGTCGAGGCACTGGTCGAACAGGCCCGCGTGTTCCGCGAGCAGAAGCGCTACGACGAAGCCATTGCCGCCCTCGAAACCGCGCTGCGCCTCTACTACGCGGCCCCGTTGCTCTTCAACCTGGCGCGCATCCATGAAGAGACGGGCAATCTCGACCGCGCTCGCCACTTCTATGGCCTGTGCCTCGCGAAGGACGCCGAGGGCAACGTGCGGGCGCTTGCCGAGGCCCGCCTTGCGGGCATCGACGAGCGCCTCAAAAAGGGTCGGTTGCGCCTCAACGGGCTGCCGGCCGGTGCGCAGGTCTGGATCGACGGCGCGCTCGCCGGGTCGGCGCCGCTCGTCTCTCCCGAGCTGCCGGTCGGGGCGCACGACGTGCGGGTCGAGGCCGACGGCTACCACGGCTACCGCACGGCCGTCGCCGTTCGCGGCAACGCCGACAACGACGTCTATGTCACCTTGCGGCCGCGCCGCGTGTCGCGGGCCGCGCCCTGGCAGTGGGTGACGCTCGGAACCGGCACGGCGCTCGTGCTGGCCGGCGGCGTGCTCCTCGGACTCGCGGCCGACGAACGCGACGAGATTCGCGAGACGCCCGGCTACGCGTCCGACGGCGTCGTGCAGATGACCCCGAGACGGGCCCAGGCGTTGCTCGACTCGGCCGAGGTCAAGGATTGGGCCGGCGGCGTCTGTACGGGCGTGGGGGGGGCGGTGCTCATCACGTCGGTCGTGCTGTTCGCCCTCGACGCCACGGTATGGGCCGAACGCGCGGCACCGGCTACGCCGGCGGCGCAAGCCTTGCCCGGCGGCGCACTCCTGAGCGTCCAGGGAGGTTTCTGACGACCATGGCGCGCACCACCTGTTTCGGCGCCCTGTGGCTCTTCGCGCTCGGCCTGTTCGGCTGCGGCGACGACATTCGGCTCCGGGACCACATCTGGGCCTGCAAGAGCGACGCCGACTGCCTCTGGGGCTACGTGTGCGTGCGCGAAACGTGGTGCGCGCCGGCAGGCCCCGCCGACTCCGGGCCGGCGCCCGAGGTCCCCGACGCGGGGGCCGACATCGGCCGCGATACGGCGGCCCCCGACGGGGGCTCGGGCTGCATCCCCGAGTGCAACGGCCGGGTCTGCGGCGACGACGGCTGCGGCGGACACTGCGGCGAATGCGGGCCCCAGGCGGTCTGCTCGCCCGAAGGAACGTGCGATTGCCTGCTCTGCGGCGACGAGTGCTGTGCCGCGGGCCAGGTCTGTCGCGCCGGGGCCTGTTGCACGCCGCAGTGCACGCCCGGGCAGTGCGGCCCCGATGGCTGCGACGGCCGCTGTCCGTGCGAACGGCCCATCGCCGCCGGCCCGGGCTTCGTGGGGTGCCGCGACGAGGGCGGGCTCGTATGCGCCGAGAGCGAGGCCCCGCGGCTCAGCAACGCCCTGCCGGCGCATGCCGTTCGGCTCGCCGCCTACGCGATCGACGAGACCGAGACCACCGTGCTACAGTACGCCGCGTGCGTGGCGGCCGGCGCGTGCACGCCCCCCAGTTTTCGCGGCCGGGCGTGCAACTGGCAACGTTCCGGCGCCGAAAACCACCCCATGACGTGCGTGAGTTGGCTCCAGGCCGAGCAATACTGTCGCTTCGCCGGCAAACGGCTGTGTACCGAGGCCGAATGGGAACGCGCCGCGCGCGGCGGCTGTGCCGCGCCGGCCGACTGCGCCGCCACGTTGCCCGCGTTTCCCTGGGGCGATGCCCCGGCCACCTGCGACCGCGCCATCATGCAAGACCCCGACGACGAGTTCGGCTGTGGCGCCGAGGGCACCTGGCCGGGCGGCAGCCGACCGGCGGGCGCCTCACCCGAGGGAGTGTTCGACCTGGCTGGCAACGTCTGGGAGTGGGTGGCCGACTTCTACGCCGCCGACGCCTACGCGAATTGCCCGCCCCCCTGCGACAACCCGCAAGGCCCCGCCACGGGCAGTGAGCACGTCTACCGCGGCGGCAGTTTCTACTACGGGGCCGACTATCAGCGCGCGTACGTGCGCGGCCACGGCAACAGCTACGTGGGCACCGACCACATCGGCATTCGCTGCTGCCGCGCGGGCGCGGCGGGTCAGTAGCAGGTCCAGCTGAAGGTGTCGCAGAACTGACCGCTCGGACAGCCGCCAAAGTCGTCGCAGGGCTGGTTCGCGCGGCCGGACACGCACTGGTAGCTGCCATCCCACTGCTCGCTGCAGACCTGGCCGTTTGAGCAGCCGCTCTGCCGGCAGTCGCTTGCAGCGGCCTGGCAGGCGTAACTGCCGTCGTTCTGCTGCACGCAGTTCTGCCCGTTCTCGCAGCCCGTGGTGGTGCAGTCGGTGTTTCCGCCCCCGCCGCCCCCGCCGAACTGCGAGCCGGCGGGCGGCTCACAGGTGCTGCCGTTCGGCCGGCAGGCCCAGCCCTTGGGGCAGCACTCGCAGGGGTTGTTCTGGTCGCACATCTCGCTCGCCGAGAGCGGATTGCAGGCCCCGGAAAGCAGGGCCGCGGCGCCGGCCGCGGCCAGCAACAGAAGCGCACGAAGCATGGACATGGCTGCCTCCGCTATTCGAAGTCGAGACGCAGACCGAGACCGAACGCGTAGTTGAGCGGGTCGATGCCGCCCTTCTTGGCGTTGGCCTTGTTGTACAGGTAGCCCCCGTCGGGCTGGCCGCCCCTGGCGGTCTCAACGGCGTCGACGTTCATGTCGTCCTTGATTTCCTGCGCGAGCTTCGGGTTGGGCCGCTGGTGCGCCGTGAGTTCGAGGTTGGCCTCGAGGACGATGCGGAAGATGCGGCCGCAATCGAATTCCATGCCGAACGCCGGCCGGAAGCCGAAGATGCGCGGGATCTCCATGGTGTTGGTGGTGTTCATGGCCACCCCCTCGTTGATGGGGGTTTGGTTGATGGTGAAGCGCATGGTGGCATCGAGCCCGCCGTCGACTTCGCCAAACGTGAAGTCGAAACCGAGCCCGAAGTAGGGGTGGAACCAGGCGACGTTCCAGGCCACCCGCAGTTCGGGCGAGATGACGCCGATGTCCCAGCCGAGGATGGGGGCGCCGCGCATGTCGAGTTGGCCGGTGACGAGGCCGTTGGCCGCGGAGAACGGCTGTTTCGAATTGACCCCGACTTCGATGGCACCCGTGAAGTAGTTGACGCTGAACAGCGCCACGAGTTCGGGGATGGCCTTGCCGCGGCTCTTGAAGAAGCGCCAGCGCACCTGCGCGCCGACGTCGAGCATGCCGGTGGCAACATCCATCTCGGACGGCAGTTCGATCTTGACCCGCGGAATGAAGAAGATTTTGAGCGCGACCTCGACGTCTTCGATGGTGCCGATGCGTCCGACGATCGAGATCGTGGGCAACGGCACGAGGTTCGGCAGCATGGTCTGGAAGTCTTGCAGCGTGGCCATGCCGTAGGCGATGTCGCGGAACCCGGCCGTGAGCCCGCTGTGGAGGTTGAGCGCGATCGACCAGTCGGGGAACTTGCCGAGCGGCTTGCCGGCGGCCAGATCCCCGCCCACGGCCATGATGGGCAGGCGCGACGACAGGTAGACCGGGCCGTTCGCCAAGATGCGGTTGATGTCGCGCAAAACCGAGTCGACCGCCTGCGCATTGTTCTGCGCGCGCGCCGAACCGGCGAACCCCACGAGCAAGCCCAACGCCAAGGCCCAAGCGACCCGCCACTTCGAGATGATTGCCATAGTCGTTGCACTCCCCAAGTAGCGCGATAGTAGGGCGGGGACGGGTGTCTTGTCCAGCCGGCGACCGTCAGCCCCCGCAGGCATTACGGCCGCGGCCGGGCAGCAGCGGCGAGCTACTCGACGAACCAGCCGAGCGACGCCATGGCCTCCCAGGTGCGCGGCCCGGCTTCGATGCCGAGCCCCATGCGCAACTCGTAGCCGGCCAGTTGCCCGCTCGTGTCGGCGTTGAGCGATTCGAGGTCGACGATGTAGCCCACCTCGTCGTTGCCGAGCCCCACGATGAACTGGGTGGGGGCGGCCATGCGGGCGCGCAGTTGCACGGCCGTGTCGGGGGTGCCTTCGCCCGGATAGACCGCGAATTCGGCGGGCCCGAGCCGGTGCCAGGACACCTCCAGGTTGTCGACGACGTAGGTGTCGCCGACCTTCGTGAAGGAGCGTTTGGGGATGTGGAAGTTGTCGAGGGTGGCCTGCAGGAAGGAGTCGGGGTCGACCGGACACGAGTAGTGCGTGAACCGGTGTTCGATGTCGAAACGCTCGGCCGGCGCAAGCAGCGGCAACTGCGTCTGCACGGTCGTGGCGAGGATGCGGCCCATGTCGTAGGTTTCTGCGTAGTCGTCGGCGCCCTCGCCCATGCCGCCGTGCTTCGCCGCGATGAAGCCCTGCAGGAACATGCCGGGCGCGCCCGTCATGGCGCGCAGTTCCTCGCGGTAGCCCCAGACGAAGTCGGCCGAAATCTGCATGTCGAGTTCGCTGATGCCCGTCGGGTGCTTGCCGAAGTTCGTGATGGTGAGTCGCGGCGTGCCGCCGAGATCGGTGGCGTGCAGGATGGCCACGGTGTTGTCGAGCACCGGCGAGCAGCCCGAATCGCGCCGCGTGTAGCCGTCGAGCACCGTCTGGCCGCTTTTCACGAGGACCGGTTGCAAATCGGCGGCGGCGCGTACGGCGGCGTCGGCGATCCAGCGGACCATGTTGTCGAGCAGTTCGCGGTCGGGACCCACGTTCGCACGCTGCCAGAAGCCGACGAGGTCGGCCCCGCAATGGGTGTGGCTCGAAGCGACGAGAATGTGCTCGGGGCGCAGCGCCACCTGGCCGCACAGCGCGTTGACGATGGTCTCGCGCAGCGTCTTGACCCCCGGGCCCCAGTCGCCGTAGTCGTAGAAGTACCCGATGGTGTCGACGGAAACGATCATGAAGGCCAGCCCGGCGTCGTTCTGGAAGAGCGCCACCTGGGCGTACGCCGGGTCGTGCGTGCCGCGCGACGTGCGGCCGCCGCCCGGAAACCCGTAGCCGCCCATGACGGTGCCGACGGGCGGTGTGACGTCGACCTCGGCATAGCCGAGCGAGAAGGCCGTGGCGGTCGGGGGCGGAACACCGTCGCCTCCCGGGATGTCGGCCTGGCAGAGATCGATGCCCGGCGGCACGTCGGCCACCTCGGGCAGCGCGTCACCGCGCGGTGGGACGTCGGCGAGCGGAACGTCGGCGGGGGGAACGTCGGCGGGCAGCGCGTCGGGCGCAGCCTCGTCACCGAGCGGGACGTCGGGCGCAGCCTGGTCGCCGGGTGGCGCGTCGGGCAGGACGGCGTCGGGGGACGGCAGCTCGGCCGGCGGGGCATCGGGGACGGTGTCGCCCGGGCCCGCCGTGTCGCCGCCGGCGGGCGTGTCGGCCGGGGCCACGGCGTCGGGCAGGTCGCCGCCCGACGTGGATTCCCCTGCGCCGCAAGCCCCGAGGCCCACGGCCAGCAGGCCGAGCAACAGCCACATCGAGAGCGCGACGTGAGAACGAATGCGCTCGAAAGCGCGCGGGGCAACGTCCACGGGTGACCTCCCGCGCCCGCCGGAGGGGCGCTGTGCTGGGGGCGCCCCGGACCCGCTGCGGGCACGGCGCGACCCTGGCGTGAACCATACCGAAGCGCGCGGCGCGGGTCGAGGGTCAGCGCGCGCCGGCGAGCCCGTCGCAAAGCGCGGCGGCCACGGCCACGGCGACGTCGGCCGGCAGCCCGTCGGCCGCGTGGGGTGCGAAGCGCAGGTCGATGGGGTCGTTGATGTAGTCGACGACGACGAAGTGGCCGGGGCGCGGGCAGGCCACCTCGGTCGAGAACAGCGCGAGCCCGCCGATCGCGGCCGCCGCGTGCGCGATGGGCCAGAGCGCGTGCAGCCCGAAGCGCTCGGCTTCGAGCGGCGACACGAGGCGCGAGAAGAGCCGCGTCCGGTCGTCCCACCAGCAGGGCAGGACCGTGCCGCAGACGTACAGCACGCGAAACCAGGCGCGGTCGGCACCAAGGCGCATGGGCTCGATGAATTCCTGAAGGATGAGGTCTTCGCCGGGAAGCGCCTCGCGGGCGCGCTGGACGTCGGCGGGGCCGCGCGCGTCGAGCACCACGGCGCGCCCGCCGCCGCCGAGGTCGGGCTTGATGGTGAACACGGGGCCGAGGGGGACGAGCGCGGCCGCATCGGGCAACGGAGGCGCGGGGGCGCCGGCGGGCAGCACGAGCGTGTGCGGCACCGCGTAGCCGGCGCGCAGGAAATCGTAGTGCACGTGCGTCTTGCGCCAGGCGTAGTGCTGGCGTTCGGTCGGGTTGAGGCAGAACGGCACGTGCGCGCCGGCCCATGCCGCCAGCGGCTCGAAACGCGGGTCGGCGTCGGAGGCGCGGTCGAGGAAGGCGCGCGGGCCGGCGTCGGCGGGAGGCAGCGCCGCCAGATACGCGTCGAGTTCGGGCGGTCCGACGGTTTCGAGGCGCAACGCGCGGGCCGCGCACGTGGCCTGGAGCAGGGTCAGGAACGGCTCGTCGTACGGCCATTCCCAGGCCACGAGCAGGTCGGCAATGCCGTCGCGGGCGTGCACCGGTTGGGCTCTCCGTTGGGCGCGCGTGGCTGTGGCGTGGCGGCGCAACCCTGGCAGCGCGGAGCCTAGCAAAGGCGCCGTGCGCGACGCAAGCGTGGTGGGGCCAAACGGAAAGCGGAGGAGAAAACCCGAACGGGCAGCAGGCGGGCTCTGAGGGCAAGAGGCTGACCGGGTCGGGGCGGAACGCTGGGCGGGCGACCGCCCCGACCCGATCGGGGGCGGGGTGACCTCGGAGAGGCGCTGGGCTGTCGCGTGCGGGAGGGGCGCGACGCGACAACCCTTTCGACAATTATTGAAATAGGTTTTCAACGAGATTTGTCAAGGGGCGGGGCAACACCCAGATGCCCCACCTGCGACGGGGTCCGAGCGAGGGGAGGCGGGCCCAAGTGCAAGGAGGCAAGCCGATTGGGGCGCAGGCGTGGCAGCGCCACGTCGAGCACCAAATTGGCGCAGTCGACATCGCCATTGGGCGCGGATCCGCTCGCGAAACGGGAGGTAGGTGGGGAATTGGGGACAACGGCCCGGGTCGGCCGCGGCCCGGCCCGCTCGCCGACGGGCGCATGGAGTTCGCCCGCTCCCGGGGCGGCCCGGCAACCTTGTGAACACTTGACGGGGGCTTGGGCGGCGTGCCATGGTGGGCCTTCGGCTGCGCCAGCGTAACGCGGCGGGCCCGGCCGGCCGGGTCGCGCGGGACGGGAGCGCTCGGCTACCGAAGCGGCGGCGGTGCGGAGGTCATCATGGGGCGACGGGTCGTGATGCTGCTCGTGGGGCTCTTGCTGCTCGTTCCCGGTTTCGAGGCGGCCGCCGCGCCGCGGCCCGGGCTTGTGCACGTCGGCCGCATCCAGGATGAACAGGGCCAGCCCGTCAGCGGCATCTTCCCCATGACGTTCAGTTTGTACGCGAGCCGCACGGCGCGCCGGGCGGTGTGGAGCGAACGGCTCTTCGTGGCGGTCCAGGACGGCGGCTACCGCGTCGACTTGGGCCAGCAGAAGGCCGTGCCCGCAAAGGCCATCGCGAAGGGGCTGCTGCTCGGCGTGGCCGTGGGCCGGGGCCCCGAGTTCGCCCGCGAGCCGCTGACCGAACGCAACGAGCCGCAAGGCGTTGCGGCGGCTGTGCCAACCGGCCGCGCTCCGGCGGCTCCGGCCGCGGCGGGCGCGGGCGCCGGCGCACCGAGCGGCGAATTCGCGCGCGAGGCCGCCACGGCCTACGAAGCCGAGCGCGCACGCAACGCCGATCGCCTCGAAAACCTGACGCTCGCCCAGATCGTCGAAAAACTCGGCGGCGGCCACAAGGTGCGCATCGGCAGCGAAATGAAGACGATGGGCCCGGTCGGCGGCAAGGGTGGCACCCCGTTCGAACAGGGCTGTCCAAAGGGCATGGTGGCCGTGGGCATCCGGGGCGGGTCGGGGCGCTACATCGACAGCATCGAGCTCATCTGTTCGCCCATCGAGTAGTTCACCGAGGAAAACGTGGGCCCCGAAATCTACGAGCGCGGCCAGGTTGTGGCCGGCCGCTACCGCATTCTGCGGCCCATCGGACGGGGCGGCTTCGGTGGCCTGTTTCTCGCCGAACAGCTGTCCATGCGCCGGCCCGTGGCCTTCAAGGTGCTGTTGCCACGCCACGCGGGCGACCGCATCCAGCGCTCACGCTTCGAGCGCGAGGCGCGCAGCGCTTGCCGGCTCACCCACCCGAACACGGTCGTGTACCACGACTTCGGCGTCGACGAGCAGGAACGCCCCTTCCTCGTCATGGAATACCTCGAAGGGCGCACCCTGAGCCAACTGCTGGCCGACAGCCCCGTGCTCGACCTCGCACGCGTGCTGCACATCGTGGCGCAGACCTGCGACGCGCTGCACGAAGCCCACGCCGCCGGCATCGTGCACCGCGACCTAAAATGCAGCAATATCATGCTGATCTCGCGCGGCGGCGACCCCGACTTCGTCAAGGTCATCGACTTCGGCATCCTGAAGCACGTCGAGGCGACCCCCGAAGAACGCCTCACCGGTTCGGACGTGTTGATCGGCACCCCCCACTACATGGCGCCCGAACAACTGCGCGGCGAACGCTTCGACGGACGGGCCGACCAGTACGCGGTGGGCGTCATCCTCTTCGAGCTGCTGACCGGGCACCGGCCGTTTTCCGGCGGCGACATCGCAGCGACCATCGACCTGCACCTGCACATGGAGCCGCCGTCGATCCTCACCGAAACGAGTGGGCGGCACATTCCGCGACTCATCGACGCGGCCATCCGACGCGCACTCGCCAAGAAGCCGGCCGAACGGTTCCCGACCATGGCCGACTTGCGTACGTTCCTGCTCGGCGCGGCCGGCATCCCGGTCACCGCGAGCCGGCCGAGCGAAAAACCGACGGAGGCGGCCGAAGAAGCGCGGCTCCGGGCCGAGGCAGCACGGGCCACGACGGTGTTCGAGTTCCGCACCCGCGAGTCGCACGTGGCAACCCCGGCGCTCGACGAACCCGAGGCTGACGGGCTCACCGACGCCGACGGGCTCACCGACGCCGAGTTGGCCGCCCCGGCGCGGCCGGCCGCGCGGCAGCGGCGCGGCCGGCTCCTGGTGCTCGGCCTGTCCGGGGCGGCGGCGCTGCTGGCCGGGGCGCTGCTGGCGCTGTTGGTCGTTCTCGGCACGCGCCCCAGCATGCCGCCCAGACTCGTGCCCGTCATCACGTTCTTCGGCGCGACCGGGGGGGCGCGGCCGGCCCCGCCGCCGAGGGCGCCGCCACCGCCGTCTCCGAGCCCGGCGACCGCCCCGGGGACCGGCGAGCCCGAGCCGCCGAGTGCCGTCGCCGGTCTGCTGCAGAAACTCGCGC
>CAYRCM010000211.1:0-10506 GCA_964422715.1 uncultured Myxococcales bacterium | reverse complement strand
CGACGCCGACGGCGACGGGGTGCCCGACCTCGTCGACAACTGCCCCACGGTGCAGAACCCCGGTCAGGAAGACGGCGACGGAGACGGGCGCGGCGACGTGTGCGACGCGCCGCCGCCTGCCGACAGCGACGGCGACGGGGTGCCCGACCTCGTCGACAACTGCCCGCTGAACTTCAACGCCGACCAGACCGACTCCGACAGCGACGGCCAGGGCGACGCCTGCGATCTCCCCGACCCGCCCGTCGACGCGGGCGGCGACCCCGATGCGCAGAAGCCCGACGTGGCCGAGCCGGCCGGCGAAAGCGACGCGAGCGGGGGCAACGAGGTGGCACCGCCCATGGGCGACGTCTGCTGGACCTGCGGCCAGGACGTCGCCAGTCCCGAAGGCGACACCGCGGGGTCCGGCGGCGGCGGTGGCGGGTGCCGGGCCGGCGGCTCCGGCGCGCCCGCGGCCGGGCTGCTCCTCGCGCTCGTCGGCGGGCTCGGGCTCGCCCTGCGGCGGCGCCGCGTCCGCCTCCGGTAGCGCGTCCCTGCCCCCGGCGCGGGGTTCCCCGCGCCGCACCGTTCTTCAGCCTGCTGTCGTTGCGCCAATTCGTTGCGGCCCAGGGCCGGTGCCCGGCGCGCGGGCGTCATGCCAAGTCGCCTTCCCTCGGATACCTTTGTTGCCGGCGTCGCTCCCCCCTGCGGCGTACCCGGAGTACGCCTCGGGGGATCGCTCCTTGGCGCCTCGGTATCCTTCGGAACGCAACTTGGCGTCAGGGGTGCGGGACGGCGGCGGGCCGGGCGAGCGGGTCGGGGCGAGCCGTGTCGCCGTAGCAGCCGCGCGCCGTTTCGCGGCAGCCACCGCCGCAAGAGGCCCACGCGGGGCAGCCGGCGCAGGCCGCGGGCTGCGCGCGCATGGCGGCGAAGTAGCGGGTCTCGGCGCGCGCGACGATGCTCGCGAACGGCTCGCGGCAGAGGTCGCCGAGCACCGTCGGCGACACGCTGCACGCGCGGAGCCTGCCGGCCGGGTCGAGCGTGAATCCCGGCGCTGCCGTGCCGAGCGCGCAGCGGCCGAAGGACAGGTGCGGGTAGGCGCGCAGGTCGGCAACGCAGAGCGGCAGCGAGATGGCCACCTGCACGCGCATGCCGAGGCGCGCCGTGGCGAATTCGGCGACGCCGAGGCATTGGGCCACCTGGTCGGGGGTGGGCAGCAGCGCCTCGGCGGCGGTGCCGCCGCCCCGGCCCGCGGCGCAAAACCGGCTGAACGCCACGGTGTCGACGCCGAGCGCGTAACAGAGTTCGACCACTTCCTGGAAGTGCTGGGCGTTCCTGCGCGTGCAGACGAAGGCCACCGAGACGGGCACCCGCGCCGCGCGCAGGTAGCCGATGGCGCGCACGGTGGCGTCGAACGCCACGGCCCCCTTCAACGCGTCGTGGACGTCACGCCGGGCGGCGAGCAGCGTCGGCTGCACGGGCCCGACGCGCAGCCGGGCGAGGTCGGCCGCGAGCGCCGGGGTCAGCAAGCCGCCGTCGGTGATGAGCGATACGCGGCGGTCGGGCCGGCCCAGGGCCGTGATGAGGGCCACGAGGTCGGCCCGCAACAACGGCTCGCCGCCGGTGAGCTGCACGTGGTGCCGGCCGCTCGCCGCGAGCGTCGCGTCGACGAGGGCCACGAGTTCGGCGGTAGGGAGCGCCGGCGGCCCGTCGAGGTCGACCGCCTCCCCCGACCAAGGCGCCGCGCAGTAGACGCAGTGGCGGCCACACGCGCGCGTCACCTCGACGGCCAGCGTGCCGCGCGGGCGCCGGGCGGCGTCGGGCGTGACTCGTGGCTTCACCGCAGACCCCGCATCGGGGGCGCGCCGCTCCACGGCACTACCCGACCGGATGCCGGATGAAGGTGCCCGCGCGATACTCGGCGAACGCCGCTTGCAACTCGGCCTCGGTGTTCATGACGATGGGGCCCCCCCAGGCCACGGGTTCCCGCAGCGGCCGGCCGCTCACGACGACGACCTGCGCCCCGTCGGCCCCGGCCGCGCCCTGGAAGCTTGCCCCCGGGCCGAGCACGCCGAGTTCGCGCAGCCCGAGCCGCGCGCCCGGTTCGCCGGCGACGAGCACGCTGCCCGCGAGCACGTACGCGAAAGCATTGCGCTCCGGCGCCACGGGCAGGTCGAACGGGGCCGCGGGCGCGAGGCGCAAGTCGATGTAGTCGACGGTGTCGGCGGCGTCGTCAACCGGCCCCACGACCCCGGCCAGCCGTCCGCAGAGCAGCCGCGCCTCGGCGCCCGGGCCGAGCGCGACCGAGGGCAGGGTGGCCGCGCGGACGTCGCGGTAGCGCGGCGGGGTCATCTTCTCGGCCGCCGCCAGGTTGAGCCACAGCTGCAGGCCGCGCAATCCCGGTTCGGCGGCGGGCATCTCCTCATGGATGATGCCGCTGCCGGCCGTCATCCACTGGGCGTCGCCTGCACCGATGCGCCCGCGATTGCCAAGGCTGTCGCCATGGTCGACCGCGCCCGCGAGGAGGTAGGTGATGGTGACGATGCCGCGGTGCGGATGCCACGGGAAGCCCGCCACGTAGTCGCGCGGGTCGGCGGAGCCGAAGTCGTCGAGCAGCAGGAAGGGGTCGAGCAGCGGATCGACCTGCCCGAACACGCGCTGGAGGTGGACCCCGGCGCCCTCGAGCGTGGGCCGACTCCGGCGAATGGCCTGCACGGGGCGGGCACCTACAACCATGATCGTTCCTCCGGCGAGACCGGGGCGGCAGCCGCAACGGCGGCTCGGCGCCCAGGGAGAAGAAGCGCACCGTGCGGTCGGCGGCGTCGCCCCGCACGGCGTCGGGGGCCGCCGTCAGGCCGTGCGGCGCGCCACGACCCCCGCGCGCGCGAACCGTTCGACGAGCGCCTGGCGCAATGCGCGCCGCGCCGTGGCGGCGTCGCCCGCGAAGACCGCGAGGAACGTCGCGCTGTCGAGCCGCCCCGCGGCGAACTGCTGCACGAGCGCCGTCTGGCGCCCGGCGGGCCCCGCCTGCGGCCAGGCGCGGGCCGTCTGCGCGCCGGAACACTCGTCGCCGACCCCGTCGCCGTCGCGGTCCCACTGGTAGGGGTTCAGGACGTCGGGGCAGTTGTCGCACGCGTCGCCGACCCCGTCGAGGTCGCGGTCGGCCTGGTCGTCGTTCGGCACGTAGGGGCAGTTGTCGTCGTACTGGGCCGGGTCGGGCGGGCAGGGCACGGGCGCAAACGGGACGAGGCCGCCGAGCACCCCATCGCCGTCGGCGTCGTACGAACACCAGTCGCCGCAGGGGGTGATGCAGTCGGGGTGCGGGGTCTGGTCGCAGGCATCGCCCCGCAGATCGCAGCCCGTGCCGTCGTCGTCGCCGTTTTCCTGATCGGGGTTGAAGGCCCAGGGGCAGTTGTCTTCCCCATCGGGCACGCCGTCGGCGTCGACGTCGGCGTTGCGGTCGCAGGCGTCGCCGAGGCCGTCGCCATCGCCGTCGGTGTCGCCCTCGTAGCCCGTCTCGGAGGGCACGTACGGGCAGCGGTCGAGCAGATCGGGGATGCCGTCGCCGTCGCTGTCGAGGCTGCACTCGGGGCCGCAGCACGGGGTGGGCGCGGGGTAGCGGCAGGCGTCGCCGTAGCCGTCGTTGTCGGCATCGGCCTGGTCGGGGTTGTAGGCAAACGGGCAGTTGTCGGCCGCGTCGGCGATGCCGTCGCCATCGTGGTCGGCGGGCGGCAGGGTGGCGTCGCCGTCACCCGGCAGGTCGCTCGGCGGCGCGGCATCGGGGCCGGCGGTGTCGACGGGCGGCGGCGCGGCGTCGGGGCCGTGGCCGTCGGGTGCCCCGCCCGCTTCGGCGGCCACGTCGGCCCAGGGCGAATCGGGGTCGTCGAGGTCGAGGGGGCTCGCGGCGTCGGGCGCATCGGCCGCGGCCGCATCGCCGGCCGGGGCGGCGTCGACCGGCGCGCTGCGGCTGTCGACCGAGCAGCGCAGGGCCCCGGCGCCGCCCGCGACGAGCAGCGTCACGAAGAGCACGACCATGGGGGTTTCGGCAACTCCGCAGCCGACGACCGCGCCGAGGACCACGACGAGCGCGACGCCGGCGCCAAAGCGCGGGCCCCGGCGCCTGAGCCAGCCGAGCGCCAGGCCGAGCAGCACGCCCACGGCACCCAGCGCCCCGCCGGCGGGGGTGCCGACCCCGCAGCCGTCGGAACCGGGCTGCAAGAGCGACAGGCCGTCGTCGGCCGTGCTGTCGCCGGCCGCCGGCGTGTCGCCCGCGGGGGGAAGCTCGGGCGCGGCCGCCGTGTCGCCCGTGCCCCCGAGATCGGTCGGCGGCGCGGCCGTGTCGCCCGTGCCGGCCGCATCGGGCGCCCCGCCCTGGTCGCCGGGGGGTCCGCCGACTTCGGCCGTGGGCCCACCGCTGTCGGCAGGTCCACCCCCGTCGGTCGGCCCGCCGACATCGGCCGTGGGCTCGGGGCCAGGCTCGGGCGGCAGCGGGTCGGCGACGCATGCGCCGTCCTCGCAGTGTTGACCGGCGGGGCACGTGCGCCCGGCGCACGGGTCGCTCACCTCGGCCCCGGCCCCCACGCGCGCAAATCCGGCGGTCAGCGCGTCGGTGTCGCTCCATTCGAGCGGCGAGTTGCTGTCGCTCGTGGCTTGCGTGTCGCGCGTGGCCGGGTCGTCGGGGATGGTGTCGACGCACGAGCCTTCGCCCTGCCCGAGCATGACCCCCAGGCCCACCGTTTCGAGTTCGAGCCGGGTGATGCCCAGAAACGCAAGCGGAATGCGCATTTCGTAGAACGAGTCGCGACTGCCGGCGTGCCCCGCGGCCACGAATTCGGTCAGCGTGCCGGGGTTCGCGGCGTCGTCGGCATCGCGAACGCCGTAGAGTTCTGCAACGGCCAGTTCGGTACCCACGGCGGCCTCGATGTCGGCCGCCGCCATGCTGAAGTAGTTGGCGCCGCCGTCGTCGACCGGAAAGACGCCGCCCACCGCCCGCGACACGTAGCCCTGCCACAGGTTGGAGGCGATGTAGATCTGCACGTCGGGCAGATCGCTGCCCGTCCAGTAGGGGGCCCCGTTGTTCTTGCCCCACATGTCGTTCGGCGACCCCGCGCCGGCCTGGGTGTCGAGGGCGACCCACTGGATGAGGTCCATCGACGCCGGGCGATTGGCCCCTGCCGAGCCGGCGTTGGCCGGATCGAGGACGTCGGTGACGTCGACGTACTGCCAGGCCAGATACAGGTTGGCGTCGTCCCAGGCGGCGAAGAGGTGGCTCAGGTCGAAGGGCGGCTCGTGCATGCACCACGCATCGCCGATGGACCGCGGGTCGTCGTTGGCCAGGTCGAGCGCGATGACGTTCGTGTCGTCCCACTCGCCGCTGTTCGTGCCGTCGATGGCGATGTCGCCGGGGTTCACGGCCGCGCCGAGCGTCGGGTTGACGGCGTAGGGCCGGGCAGCCGCGCCGGCGAGGACGCAAAGGCTGAGCCCGAGTCCGAGGACCACGTTGGCTTTCATGGGGGCGGTCCTTTCCGCGCGGCCGGCCGCACGAGGACACCATCATCCGGATTCGCGCCAGTCGCTGCAAGCGCGCGGCGGGCTACTGCGCCGGCTGGGCGTCGCGGAACGACAGGAAGAGCACGGCCTGGGTGCGCTCCTCGGCGTGGGTGACGGTGACGCCGGTGTGCCAGGTGCCCGGCTGGTAGCCGGCCGGGACGGTGGCCTGGAGCCCGCGCGTGCAGTCGTAGACCGTGTAGCTGCCCGTCAGCAGGTGATTCATGCCGCGGAAGGCCGAAATCATGGCGCCGATGTCGGGGGCGTAGAAAAACGCGCCGTCGGTCTGTTGGGCGATGTTGCTGAGCACCGGCAGGTTGACCGCGTTCGAGAGCCCGATCGTGAAGATGCGCACCCCGACCCCGTGCGCCTGCGCGATGACCTGCGCCTCGCTGTGGCTGCTGGCCGTATCGTCGCCGTCGGTGAACACGACGAGCGCCTTGCCGGCGTTCCTGCCGCTCGTCGTCACCTCGTTGATGGCCGAGAGGCAGGCGTCGTAGAGCGGCGTGTCGCCGCCCTCGCAGTTCGCAAACGAGTCGATGGTGGCCGTGAGCGAGGCGTAGTCGGTCGTGAATTCGCCCCAGCGGGCGATGGTGTACTGCGAGCAGGGGTTGCCCGACGCGAACGTGATGAGCACCACTTCGTCGGGCGGCGTCAGGCTCGCGAGGAATTCTTTGGCCGCCCAGAGCCGCAGGTCGTTCGGGTCGGTGTCGACGATGCTGCCGCTCTGGTCCATGACGAGGGGCACCGACACGGCCGGCACCGTGTTCTGCACGCGGCGCGGCGTGCAAACGAGCTCGCCCTGCCACACTTCGGCCGAGCCGTCGGCGTCGTAGTAGTCGTTCGTCGTGATATCGGCGGCCGTGAGGTCGTCGATCGAGGCACCTGCGCCGTCGAACGCCACGAGTCCGAAGCCCACGTCGTACGACCAGGTCTGTTCCTGCTGGCCGGTCGACACGAGCGTCGTCGAGATGACGCTGGCCGAGAGCGTGCCCTCGGGCGGCGCCGGCCCGCCGACCTCGTCGGGGGCCACCGCCGTGTCACGCGGCGGTTCGCTCGTGTCGGGGCCGCCGCCGTTGCCGCCGGCGTCGGGCGTGGGCGGCCCGCCGCCGCAGTCGCACTCGCCCCAACTCATGCCGCCCGGCAGGCAGGCCTGGGCGCCCGTGGCCCCGCCGACGCAGGCGCACCACTGGGTGGCCCCCGCCTGGCACATGGGCATCGAACCCGTCGGCCCGCCGTCGTTGCCGCTCTCACAGGCCCAGAGCCCCGCCACCAGGACGCCCAACAGCACAAGCCACGCTCTCATCGGCTGGTCTCCCCCGCGGCGCCAGCGGACCCGCCGGTCCGGTGCCGCAACGCGGCATTGTAACCTGCGCGGGCCTGGACGGGGAGGGGGCAGCGTCCCCGGGCGCCGGTGTGCGGCGGCCCTGGGGCCGTTCAACTCGCGAGGCGCCAGGCCTTGGCCGGGCTGTCCTCGGCGGGGGCGCGGAGCCCTCCCAATTCGGCCCGCAGCTCGTCGTAGAGCAGGGCGTGCCAGCGCAGGGCCGCGGCGCGATCCATGCCGAGCGCGCTGAGGATGCACGCCCCGACGGGCAGCAGGTGCGTTGGGCAGTGATGCGCGGAGAGGTCTCCGAGTCCGGCTTCGGTGTAGCGGAACGGGTACAGGCGGCAGACGAGCGGGCGCGTTTCGACATCGAGGGCGCAGCCCCGCGGGCCGAGAAACGGGCATTCGTCGTTTTGGCCGCGCGTCAAGATGCGGCGCCGGCCGTCGGCGCGGAACACCGCCGCCAGCCACAACGGGTCGTCGGGGTGGTCGGCGTAGTCGGGGTCGTCGGGGTGGACGAACCCGTAGAAGTCGTCGCGGCCGACGTGCGCCGCGATGCGGCTGACGTCGCCAGCCGTGACGTAGACCTGCGCAATCTGACAGCACGTGCGGCGCTCGCGGGCACACGCGAGGCACAACGGCTCAGCCGCGCCCATGCGGCCCTCCTGGCCAAAAGGGCGGGGTTCCCGGGGGCACCGTGTTGGAGGGGAGGGCGCGCAGCGAGCCCTGGGCTCGCCGGCCCAGCGCGCGGGCAAGCGGGAAAACCGCCGAACAGGTTGCGGAATCCAGCCCGGCGGGTGGGCCGGGTCGACGCAGCCCCGCAGTTTCGGGGCCAAGCGGCGCCCTTCTAGGCGTGCCGTCCCGCGAAGTCAACCGCAATTTGTGGGCCACCCCGGCCAACTGCCCGCCACCCGGTCCGGCCTCGCCCGCGCCCCGCACCGGGGGCAGCGGGCTGCCGATTGACGCCCTTCGGCCGGCCCGGCTAGAGTGGGGCCCGTTGGCCGGCGTTCGGCCTTTCACGAAAGGTAGACATCCATGACCAAGCGTTTCTCCTGCGGACGGACAATCGGCATCCTGGGCTTCGTGGTCGCGACGGCGGGCGTGCTGCTCGCGGGGTGCGAGGCGGCCACCGGGCTCGGCGCGAGCAACAAGAACTGTGCTCCGGGCGAAGAATGCGCGTGCACGAACGCCGGCTCGTGCGTGCGCACCTGCACGGGGGCGGGCTGCGAGTTCTCGTGCGAGGGGGCGGGCTCCTGTCAGGTCGACTGCCCGCAGGGCGGCTGCAGCGGCACGGCCACGGGGCTCGGCTCCGCGCTGGTCGACTGCGACGCCGGCAACTGCACCCTCACGGCCTCGGGCGACGGCTCGGCCTCGCTCAACTGTCCGGGCAACAACTGCCGGCTCGAATGCAGCGGTCGCGGCTCCTGCGAACTCAAGGGCTGTACCGAGAACTGCACGCTCGCCTGCGCCACGAGCCAGGGCACGTGCACCTCGACCTGCCTGCCGCCGGCCTGCACGGTGGAATTGCCGGCCCAGTAGCCCGGCGGGTGGCTCCGGCCGCGGCTGCCCGGGTCGTCGGGCCCGGGCGGTCGGTCCGCGGCGGGGCCGCTCGGCCCCGCATCTCGGCGGGCGGCGCCCCCGGCCGTTCCCGCGAGGAGTCCCTCATGACCCGAGGCCGGTTGCGTTCGCGTTCCTGTCTTGTGCCGGGCGTTTTGGCTTTCGTCCTCGGCGCCTGCGCGCCCGAGCCGCCGCAGCGCGCGCCGTCCGACGCGCCGTTCGCGCGGCAGGTGAGCGCGCTCACCGTGTGCGCCGACGGGGCCACGGTCCCGGGCGTCGACGTCTCCTACTGGCAGGGCAGCATCGACTGGAGTCAGGTGGCCGCTTCCGGCATCCGGTTCGGCATCGCGCGCGTGGCGCACGGCAGCGACTTCGACACCGTGTTCGCGGGGAATTGGGCCGGCATGCGCGCCAACGGCATCGTGCGCGGGGCCTACGTCTTCTACGAGCCGCTGAACGACCTCGACGCCCAGGTGAACCTCGTCATCGACAACGTGGGCCGGCTCGGCGACGGCGACCTGCCGGTCACGATCGACATCGAGTGGCCCCACGACGGCGGCGACCCGGTGCTGGCCGACTTGCGCGACATGATGAGCCGCATCGAGGCCGGTACCGGCAAGCGCCCCATGATCTACACGGCGCGCGGCTACTGGAACAGCTACTTCACGAACGAATTCGCGGCCCACGACCTCTGGGTGGCCAACTGGAACGTCGATTGCCCGCTCATGCCCGCCGGGTGGGAGCGCTGGACGTTCTGGCAGACCACGGGCGGCGGCGGCGACGTGCCCGGCATCGCCGGCGGCGTCGATACCGACGTCTTCAACGGGCCCCAGGTCGACCTCGAGTTCGTCGCCAACGTGCCGGCCGACGCCCACTGCTCGCTCCGCCGGGCGCTCGAATGCCACCGCCAGGGCTGCGCCTGCACCGACGACGCCTGCACGGGCGGGCTCTGCGAAGGGCACGGCTGCACCGCGGCCCAGGAGGCCAACTGCGCCGCCGCCGGTTGTGCCTGCGTCGACGGCCGCTGCGCGGGCGGCGCCTGCGCGGGCACCGGCTGCACCGAGGCCGAGCGGCAGGCCTGTGTGGCCACGGGTTGCGGCTGCGTCGACCATGCGTGCACGGCCGGCAACTGCCCCGGCAGCGGCTGCACGGCCGCGCAGGAAGCCGCCTGTGCCGCCGACGGCTGCGCCTGCGCCGAGGGCCGCTGCTTCGGCGGCCAATGCCCCGGCACGGGCTGCACCTCCTACGAACAGCGCCAGTGCGCCGCCGAGGGCTGCGGCTGCGTCGACCACGTCTGCGCCGGCGGCGACTGTCCCGGCAGCGGCTGCACCGCCGCTCAGGAAGCCACCTGCGCCGCCGCGGGGGCCTCCTGCCTCGGCGGCGTCTGTGCCACGGAGTCGGCCTGTGCCGGCGTTGCCCCGTTGCCCGCCGACATCTGCTGGGCCGGGCGCCGCTACCACTGCGACGCGGCCGGGGTCGCCAGCGAAATCGCCCCGCTGGACGAGTCCTGCAATGGCCTCGACGACGATTGCGACGGCACGACCGACGAAGACTTCGCAGTCGGCGCGCCCTGCACCGCGGGAACCGGAGCTTGCGCCTTTGCGGGTACGACCGCCTGCGCGCTCTCAGGCAGCGGCGCGGTCTGCGCGCCTGCCCATCCGCCCTGCGACGACGGCAACCCCTGCACGCTCGACCGCTGCGACCCGGCCGTGGGCTGCATTTCGAGCGCCACGCTCGCCTGGTGCGACGACGGCGACGCCTGCACGGTCAACGACTGGTGTTCCGGCGGCCGTTGCATGCCGGGTACGCCGAGCGCCGACCCGGCCTGCGGCGGCGGACCCGACGCGGGCTCGGCCGACGCGGGCGGCAGCTCCGACGCGGGCTCGGCCGACACGGGCTCGGCCGACGCGGGCGGCAGCCCCGACGCAACGGTCCCGCCCGATGATGCGCCCGGCGATTCCGGCGGCCCGCTCGACCCGCCCGACGCGGTGAGCGGCGGCGATTCCGCTGCCGCCGACGCGCCGCCCGGGGCCGATTCCGGGCCCGGTGGCGGGCCCGACGCGCCCGCCCCCGACGCGGTGGCGGCCGACAGCGGCGCAGGC
>CAYRCM010000210.1:0-10539 GCA_964422715.1 uncultured Myxococcales bacterium | reverse complement strand
ACCGACCTTTTCCGACGGCACCGCGTGGCGTCAAAGAAGGTCACCGACCTTTTCCAACGGCACCGCGTGGCGTCAAAGAAGGTCACCGACCTTTTCCAACGGCACAAGACGCCGCCAAAGAAGGTCGCCGACCTTTTCCAACGGCACCCGCTGCCGGCGGGGGTCGCCACGGCCGACTGGCCGCCGAAGCGCGCGGCGCGCGGCCATCGAGGCCGAGGAGGCGCCCGGGCCAGGCTTCCGGCCGACGCTCAGCCACGGCGTGCGCGACGGGCGCCGTATGGCTCGAAGGGCGTGCTGCATGGACGTCGTGGACGAGCCACGGCGCCTCGCGGGTGCACCGAACAGTGGCCGCCAGCCTGCCCGCCAGGCCCCCTCGCCAGGTTGCCGGCAGGCCGCGGCTCGGCTACGATCCTGTCCAATCGTCGACGGCGTCGACGATGAGCCTGGCTCATCATCGATGGCAACGCCGTTCGGTCAGGATCCAGAATGGATGCGACCCTCCGCTCCCGGCTTCTCGCGCTCAACCCCTGGTTCGAAAGGCCCGCGGCCTTCGCCGCGGAGCTGGCGGCGCGCCTGCCGCCGCAACTCGTGCCGCGCCAGGTCGACCTGGCCGACATCGCCGAGCCCGGCAATGCCCGCCTCATCGTCGGCCCCCGGCAGGCCGGCAAGTCGACTCTCGTCTGGAAGGCGCTCGCGGGCGTTGACCCGCAGGGCGTGCTGTTTCTCAACGCCGAAGAGCCGCTCGTGCAACGCTGGTGCGTGAGCGCCGCGCAGTTTCTGGCCGACCTGCGCGAGTCCCTGCCCAGCGTGCGCACCGTGTTTCTCGACGAGGCGCAGCACCTCGCCGAGGCGGGTCTCTTCGTGAAGGGGCTCGTCGACGCGCGGCGCGGGCTCCAGCTGTACGTCACGGGTTCGTCGTCGTTCCACCTTGCGGCGCGCACGCGCGAAAGCCTCGCCGGACGGGCCGAGCGCTTCGTCGTGCTGCCCTTCTCGCTCGGGGAGGTCGCCGGCTTCGAGTCCCCGGCAAGCCCGTTGGCCCGAGCCGCGCACACGGCCCGGGCGGCCGAGCGCATGCTGGTCTGGGGCGGCTATCCGCGCGTGTGGCTCGGCGCCGAGCCGCATCGCGTGCTCTCGAACCTGCTCGAAGCCTTCGTGCTGCGCGACGCATCCGACCGCTTCGCGCTCACCCGGCCCGACGCGCTGCGCAAACTGCTGCAACTCGCGGCGGGCCAGGTCGGCCAACTCGTCAACTTCGCCGAATGGGCCACCCTGTGCGGTGTCGCGGCGTCGACGGTGCGCGACTACGTCGCCATCCTCGAGGAATGCTGGGTGCTCAAGTTGCTGCCGGCGTTCGCGGGCGGGCGCCGCCGCGAGATCACGACGGCCCCGCGCGTGCACTTCTACGACCCGGGGCTGCGCAATGCGCTGCTCGACGGGCTCGGCGCAGCCGTGGAAAGCCGCACCGACCGCGGGGCCCTCTTCGAGGCGCTGGCGTTTGCCGAACTCGCGAAGACCGTCCCGCGCGACGGGGTGCTGCACTACTGGCGGGCCAAGGGCGGGGCCGAGGTCGACTTCGTGCTCACCCGCGGCGAACGCTGCCTGGCCGTCGAGGTCGAGGCGGGCCGCGCGGCCGGCCTCACCCGCTCGGCGCGCAGCTTCATCGAGGCGTACGCACCGGAGGCGTTCTTCGTGGTGGCCGGCATCGACGATCCCGGGCTGCCGCCGGAGACCATCGGCCGTACCACGGTGATTCGCGTGGGCCTCGTCGGCCTCGCCGGCGCGGTTCGGGCGGAGCTCGCCGGGCCGCATGGCGAAGGCTGAGGCGGCCGGCCGCGGCGGAACCATCGCCCGGCCCGCGCGAATTGCGCACGACAGCCGATTCCGGCCCGACCGGCCCGGGGAAACGCCGAAACTGGGGCGCTTCCGTCGGAGGCGGGTCCCCGCAGACATTCTCGACGCTCGCAGGGTGCTCGCCACGGCATCGCACCGCCCACGTTCGATGAACGACAGGGAGCCCTGTACGTCACGTTCCGCGCGGTCATCGGGCCCGAATCGGCCGCGCTGTCGACGGCCGTGGCCCAGTCTGGGCCCGGTCGGGACTTGCTGACCCCTCAAGCCACCCCGCAAGTCACCCCGCAAGCGACCCCGCAAGTGGTCGCGATCCTGGTGGCTGCGCGGTCGCCGCGAGCCCGCAGCGCGTTGCAGACCGCCGCCGTACTCAAGGACCGCGAAGTCTTCCGCAAGCGGTACCTCGAGCCCTTGCTCGACGCCGGACTGCTGGAGCCCACGATACCCGATCGGCCCCGAAGTCCCCGCCAGCAGTACCGTTCCACCGTAGTTGGCGGGCGTTTCCTTGCGGAGCAAGGGACGTGATGTTCGCCCGGGTCCTGGCGTCGAGCAGCAGCTCTGCGAAAGGCGACGGGGCGCCGAGCCGCAGGACGGGGAGCGTTTGTCACAACGCCGGCAAGGGATGCCGCGGGCACCGCGAAACCGGAGCGTTCCGTCCAGTGGCGCCTTGGAGCGTGTCCGTTCGGATCCTTTGGCCTACGGCGTTTGCGCGCCCCGTCTTGCCCGTCCCGTGCCGGGCGCGCGCGCCGTTGTCCTGGCCATGACACTCCCCCGGTTTCGTGGACGCCCGAAATGAGGCGACAATGCATCGAGGAGGTGTCCCGATGGCGAGGAAGAGGCGTCAGTTCAGCAAGGAGTACAAGACGGCCGAAGGATGGCTGTACCTGGCCGTAGTCATCGACGTGTTCTCCCGGCGGGTGGTCGGCTGGGCGGCGGACGGGCACATGCGGACCGGCCTCGCCCTGGACGCCCTGGCGCATGCCTTGGGCCACAGGCAGCCCGGCAACGGCGCGTTGCACCACTCGGACCGAGGGAGCCAGTACGCGGCTCGCGACTACCAGAAGGCGCTGGAGAAGGCCGGGCTGGCCTGCAGCATGAGCCGGAAAGGCAACTGCTGGGACAACGCCGTGGTGGAGAGCTTCTTCGGCACGCTGAAGAACGAGCTGATCCACCGCCAGCGCTGGATGAGCAGGACCGAGGCGAAGTAGGCCATCGGCGACTACATCGACGGCTGGTACAACCCGTATCGCAAGCACTCGAAGAACGGCTATCTCAGCCCGGTGGAATTCGAACGCCGCCATCGACAGGAAGCGCGAGCGGCGGCATAACTAGACCGTCCACCAGATCGGGGGAGGGTCAGGCAGGTCGTGGCGCTTCCAGCGTTCGGCGGCCATGCGGCGAACATCCTCGGCAACCGCTGTGCCGTCGGCCCCAAGCCCTTCGAAGGAGTCGGCCGCTCGCGCAGCGGCCCCCTGCATCGGACTCATGTCGTTGTCGGCCGGAGGCCGGTCGATGATCGCGGCGCGACGTAGCGCAGGGGCCCGGCGCCAGGCAGAGGATACTACTGCGTTACCCCGCGGTAACAGCGGCGGGGCAGCTGAGCGTCGGATCGGTCGGGCGGCGCGGCCACGGTTGGGGGCCACATTCGGGGGCCACATTCGAGCGGTCAGGCGCGGACATAGGTGGACGGCGTTGGACGTTCTTGTTTTTCAATTCAGGGCGTTACGCCACTCTGGCGGCGCCCTCGAAACCTTGCCAAGGTTGACGTCGCGGGTTCAAGTCCCGTCTCCCGCTCCGCAATTTCTCTCGTGAATACGCCCGGTCTCGGCTGCCACCGAACCGGACGTTTCGCATTTCTGGGGCCCGGGTATCCGTGGCAGGTATCCGCCCCCGAGCCCTACGACCGAGGCGCGGGCGGCCGCCCGCTCGGCGCCACTCACACCGGCATCGGGCGCCCCGACCCCGCCCCGCGCAAAGACCGCCCCAACGACCTCGCCCCCCGGCGCGCCTCGGCCCGGGATCCGCTGGCGGCACGCCGCAGTGCCGGACCCCCCCGATGCGATTGCGCGCCGGTCGTCGCCTGCCCCGGACGCCGCCCTGGGGCCCGCCGGAACGCGATCCGCGCATCCCGCCGCGCGCTTTGCCGGTCGGCGGCCGCGGCGACCCCGTTGCGTGCCACAGGATACCGAGGCGCCAAGCAGCGCTCCCCCGAGCGCATGTGCCTGCTCCGCCGCAGGGGGACGAGCGATGGCACCCTGGGGATCCGAGGGAAGGCGGCTGGGCACGCGACGACCGAGCGGGGACGGCGCCGCCGAGTTTGAGGCGCTCGCCGTGGCTCCCGGGACGCGCACCGGGTGGCGTTCAGGAGGTCCAGGGGGCGCAGGAGGAACGCTGGCTCAGCGCTCGTAGGCCCCGATGTCCACGCCGTTTCCCTGCGGCCGGTCGGTGCCTTCCAGGTCGTCGGGGGGGGCGCCGTTCGGCGTGCCGGCGTCGATGGCCGGACTGTCGCCGCCGAGCTGGTAGGCCCCCTTTTCCCCCCAGGCCGGCGCGACGAAACGGGGGTCGCCCGCGATCAGGCCGGTCCCCAGGCTGGCCAGCGCCGAGACGTCGTACGAGTCGTCCCCCCACTCCAGCACCGTGTCGGATTGGGGAAAGTAGAACAGGTCGTTTTCCAGGACCAGATCGGTCGCCGGCGACATCCAGATCGGAGCCGACGCGCCCCGCGCCGAGAAGATCGTGTTGCGGATCGTGACCGCGATCGGCACCTCGCGGGCGTCGTAGTTGGCGTGCATCAGGTAGTTCTGCCCGAGCGCGTCGTCGACGGTCACGTTCGTGATCCGGTACTGGGCCCCGTCATCCTCGCCGTGAATGACGATCGCCGACCAGGGCGTGGGCTCGTCGGAGCCGTCGCCCCGGCCGTAGATCAGCGTGTTTTCGAGACGCGCGCCGTCGCCCCACAGCTTGACCCCGTCGCAGGAGTTGTTGGCGACGACGCAATGGTGGATGTAGGTGTTGCGGGCCTTGGAATCCAGGCCGTCGCCCCGGTTGTGCTCGGCGACCGTATGGGCGATCTCGATCGGGCCGTCCGACTCCTCGATGCCGAAGCCGTCGGGACGGTCGTAGGGGCTGGGGCCGGCGGTGCCTTGGAAGTAGTGCCCGCCGTGCGTCAGTTGGCAGCCGCAGACGGAGACGTTGCGCCACCCCCCCGCCGACCCGGACGGGCCGCCCAGCGCGCCGAAGCCCGTGTAGGCGATCCGGCAGTTGACGACGTAGAAATGGTCCGCGTCGGCCACGTCCACGCCGAATTCGTCGACATGGTGGATGTCCAGGTCGCGCAGCACGACGTGTTCGAGGGGCGCGTCGATACCGTTGATCCCCTCGCGGAACAGGTCGCCGTCGCTGGTGATTTCCAGGTTCTCGACGGCGAGATAGGACGAGCCCGAGACGTTGATCGCGAACGCCAGGTTGCCGCCTCCCGCGAGGATCGGGCGGTTGCCGGCCTCGCCGCGGATCACGACCCAGGCGTCGGCCGTCCCGGGGGGCGGCACCAGGATGTCGCGCTCGTAGTCGCGCAGCAGATACGTGCCGCCCAGCAAGACGAGCGTGTCGCCCGCGGAGAGTTGTTGCGAGGCGAAACCCAGTGTGCCCCAGGGCGCGGCCTGGGTCCCGGCGGCGCCGTCGTCGCCGTCCGGCGCAACGAAGAACGTCCTTCCGCTCGCGATCGGCGCGGGAACGCCCTCGCAGGAAGCGCCCGGGCCGGTGTCGGATTCACTCGTGTCGGCCCCTCCGCCGGCATCGTCGCCAGGGTCCCCGTCGCAGCCTGCAAGGCCCGTGAGCGCGAGGAGGAATGCGAGCGCGAAATCGGCGCGCGCAAGGCGGTATCGGTCGTTCATCGGCGCTCCTCTCCATGGGGCCTCGTGGGCCCGGACGAGCGTCCCGCGCTCCCCAACGGCAGCCCGAAGGGTATGGAGCCGGCGCACCCTGCCCGCCCAGTCGCAAGAGGCGTTGTCCCGGTTCTCGTGGGTCGGGTCCACGACCAGCCAGTCGTACCGCGAATCGGCCAGCGCGTCGACCGCGCCGTGAGGTTCCGGGCCCGGGGGCGGGCAGTCCGCGCAGCGCAGCGCTACGGGGGCCCCGGGGGCGAGCGCGCGCAGGATGAGAGCGTCTTCCTCCGCGGCGCTGGCAGCCCCAACGGACGCTTCCCCCTGGCTCAGCCGCTGACGACCCAAGGCGCGACGACCTGGACGCCGAGAGGATCTCGACGGTCGTCACCCAGGCGACCCGCGCTGCTCTGTCGTTCGTTCTGGCCGCAAATGGTTCAGGAACGTCGAGAGCGGGCCGACCACGAGCACGGCCGACGACACGACCCGGCCAAGCCTCCCCATCGCCGGCACCAGACGTCTTTCCGCGGCCCAGGAGCGGCAAGGCGCCCGGTCCGCGCCCGGTTCGTCCAGCACACCGACTGCAGACAGCGCGCGGGACCTCGTTGTCAGGGGACCGGCTCGATGCGGATCGTGACCGCGCCGCTGAGGCTGGCCGCGCCCGCGGCGGTCGCGACGGACTGGCTCGTGACGCCGCTCCCGCTCACGCTGCCGGCCGCGTTGAGGGCGTTGGGCCGGGACAGCACGTCGGCGAGCGGCAGCGTGAGCGGGCCGTCCGCTCCCGTGATCGGCCAGGAAGTCTCGCCGGTACGCGGGCCCACGGCCAGGCAGCCGCCCAGCCCGAAGCTGAACGTGGCGAAGCCGAGGTACTCGCCCCAGCCGTCGTAGGCTTGCCACGAGCCGCTGCCACTTCCCGAGCAGCTGATGCGGACTTGCCAGCCAGCCCACAGGTCTTCCGGCAGGTCGGTGCCGAGCGAGGCGTCCAGGACGAACGAGGCATCGGAGACCGACTCGAACTGCCCGTAATTCTCCATCGTCCCGTTGGCGGACCCCTCGAAGGTGATGGCGAACTCGGCGGCCCCCGTCTGGATGGCGCCCGTCAGCGTGACCGACAGGTGGCCCGCAGTCCGGTCGCCGGAGGTCTCGGCGCTCGCGCTCTGCCCCTCCAGGTGGGCGCCGGATTCCGCGCTGAGGCAGCCGCCCCCGGGGGCCAGGGGGTCTGCGTCCTGCTGGTCGCCGCCCTCCATCGTCACGTCGTCCCCCCAGGCCGAGTGGGCCCGCGCGCACAACCCGCTGAAGCCCTGCGGACTCGGATACGCGGCAATCCAGAAGTGCGGCGGCTCGCAAGGGGTGTCCGGGCGCACGCGGAGGTCCTCGCCGGCAGACAGGTCGAACGTCGCCTTGAGACAACGCACCTCATGGCCGCCCCGGTAGCCGCGCACCACGAGCTCGAGGCCTGCACCGGCCGGAATTGTGAGTACGTCACCGGCGGCGACGACGTCAGGCCCCGCGACGCCGGCCGGCAGCCCCGGCGCGGCGACGGTGACCCGCTCGACGCCGTCCTGGTAGGCCAGGGACAGGTCGAGCCAGAGGTCGCCGCTGTCGAGCAAGGCCGCGAGCTGCTCGCGGCGATAGCCCAGTGTGACGGCGCCCGCGCCCTGGCCCCAGACGTCGGCTAGCACGTCCAGGTCTGACTTCCGGCCATCTCCGAACGGCGCCGTGCGCGTGCGGTGGAGCGCGCCGTCCCCATTCAGGTCCGCGCGCGGGTGAGCGCTCTCGGGCGGCGCGTCTGCGCAATTTCGGCCCGAGCCCGGCACCGGCCGCGAGACGCCCGCCGCGTCCGTGACGCAACCGTCGCGGTTCAGATCCTTGCCCGGATTGTCCGGTCCGCCGTTCAGCTCGACCCCCTCGACCTGCAGCAGCGCGTCGCGCAAGGCGCGGAAGTCGGGCAGGTCGACCCGGCCGTCGCCGGAGTAGGCCGGCACGGAGCGCTCCTCGCAGTTGGCGGACGAAACGGCGGCGGCAGTCTCACAGCCCGTCTGCCACAGTTTCCAGCGCGCGGCGCCGTCCGCCGAGTGGTCGTCGATATCGGCGAGGGCGCGCTGGATGGGACGCCCCTCGCGGATGCGGTCAATGGCGAGGGCGGCCGCGAAGACGTCGACCGGCTCGTCCGCCGTGCCCAGGGCATCGAGCAGTTGGAGCAGCTCGACCGTTCCGAGGTCGGGCCTGAGCGCCCACAGGTACGTGATGACGCCCGCCACGTAGGGTGCTGCGAACGAGGTGCCGTTGCCGGTCCAGTGGAGCGGGTCGCCGTCCATGTCGCCGTCGACGCCCTCGTGGTCTTCTGTCGAGCGCACCTGCTCGCCCGGTGCGGCGAGGCTGGCGTTGCGCTCGGAGAACCCCGCGAGGGCGCCGGTCCAGTCGGTTGCGCTCACGGACAGGTAGCGGGTGCCGGGGTGGTTCGCGGCCGCGGCGTTGAGCGGGCTGCAGTGCGCGGCCTGGAAGGTGAAGTTGTTGAGGGGCGCGGCGCAGGTGTGGCCGGTCCGGTTCGTGCCCCGGGGGGCGCCGCAGTTGCCGGCGGCCGAGACCAGGATCACCTTCGTGTGGTAGGTCTGCACGGTGCGTTCGACCGCCCTGTGGTAGACCTCGCCCCAGCGCCCGAGGTAGACGGCCCACGAGTCGGTGAGCGCCGCGCCGTTTGCGGCGAGCCACGGGACGACCGCCGTCGTCGGATCGAGGCACCCCCCGTCACAGAACAGGTTGCACATCCCGTAGCTGTTGTTGATGGCGCGGATGTCGGTGAGCCGAACGAGGTCGAGCAGCTGGGACAGGAGCCGGCCGGTCGCGAACACCGGTGCCGGTCGGTTGCCCGCGGCGTCGGTCACCTCGAACTCGTAGGCCGCCGCGACGTGCGCGTCGATGCGGACCGGCAGCGGAACGACGCCCGTGACGCCCGCGCCGTCGCCCCAGACCGCCCCGATGATGCCCGCAACCGCGCTGCCGTGGTCGACAGCCGAGGCGAGCCGGAAGCAGTACGAGCTGCCCGCCGTCGCCGCACGACAGAAGGTGTTCGCCGGGCAGGGCGGCTGTCCGGGACCGCGCGGCCGGAGCTCGCAGGTCCCGGTCGCTTGCTCGCAATACCCGTCCGGGCAGTCCGCGTTGCCGGCGCAGGCCGCGCCCTCGCTGCAGACTTTGTACTCCTCGACGATCACGCCGGTGTTCGGGGACAGGTGGACGAGCGCCGGCGCGTCGGCGTTCGCGGCGCTGAAGAACCCGGCGTCGATCACGCCGACCGGAAGCGGACCGCCGCGGCCTTCCCGCAGCGCGAGGTCGCGCAGGCTCCAGGCCTGCGGGAGCCGGCCACGCTTGAGCCCCCAGTTGTCGCCGACCGGGTCCCCGGCCGCCGGATCCCAGAGGTCCCAGACCCAGTTCGGGGTCCCGCGGCGCTGCGGCAGTCGGGGGCATGGACGACGGCTAGGCGTCCGGTCGGTCGCATTCTGCGGGAGCGCGAGCGGGCGCTGCGTCAGGTCCTCGACCATCGCGCCGGCCACGCGCGGGTCGGCGAGCAGTGCCGCCCAGGCCGCCAGGACGGGGCCCGGGGTGTCCGCCTCCGCAAGCCGCAGCAGCAACAGGCCGCCGGTCGGATTCGCGCCGACGATGTCTGCCGACAGCCCGGCGAGGAGGTCGTTCGCGTCGCCGACCGTCACGCCGTCCGCCAGCACGACGAGGAGCTCACGCCGCGAGACGGCGACCGGCGTGAGCGTGTCGGTGCCATACCAGGTGACGCTCTGCGGGTCGACGGGCGGGAACGGAATCTCGGGGAGGTGCGCGCCGACCGGGTCGCCCGCGGCGCCTTCGATCTGTTGGAGGGGGGCAGGTCCCGCGCCGTCTGCCCGAGCGTCGCCAGCGTCGCGATGGGGGCGGGAGCCGTCCGCTCGCCCGTCCGGCCGGGCGCCTTCCGATGCGCCGTCCGAAGCCGCGAGGCCGTCGGCGGCTGCGGCGGGCCCGCCGTCCGCGCCGCCAGACCCGCCGCAGCTTTCGAGCAGCCAACCAATCGCGCACGCTGCGAGCAGCAGCACGGCCCGGCGAGCCCGACGCATCGTCTCCGCTGGCGCCATGACCTTGCCCTCCGGTGGGTGTCGGTTTCTGCCGGTGCCGAACAGCGATTCTATGAGTCTAGCTGCTGATTGCCTGCGGGGGCCAGAGAAGACTCCGGCCACCGCGAATCTACGCCGAAATCGCGTCCCTGGCGCACGTCATTCGCGGCTTGGGCGGGCCCGCACGAGCGGATGGGGAACGGTCCCAGGGGGGGCGATGTCTTTCAGCCCGGACGAGGCCCGGGCGTGACCCTTGCGGACAAGGTCGGTGGGGGGACTCTGCCCGAAACGCGCCGAACCGGCGGGGGCAGCGATTCGCGTCTCCCGGTGGGCAGCGGCCAGCCCTTCCGCCCAGGTCTCCGCGCCGGCATCCCCGCCTCGAGCCCCGGAATGCCCGCGATGCCGAGCCGCGCGAATCCGCTGGGCGCCGGCGCCATGCGCCGACCGGCGGGTGCCCCAACGGGCGCCCTGCGGAGACGGCCCCATGCCGCGGCGCGGCGGCCCCCTGAGGCCCGCGAGACGGAAGCGCTGCTCTCGGACGGCAGGTCGAGACCGAGCGCCCTCCCGTTGTCTTCGAGCAGCGAAGGTCGGCGAGCACGGCCGTTCGGAATCACCGCGCGGGCGGACCGCCGCTCTTGCGGGCCCGGTACGCGCCAAGTAGGCCCGGTAGTTTCCAACGCCGCTCGACGAGCAGGCCACCGCGCTGCAACTCC
>CAYRCM010000209.1:0-10550 GCA_964422715.1 uncultured Myxococcales bacterium | reverse complement strand
GCGCGGCGAGTTCGCCGTAGTCGCTGCGGTATTCGATGCCGTCGCCCGTGTCGACCTCGGCGCTCAGCGGGAAGGGCGGCCCCGTCGCGCCGAGGTGCAGCGCGTAGAGGCTCTCGTCGGCGGCGGTGAGCGCCGCGAGGCCGGCGCCGCGGCTACGCGACCTGGCCCGGAGTGACGCGGCCCCGCTCGGTGCGGTCGAAATCGGCGTCGAAGGAGACGACGGTGAGCCCGAAGGTCTCGGCGGCCAGGTACTGATAGGCGTCATCGAAATCGAGCGGGAAGCGCGTCATGACGTCGACGAGGCCCCGACTGTCTTGCGGACTCAGGCCCACGAGGCCCACGCCTCCGTCGATGAGGGTGTCCGCGACGAAACGCAGATAGGCCTCGGTGCGTTTTTGGCGCAGCAGGATGATGCCAATCGAGTGGAACGTGAAGTCGGTCATGAAGAGCCGATCGCACGACACGCGCCCGAGCAGGCCGCCGACTTCGTCCGAACGCTGTTGGCCCAGCAGCCGTTCGAGCCAGATGTTGGTGTCGAGGAGGTACATCGTCTAGCGCTCCCGCGACAGCACGGCCTCGCGCTGGAGTTCCATGGCGGTGGGCAGCGGGTCGAGGTCGCTCAAGGCTCCGGCCCAATCCTGGCGCAGGTGTCGCGGCGTAGGTGCCTGATAGCGTTGGCGCAGAAACTCGACGAAATCGACGACCTGGCGCTGCAAGTCCGGCGGCAATGTTGCAAGCCGGCGGGCCACCAACTCCGGGACGCTGCGGGCCTCGCTTCGTGGCTGCGCTGCCCGAGCCGCTTCTGCCTGGCACCCCATGCTGACGCTCCTTGCGGCCTTCTGCACGGGCGCGGCCGCCCAGTTCCGCGAAACCGCTGTCAGGCTACCATCGTGCAGGTCGGCCAACAAGTCGCTGCTCCCTTGCCCCAATGGTCGGGTCTCGGGGTCGGCCGCGGTGGACCTGCCGGCCTTTTCCGAGGATCTGCGCTCTGCACGCCTTGGGGCAGCGGGGCTACCCATGCCGGGCTCACGATCGGTGCCTGTGGCGCCTCGCAGCCGCGCGAACCCGCTCGGCGACCTGCTCGCGTCCGTCATCGTCGACCCGGCGCTCAGGGTTGCCACCCGCCCCCGCACCTCCGATACTCGCAGCCCGGCGGCCGGGCAGGGAGCCCGGGCCGCGGCGCCCGCGCGGGCCCCTTTTCCATGGCGCTCGGCGACACCCTCAACGGCACGGAGCCTGGGATGACCACCGTCTATGTGAATGCGGCGATTGGCGACGACTCGTTCGACGGCAGCAGCCCGACCCATGCGAGCGGCAAGGTCGGACCGAAACGAACCATCGACGCCGGCGTCGGCGTGACGAAGGCCGGCGACACGGTGTCCCTTGCGGCCGGCACGTACGACGACGACGACGACCGCGGGGTCAAACTCGAACGCAACCTGACCGTCGCCGGGGCGGGCAAGGGCCAGACCATCCTCGACGGCGGCGACGACAACCTGTTCTTCAAGGTCGCGAAGGGCGTCACCGTGCGCATCGCCGGGCTCACGCTGCAAAACGGCAAGGCGTCGGGCACGGTCGACGGCTCGGGCGACCACGGCGGGGCCCTCTACAACGAGGGCACGCTCACGGTCGAGAACTGCGCGTTCGTGAAAAACCGCGCCGCCAACGGCGACAAGGGCGACCGCGGCGGCTCGGGCGGGGCCATCTACAGCAGCGGTCCCCTCACGCTCAACGGCTGCGACTTCTCGACGAACCAGGCCGGCCACGGCGGCACGGGGCGCATGGGCGGCAGCGGCGGCGCCGTCTTCTGCAGCGCCAGCCTGACCCTGAACAACTGCACGCTCGACGGCAACACGGCCGGCAACGCCGGCGGCGACGGCGTGTGCGACGACGCGGGCGACGGCGGCTGCGGGGGCGCCGTCTACGGCAGCGCCGCCCTGACGCTCACGAGCTGCATGCTCACGAACAACCGCGCGGGCGACGGCGGCAGCGCCGGCTCGGGCGACGATGCCGGCGTCGGCGGCAACGGCGGGGCGCTCTGGGCGAGCGCCGCGCTCACGGTCACGGCCTGCACGTTCGCGGGCAACGGGGCCGGCAACGGCGGCGGCGGCTGGGGCGACACCCGCAACGGCAAGCCCGGCGGCAGCGGCGGCGCCCTCTACAGCACGGGCGCGCCGGCGCTCATCTGCGCCTGCGTTCTGCGCGACAACCGCGCCGGCGAAGGCGGCCCGGGGGCCAGCCGCGAGTCGCACCCCGGGGTCGCGGGCGACGGCGGGGCCATCTACAACGCCGGCAACATGACGATTTCGGCGGGCGAACTCTGCCGCAACGCCGTCGTCTGCGGGGGCACCACGGCCTTCGAGGAAATGGCCGCGAGCGGCAACGGCGGGGCCATCTACAACGCCGGCACGTTGACGCTCGTCGACGGCCCGGCGCTCCACGACAACTTCTGCGAAGACGGCCTCGATTCGCCGGCGGGCGACGGGCGCGACGGCGGCCCCGGCGGGCACGGCGGAGCCATCTACAACGCGGGCACGCTGGTCCTCAAGCCCGGCTGCACGTTCACGAACAACCGCTGCGGCGACGGCGGCGACGGCTACTTTGCGAGCAGCAGCCAGGGCCTCGGTCGCGGCGTCGGCGGGGCCGGCGGGCACGGCGGGGCCATCTACAACGCCAAGTCGCTCACGGTCGCCGACTGCGCGTTCAGCGGCAACCGCTCCGGCAAGGGCGGCGAAGGCGGCCAGTCCACGCTCAACGACGACGCCGACGACGGCGGCGCGGGCGGGCACGGCGGGGCCCTCTACAACGCGGGCACGTTGACCCTCGAAGGCAGCACGGCCGGAGCGTTGACGTTCAGCGGCAACACCGCCGGCGCGGGCGGCAAGGGCGGCAAGGGCCGCTATGCCACGGGCGAGCACGGCAGCGACTTCATCAACGGCAAACCCGGCACGGGCGGCACGGGCGGCTCGGGCGGGGCCCTCTTCAATGCCGCCGCGGGCCGCATCGTGCACATCACGAACGCGCACATCTGCAACAACGCGGCCGGGGCGGGCGGCGACGCCGGCGGCTTCAAGAGCAACGACGACATCGGCAAGAAACCCGCGGGCACGGCCGGCGCGGGCGGCTCGGGCGGCGGCATTTGCAGCGCGGGCGTGCTCGAACTCCTCGAAGGGGGCCTCGTCAGCGGCAACCGGGCCGGGGCCGGCGGCAACGGCAACACGGTCAGCATGGGCAACAGTTCGGCCGGCGGCCCGGGCGGCAACGGGGGTGGGCTCTGGCTCGCCGACATGGCGTCCATCCGCCGCTCGGCCATCGTCGGCAACAGTGCCGGCCCGGGCGGCACCGGCGGCCACCGCAAGGTCAACGACTACCAACCGGCCGCCGACATCGGCGACGGCGGCCCCGGCGGCCACGGCGGGGGCCTGTACGTCGGGTGTCCCGCGACCGCGCCGTCCCCGACGGCCTACCTGATCGTTTCCCACGCGCAGGTCGAGGGCAACGCGGCCGGGGCCGGCGGATGGTCCGGCACCGACGACCTGCGCAGCGAGAAGTCGGCCAACGGCGGGGCGGGCGGCGAGGGCGGCGGCCTCGCCGTCAGCGTGCCGCCGGGCTTCGACCCGCTCGACGTCTCGCTCCGCGCGTGCAGCCTGTCTGGCAACGCGGCCGGGGCGGGCGGCGGGCACCACGGCAACAGCGGCGTCAACGGCGCGAACGGGGTCTACGGCGCGCTCACCGCGAACACCGCGCGCTGTGCGCTGGCCGTGTGCCGACTCGTCGGCAACAGCCCGCAGGGCGTGCACATTGCCCCCGTCAACGCGACGACCCAACTCCAGAACGCCTGGTGGGGCAGCAACGCGGGCCCGGCCGCGCAGTTTGCCGGCAGCAACATCCCGGCGGCGAACTACACGCCGTGGCTCGTGCTCTCCGTGAACGCCGCCCCGGCGACCGTCGCCCCGAACGCCGCGGCCACGGTCACGGCCGATCTCCGGAAGAACAGCGCCGGCGCCGACACCTATGCGCTCTACGACGCGACGGTGCCGGACGGCACCGCCGTGGCCTTTGCCACCGACCTCGGCACGGTCGCCCCGCCCGGCGGCACGATGCAGAACGGCAGCGCGACCGCCCAGGTCTCCTCGGCGACGGCCGGCACGGCGCAGGTGACGGCCACGGTCGACGGCCAGCCTGTGGCCGTGCCCGTCCAGGTCGTGGGCTGACGGGCGGGGCCTGAGCGGCTGCCTCCCCCGGCACCGCGGGGCGGAACGGCTGGCGTGACGGGCTTGCAGCGGTTCGGGTACACTGCACGGGGGAGGCGGGCTATGGCCGAAATCAGTCGATTCTTCGGCATCATTGTCACGATGTATCCCTTCGACCACGAACCGCCGCATTTCCATGCGCGCTACGGGTCACAGAGCGTTGCGGTGTTTCTGGACGGCTCGTGGCGCGTCCGTGGCGAAATGGGCCGCCGGGCCCTCAACCTCGTCCTCGAATGGGCCGAGCTGCACGCGGCCGAGCTCGTCGCCAACGTCGCGCGAGCGCGCCGCCAGGAACCGCTGCAGCCCATCGCCCCGCTGGAGTGAACCATGCTGCCACCCGTCTTCCTCGCGGTCACCGGCGTGCGCGTGCTTGGCGGACGGCGCCTTTGGCTGGCCTTCAACGACGGCACCAGCGGCGAATGCGAGTGGGTCGTCGATGCCGTCGGCCCGCTGACCGCTCCGCTCACCGACCCGGCGTTTTTCGCCCAGGCACGCCTCGACGCCGAGAGCGGCACGCTCGTCTGGCCGAACGGTCTCGATGTGGCGCCCGAGTATCTCTACTTCCTCGTCCACCGCGACGACCCGGCGCTGCGCGCGCAGTTCGTGGCCTGGGGCTATCTCCCGCAAGGGGCCTCCGGCGCGGAGCGCGCCGCCTGAGGCCCATCGCCCCGGCCGCCCCTCACCCGGTCTTCCGGCACCGCGTTGCCCCCGCCCCGCCCGCCACCGTAGACTGCCCGCGTGAGCCGAACGCGGTCCCGGCCCCGCCCCCGCGGGCGGCCCGGGGCCCCCGGCGCCGGCCGGGCAGCCGGCACGGAGGACGCCATGAGCCGGTGGAACATGCGGAGGGTGGCGCTGGGGCTCCTTTCCGGGCTTACGCTCGCCTGCGCGGCCGACGCGTCCGGACCTCGGGCCGCGGCCACCACGGCATCCCGGGCAGCCGTTGCCGGGGGCGCCCGCGAGTTGCCGTCGCCGCCCGCCGCGCCGCCCGACCCGCGCACCTGCCCCTGCTACGGCACGGGCGACCTCAACGGCAGCGGTGTCGTCACGGCCGGCGACGCCCAGCACGCCTGGGCCATCGCCATGAACTTCGTCGTGCCCACCCCGGCCGAACGCTGCGCTGCCGACTGCGACGGCGACGGCACCGTGACGGTCGCGGACGCCCAAGGGGTGTTCGACACGGTGCTGTCCGCGGGTCACTGCCCGCGCGATCTCCCGGGCGGGGCCTGCTGCGAGGCCGGCGCGCACTGTGCGACCGGCACTTGTCTGAACGGCAGCTGCTGCGGCGAAGGCGACTGCTGCGCCACGGCCGCCGACTGCCCGCCCGGCTACGCGTCCCCGCCGCGTTGCGACGAGCCCCCGACCTGCCAGGGCAGCCGGCGCGCGGCCATCTGCTACAACGGTGCCTGCCAGGGGGTCGTGGTCGGCGACGATTCGGCCTGCGACGCGACGTTCGTCACCGACCCCTGCGGCCTTTTCCGCAGCGCGGCCTGCACCGGCGCCCCGGAACAGGGCCCGCCCGAATGCCTCACGCATTGCACGGCCGACACCGACTGCGACCCCGGCATCGCGTGCGTCGCCGGACAGTGCGAGGGCGTCTGCGTGCGCCGCGTCGTCGCTGCGTCCACGGCGCCCGCGCCCGACGGCCTCACCTGGGACTCGGCGTTTCCCAGTATCACGGCCGGCCTCGACGCGGCCGAACGCGCGGTCGCCGACGGGGCGCCCGACTGCGAGGTGTGGGTCAGCGCCGGCACGTACCGTGAGAGTCTGGATTTCCATTTCTCGGTGCGGCTGCGGCCGCACGTGCACCTCTACGGCGGCTTCGCGGGCTACGAGACGGTGCGCGACGAGCGCGACTGGGAGGCGAACGTCACGACCATCCACGGCCAGGACCACAACTTCCACGTGGTCACGGGCACGAACGACGCGACCCTCGATGGCTTCACGGTGCGCGACGGCGCCGCGCACTGGCCGTACGACCCGCCCGATGCCTACGGCGGCGGCCTGCTCAACATCGATGCTTCGCCACGCATCGCGAATTGCCGCTTCGTCGGCAACGTCGCCTGGGACCGCGGCGGCGCCATCTACAACGAGCGCAGTTCACCCATCATCGACAACTGCCTGTTCGAGGACAACGAGTCGACCGACGGCGGCGCCATCTGCAACCTCGACCGCAGTTGGCCGGTCATCACGCGCAGCACGTTCCTGCGCAACGAGGGCGAGTACGGCGGCGCCATTCTCGTGCGCGGCCTCTCCTGCGGGCTCACGCTGCGCGCCTGCACCTTCCGCGAGAACGAGGCCGGAGTGTCGGGCGGGGCGGTCTCGGCGGACAGCCGGGCGGCGCTCGACATCCGCGACTGTCACTTCCGCGACAACCGGGCCGAACGCAACGGCGGGGCCGTCGTCGCGCAGTACGGCAGTGGCGCGTACGTCGAGCAGAGCGTGTTCAGCGGCAACGCGGCGCCGGACGGGGCCGGCCTCTACGCGGGCTCGTTTGCCGAGCACACCGTGTTGCGGTCGGTGTTCCTCGACAACGCCGGCACGCGCGGCGGCGCGGTCAACGCGACGCTCGCGCACATCACGTTCGTCGACTGCATGTTTCGCGGCAACTGGGCGCTCCACGGCGCGGCGCTGTACGCCACGACGGGCAACGACGGCGCCGGACTCACCGTGGTCAACGCCACGTTCGCCGACAACGTCGCGGTCAACCAGGGCGGGGCGCTCTACGCCGAGAGTCCCGTCGCGCCCGCCCCCACCGTCGTGAACGCCATCCTCTGGGGCAACCGGCCGGGCCCGCTCACCTTCACGGGTTTTGCGCCGACCATCACGTACAGTGCCGTCGAGGGCGGCTACGCGGGCGAGGGCAACCTCGATGCCGATCCCCGGTTCGTCGACGGGCCGAATGGCGACCTGCACCTCCAGGCCGGCTCGCCCTGCATCGACCGCGGTGACGGCGCCGCGGCCTCGGCCGCCGACCTCGACGGCAACCCGCGCTGCGACGACCCCGACACGCCGAACCTGGGCAGCGGGGAGCCGCCCTTCGTCGACATCGGGGCCTACGAGTACCAGGCGCCGGGGTGCGAGTAGGCGGCCCGGGGCGGCAGCCGCGCTGGGCGCGCGCGTTTACGGCAGACAGGAAATGTCCAGGTATTCGAAGGCCCCCATGTCCGCGTACTGGGGCACGCTGCCGTCGCTGCCCGGCGTCGCGGGGTCGTCGCAGCGCGCGTTTCCGGCGGCGTCGCGGGGCGGGGCCGCCGCGTCGTCCGCGGCGTCGATGCACGGGGAGTGGGGCCGCAGGCGCAGGTCGCCCGCTTCCGGGGCGACGAACAACGGGTCGGCGTCGATATTGCCCGGGCCGGCGAAACCGTCCTGGATGTCGCTGTAGCTCGCGCTGTGGGTGGACCCGCTCCGGCGGTGGATCTGGGCCCCCGAGTTGCCCCAGAAGATCGAGTTGACCACGACCGAGGTGCCGCAGCCTGTCGTGTGCAGCCCTCCAGCCTCGCTGACAGGTGCCGTGACGTTGCGAAACACCGTGGTGTTGACGATGCGCAGCCCGGCCCCGGAGTTGATGATGGCGCCTCCGGTGCCGGAACCGACCGAGTTGTCGAAGAGGACGTCGTTTTCGAGGAGCACGTCGCCCGGGGCGACCACGCTCAGGCCGCCGCCGTAGTGATGGGCTCGGTTGCCCTGGAAGCGACAGCCCTCGATCACGGCGTTGCCACCCGAGACCTTCAGACCGCCGCCGGACTCGGCCAGGTTGTCGACGAACAGGCTGTCGCGAACGACGAAATTCCCTTGGTGGAGCATGGCGCCGCCACCGTATCCCGAGGCCACATTGCCGTCGAAGGTGCACCGGTCGATGGCAATCCCGGGCATACCGCTGGCGTAGAGCCCGCCGCCGTCGGCTTGCCAGTAGCCGGCGTCGTTGTCGGCGAACCTGCAGGCCGTGAACGTCGCCGCGCTATCGCGGCTGTAGCATGCACCTCCGCGATGATTGGCCGTGTTGCCGACGAAACTACAGTTCTCGATGTGCGGCGCATTGTTGAAGTTGAACATGGCGCCGCCGGAGTAGTACGAAGCGTTGGCCGTGAACGTGCAGTTCACGACCCGCGGCGAGACGCCCTCGTTGTACATGCCGCCGCCATACCTCTGCAGGGACGGTCCCTGGTACGCATTGCCGCCGGTGATGACGAACCCGTCGAGCGTCGCGGCGTCGCTGCCCGTCACGACGTGGCGGGCGAGCGTCAGGCCGTCGAGTACGGTGGGCTCGGCGGCGGGGTCGCGTTCGTCGCGCAGCGTCTCGGTTCCCCGGAAGCCGCCGTAGACGTGCACGCCGGCCCGCAACTGGACGGTGTCGGTCACCTGGCCCTGGTAGATGGCGTAGCGGCCGCCGGCGACCCAGACCTCGCAGTCGTCCGGCCCGCCGTCGGGCGCGACGAGGGCGTGGGCCGCGTCGATGCCGGCCTGGACGGTCGCGAACGCGTCGCCCCAGGACCCGCCGTGGGGCTGCGGGGCCGTGCTGTCGGCCGCGACCCGCAGGACGCAGGGGATGCACTGCGCGACGTGACAGAGCGCGTCGGCGTCGCAATCGCGCGGGCCCGTGCAGCGCGTGGGACACGCCGGCGCGGCCTGCACCGGCTTGCTCGTGCACGTGACGGCCGCGTAGGGGCCGCAGTCGTCGGCCACGACGCCGCCGGTGCAGCCCGAATCGTCTTCGACTTCACGCGACGCGCAGCGGAAGTCGAGGCAGACGGCATCGGTGCGCCGGCCCTGGCAGCTCGGCGCATCGAGGCAGCGCGCGGGGCCTGAGTACGCATCGGGGCAGTCGCGGGCGTTTCGGCAGCAGTCGCCGTGCCGGCAACAGGTTCCGTTGGCACAATGCCCGCCGGCGCATTCGCCGTCGTGGCTGCACTCGGCGCCGTCGGGCAGTTCGGTCGGACAGCTGCCGGCCCCGATGACCGCGGCAAAC
Source organism: uncultured Myxococcales bacterium (assembly GCA_964422715.1). Taxonomy (GTDB): domain Bacteria; phylum Myxococcota_A; class UBA9042; order PWKZ01; family CAYRCM01; genus CAYRCM01. Next base: position 1,331 of record CAYRCM010000209.1, on the reverse strand, counting down.
ACGCGCTGCACGTCGCTCACGAGGAGGACGCCGTCGCCGTTGCAGTCGGCGCGGCAAGCCTGTTCCGGCGTGGGTGTGAGGACCTCGAGCACGAACAGGAAGGCGAGTTGCGCGTCGCCGCCCGTGCGCGTGCCGTTGCCGTCGACGTCGCCGTCGTGGATGCACGGCGGCGGCTCGGGCGCCGGCTCGTGGGCGCTCGGCGCCCCCACGCCACCCGTATTCCCCGCTGGCGCAGGGCTTCCTTGCGGGCCCGGCCCGGCCGTGCGGGGCGGGCCGGCGGGCGCGGCGGCGAGGCTGAGCGGGAGCCCGACCGTGGCCGCGGCAACGGCCAGCCGCACGAACCCGAGGCAGCGGCGCAACTTCATGGTGAACCTCCCTCGCGGGGCGCGTCTTGCGGGCAGCGCGGCAACCCGTGGCGGATGGCAGGGCTGCCGGGCGAACGCGCAGGGCCGGGGTCGCGGCAGCGCCGGCATGGGGAGCCCCTTTCCGGGAACGGCGGACGCGTGTGGCCCGCGAACCCCAGGGTACCCGGTGCGGGCTTGTGGTCAAGCCTCGCGCCGGGTGGCCAGCCGGCTCCCAATCGTCCGCTCGCTGCTGCGTTCGCGTGGCGTTCTCGGCCCCATTGCCGTGTCACCGGCGCTGATTCGCTCCTCGATGCGGCGCTGCCGCGCCTGCGGCCCGCTCGGCCCGGTTCCTTGCAGGGGAGTCAACCTCCAGCCGCCCGCCGCGTGAAGCACCGGACGATGGGGCCCCGCCGTGCCCTTGTCGGCCCCGCGTCGCCGCGGCTACGATGGGCGGCATGCGGCGGCGCCCGGCCGCCCGGCACGAAGGAGTCCCCCCATGGCCGACCGCTACATCCAACCGAGCGAAGTGGCCGTCTACTCGCCGCGCGCCGCGGCGGCGCTGCGCGGTCTGCTCCAGGGCCGCTATGCGCCTTTCGACACAGTGCTCGGCCACCTCGCCGGGCTGCTCGACCAGCACGCCGCGGCCGTCGCCGCCGAGCTCGCGGCCGTGCGTGCCGCCGAGGGCGCCCGGCGCGTCGGCCGCCACACGAAGCAGCCCACGCGGACGGCCGCCCTGGCGCTGCTGCGGCGCTTCTCGCGGCACCTGCGGGGGCATCCGCCGGGCCAGGTCGACGTCCGCGCCTTCTTTCCGGCGGGCGGCGGGGCCGACGGCGTCGGCCGCGGGGAAGACCGGTTGCTCCTTGCCCTGCGGAGCATCGCCGGCGAGCTCGAAAAGCCCGCGAGCCCCGTGCGCGACGCCGCCGCCTGGTGCGCCGAACTGCGGGCGGCCCACGCGGCGCTCGAAGCCCGCGCGGCAGAGACGGCCGC
>CAYRCM010000208.1:0-10552 GCA_964422715.1 uncultured Myxococcales bacterium | reverse complement strand
GGGCCCGGTGGGCGGCAGGATGCGCACCTGGACGTCGCACGCGCCGCTTCGAGCCGGGCCGCGGCCGCCTCCGGGTCGGGCACGTCGAGCAGGTGCAGCTGCACGGTCATGAGCGGCGGGTCGGCCGTGGTGGTGATGCCGGCACCCGCCCGCAGCAACGCCGCGCCGCGCGAGCACGCGGCGACGACCGAGGGTTCTTCGGTGGCCAGCACGGCGAGCCGCTCGACGCCGTCGACGCGCAGGCCCGTGACGAGCCCGAGCGGCAGCGCGAAGAGGCCCACCACGTTCTCGACGAGGCGGTCGGCCGCTGCCAGGTCGAGGCCGCCGGGCCCCGTGAGCGCCGCGCGCGTCGCCGGATCGAGGAGCCCGGCCGCGGCGAGCCGACCCAGCCGCTCCGCGAGCGGCAGCCGGTAGAGACCGCGGAGCGGCACGGGCCCGTCCGTTGGCGCGGACGGGCCTTGCGGCGAACGCGTGTCTTCCGTCATGATCGCCTCCGTTCGGCCTCGGGGGTGCGCCGCGACGCGGCGCAACCCGCCCGGCCACGGCCGCAGCATCGGGGAATGGCCGCCTCGTGACAAGCCGGCGGCGCGCCGGCCCCCCGCCATTCCGAGGGAAGAAGGTCGCCCTTGCCCGCAAAACCGCTGATTCGCACGTCGCCGTTCTACGACCTCGTCTTCCACGGCCTCGCGTACCTGCCGGTCGACCGGCGCGACGCGAGCCGGCTCCACGAGCGGCGCTACGTGAAGTGGGCCGACCAGGGGCTCGGGCGCGGCGGGCTCGCGGTGGCGCGCACGCTGCCCGGCGACGCCGAGCGGCTCGCCCGGCTCTACGACGCGGCGCCGGGGGCCGCCCGCCTGCAGGGGTTCGCGTTGCTGCACGGCGACGTCGCGGAGTTCATGGACAGCGTGCCGCACGCCTTCGCCGAGGTGCCCTGGCCGCACGCCGCGGCGCGCCGCCGGGCCGCGGCGTTCGCCGCCGCCGTGCCGCTCGAACTGCTCGAACTGTTTCGCATCGCGCTCTGGAGCGAAGTGCGCGGCGGCTTCCTGCAGTGGCACCGGCGCGTGTTTCTGCCGCAGTACCAGCACCGGCTCGCCGGGCTCGAAGCCGATCTGCGCACGCTCGGCAAGCACGTGCCGGGGCTCGACCCGGGGCAGGTCTTCGCCTCGCTGCCGCTCTGCCAGCACGGGCGGCTGCTCTGGCCGCGCCCCGACGCCCCGCACGTCGTGGTCGGGCTGGCGATGAAAGAGCTCGACGTGCCGCCCTGGACGCCCGCGTTTCAGGCGGCCCACGAGCATCTGCTCGGGGTCGTGACGCGCGTCGCTGCGCCACCGGCCGAGGCGCCGACGCCGCGGCCCGACCTGCCGGGCTACGCCGCCTTCCGCGCCCCCGAAGACGTGGCGCTCTGCCTCGGCGCGCGCCTCTTCGCGGCGAGCCCGCTCGCGCGCCAGCACAGCGACTGGTTTCGCCGCCTGCTGCCGAACACGGCGGCCGAGGCCGCCGCAGCCCTCTACGCCCAGTACGCGAGCGCCGAACGGCTCAGCCCCGAGCAGCAGACGTGGCTTCACGCGGCCGCGGCCGCGCTCGGGGTCTCGCTGTAGTTGGGCCGCGCACCGGGCGCCGCGCTCGGGCGCGCCGCTGGGGAAGGACGACCGATGACCCGCCGACCGACTTCGCCCGTTTCCGCGCTGTTGGCCATTTTGGCCGCCGTACTGGGCGGGGCCTGCGCAGCTGAGCCGGCCCCGCCGGCCGACGCCACCCTTGCCCCCGATGCCACCGCGCCGGCCGACGCGGCCCCCGCCGACGCGCGCCCGGACGCCGTTTCGGACGGGGGGAGCGACGCGGCCGACGGCGCCCGCGGGGCCGATGCGGCCGACGCCCGCCGCGCCGACGGGGGTAGCGAGACGGCCGACGCCGGCTACGCCCCCGCCGCGCTCGACCCGGCCGCGACGGCGGCCGACATCGAACGCATCGTGCGGCAACTCGCGGCCCCCGAATTCGAGGGTCGTGAGGAGGGCACGCCCGGCGGCATCGCGGCGCGCAACTTTGTCGCCGCCGAGTGGACGCGCTGCGGCGTCGCGCCGCTCACGCCCGACGGCTTCGAACAGCCGATCGTGACGGGGGCCGGCGCCAATCTGCTGGGCGTCATCGCCGGCCGCGACCCCGCGTTGGCCGAGCGCTTCGTGCTCGTGAGCGCGCACTACGACCACCTGGGCGTGCAGGATGGTGTGCTCCACCCCGGGGCCTACGACAACGCCGCGGCCGTCGCCATCGTGGCCCAGGTGGCCTGCGCGCTCGCCGCCGACCCGCCGCCGCGGTCCGTGCTGCTGGCGGCCTGGGACGCCGAGGAGCCGCCCACCGTGCGCACCGAAAAGATGGGCTCCAACTTCTTCGTCGCGAATCCGCCGCTGCCGCTTGCGCAGATCGACGTGGCCGTGGTGCTCGATCTGACGGGAGTCGGCCTCTGGCCGGGCTACGACGGCTACTTCGCGCTCGGCGGCGAGACGGCTTCGGCCGTGGCCGCGGCCCTCGCGACCGCCGCCGCCCCGGACGGCCTGACCGTCTGGCGCGGCGGGCTCCACCTCGTCGAAGAACAGGCGTTTGGCCACCACGCCTGGAGCGACTACGACGGCTTCCGCAACGCGGCCGTGCCCGTGCTGTTTCTGAGCGACGGTCAGACGAAGGTCTACCACGAGCCGGAAGACACGCCCGAAGGCATCGACTGGCCGAAGGCCGCGCGCGAGGCCCAGTTCCTGCTGAATCTCACGGCAACGCTCGCGACGGCGCGCGAAACCCCGCAGTTCGCCTTGCAGGACAACTACCGGCTCGACGCCACGATGGTGGTCGGCGTGCTCGAAGCCGCGTTGGCTTCCGGCGGGGCCCTCGACGCGTTCGCCGTCGACGCCGACAACCGCGCCCTCGTCGAAGCCGACTACGCCGCGGTTATTGCCGTGGCGGCCCGCCTCGAAGCCGGCGCCGAGGCCACCGCCGACGACATCGCGGCGCTGCGCACCGGGGTGCAACGCATGATGTGCCTCTGCTCGCCGCTGAACGCCATGCTCTGCCGGGTGCTCTGAGCGCCCGGCGCCGGACGCGTCAAACGCCGGGCTCAGGCCGCCGGCGGCCCCGGGAAGGCCGTGCGGCGGTCGGGCACGTAGGCCACCGGGCCGCAATCGGTCGCTTCGATCCCGCTCGTGGTGCGCACGTACCGACGCAACTGCTGCTTCCGGTCGGCCTGCACGACGGGGGCGACGAGCCGCCCGCCGACCGGCAGCGCCGCGAGCCAGGCCGCAGGCACCTCGGCGATGGCGTAGGCCACGAGCAGTTTGTCGCAGGCCGGCGGCGCCTCGTCGGGCTGGAGCGTGCCCGCGACCACGGTGACGTTCGGCCGGCCGGCCAGGTTGCGGCGCGCAAGGGCCGCCAGCTCGGGGTCGATTTCATAGCTCAGCACGTGCCCCGTCGGACCGACGAGCTGCGCGAAAATGGCCGCGCCGTAGCCCGTGCCGCAGCCGAGCTCGACGAGCCGGTCGCCCGGGCGCAGCGCGAGTTCCTGCGCGTTCGTGGCATACGCGTGCAACGCCGAGAGGCTCGCCGGCCGGCCGTCGATGAGCGGCAGGGCGCGGTCGGCCACCGACGCGCCGAGCCAGGTAGGCGCCACGTAGCGTTCGCGCGGCTCGCGGATGAGCGCCTGCCGGATGGCCTTCGGAAAACCGCCGCGGGCCTGCGCCATGGTGGCCACGATCTTGCCGCGTTCGCGCCGGCAGAGCGCCCGCACCTCGGGGTCGCGGCGCGGGTCGGCGCTCGGGTCGTGGCCCGCGAGCCGTAGCCAGAGGGCGTGGTCGCGCAACACGGTGAGTTGCTGTGTCACGCCGAGGGTCTGCACCTGGCGCCGCACGGTGCGCAGGAAGTAGTCGCGCGCGGGCCCCTGATAGGCGAAGCGCCGCTCGACGGCGTGCAGCACGGGCAGGAGGAGCCGCGCCGCCATGCGTCGGCAGCGCCGGAAGTCGAGCGCGCGCGAGGGGTCGACCCAGGCGGACGTGAACGCGAGGTCGCTCTCGTTCCACCAGCGCGGCCGGTAGACCCGCGTGCCGTGGCGCGCCCCGTAGTCGGCGAGCGCGTGGTCGATGGGCGAGCCGGGGTAGAAGCGGTACGGGTCGACCGACAGGAAGCCCGTGAGCGGCCGCGTGCGGCGGAACAGCCGGGAGACGTAGGCGGCTGAACGCACGAGGCTTTCGGGCGTCTCGCCGGGATGGCCGACGATGATGTTGGCGCCCCAGGCGAGCCCCAGTTTGCCCGCCGCGGCGGCGAGCTCCCGAAACCGGCGCAAGTACCCGTCGGGACTGCCGCCTTTGTGAATGATGGCGAGCAGGTCGGGGTCGCCCGACTCGAGGCCGAAACCGAGGCTCAAGTTGGCGTTCGCAAAGGCTTCGAGGTCGTCGAGGTCGAGCACGTCGGCGCGCGAAAGCGCCCAGATCTTGCGCACGGGCAGCTTCAGCCGCGCGATGCGCGCGAGCATGTCGCGACGCCACTCGCGGCGCAGTCCGAAGAGCGGATCGGTCAGAAACAGCGTCCAGCCGCGCAGGTCGAAGTGCGCCGCGAGCGCCCGCAGTTCGGCCTCGGCGCGCGCCGGCGTGTAGGCGCGCCAACCGCTCGTCCCCTTGGCACCTTCCATGCAGAAGGCGCAACGAAACGGGCAGCCGCGGCTGAGATGCATGACGAACTGGTGGCCTGCGGCCCCGGCGATGGGTCGATAGCGGTCGAGGTAGCGCCAGTCGAGCGGCGGCAGGCTGTCGAGTTCGGGCACGGGGTCGGGCCCGAGCACGCGCGCCGGCAGCCGGGTGCCGGCGGCACAGGCTTCGAGGATGCGCGCGAGCGGCCGCTCGCCCTCGCCGACGACCACGTGGTCGAAGGGGCTCGCGGGCCCTGTGAAGTCGTCGGGCCGCGCACTCGGGTGGTAGCCACCGACGATGAGGCACACGTCGGGCCGGCGGCGCCGAATCTCGACCCCGAGGTAGAAGGTCTTGAGGTAGTCGTAGGAGCTGTAGCACGACAGCCCGACCACGTCGTAGGCCGGATCGAACACGCGCTCGGGCGCCGGCTGCGGCAAGAGGCGCTCGTAGTAGAGGTCGCAGAGGTCGACGTGCACCGCCGTGTGCGCCGCGGCGTAGGACGCCAGCGCGACGAGGTGCGTGTCGCCGAAGTTGCCGTCGGGCGCGAAATCGTAGCCGGGAGCGACGAGCAGCAGGCGCAGCGGGCGGGTCATGCGACGGGCCTCCTTGGACCGGCGGCGGGCGCGGCGGGCGTCGCCCGACGGCCAGGGGGGGCCGGGGGGCCGGCCGCGGCACAGGCCGGCCGCACGCCGGATGGCGGCGTCAGCGCTCGGGCGCGAGGAAGAGACAGACGCGCGGCTCAGGCGTGGCCGGCCCGTCCTTCGCCCGCGCGGCGCGTTTTGCCGAACGGCGCGGCGGGGCGGGCTCCAACTCGTCGACGCCGACCTTGAGGCACATCAGGGGCTCGACCTGGGGCTCTTCGGGCGGCTCGAGGCAGACGAGCGGGTTCGGCTCGGGCCCCGGCTCGCGCACGTCGCGCGGTGGTGGCGGCGGCTCGGGGGCCGGCACATCGAGACACACGAGCGGGCGCGGGCTGCCGGGCGGCGGGGGCGTTTCGCCGGGGATGGTGTCATCGGAAAGACAGATGCGCGGCGCGCCCTCGGGCCCGCCTTCTTCGCGCGGCGGCACGGGCATGACCGACAGACACACGCGCGGCTCGATGGGCGGCCGGTACGGCGGCGAGAGACAGGGCAGCGGTCCCGCGTCGGGCGGCGCGCTACCCGCGTCGACGCCCGGGAAGGGGTCGGGCGGCTCGGTGCCGCCCGCTGCCACGGGCCCGCCCCCGGGGCGTTCGGGGGTGCCCGCGGAACGGCAGTCGGCCCCGAGCAGCGCGAGCCCCGTGCCGGCGAGCGCCGAGCGGATGAGGAAGGCGCGGCGGCGCAGGATGGCTTCGGTGTCGTCGCGACCGGCATCGGCCGGTGGCGGATTCGGAGGTGTCTTCGGGTCGAGGTCGTCCATGGCAGATCCTTGCACGAAGGGCGGCCCAAGACGGGTGCGCACCGCGACGGCGCCGGGCCGCTGCGACGCGCGGCCGAGATCAACTCTCGCGGCGCGGCCCTCGGCCGGAGCGCCGGGCCGGACGCTTGCCGCGCCCGCCGCGGCCGCCGCGGAGCGTGGCTTCGTAGGGCGGCGAGAGGCAGATCTGCGGCGCGTCGGGGCCCGCGTCGTCGACGAACGACAGGCACACCTGCGGCGCGTCGGAGCCCGCGTCGTAGCGCGGTGTCAGACAGACCTGCGGCGCGTCGGGCACCGCCGCGTCGAAGCCGCCCGCGTCCCACACGTCGGGCGGGCGCACCGACAAACAGATCTGCGGCGCGTCAGAACCCGCGTCAATGGGCGCTTCGAGGCACACCTGCGGCACGTCGGAAAACCCAGCATCGGTGGGGCCCGCGTCGTAGACGTCGGGCGGGCGCACCGACAAACAGACCTGCGGCGCGTCAGAGCCCGCGTCATACGGCGGCTCCAGACACACCTGCGGCGCATCGGGGCCGCCGGCGTCGTAGCGCGGCTCGAGGCACACCTGTGGCTCGTCGGGGCCGGCGTCGTAGCGCGGTGTCAGACACACTTGGGGTTCGTCGGGGCCCGCGTCGTAGCGCGGCGAGAGACAGACTTGCGGCGTGTCGCCGCCCGCGTCGTAGGGCGGCGAGAGACACACGTCGGGTGTCGCATCGACCGGACCGCTGGCGTCGCCCCCGCCCTGCCCCTCGCAGCGCGCGAGCAGGGTGAACCCGGCCCCGGCGAGCGCGCTGCGGATGAGGAATTCACGCCGTTTCAGGATGGCGTGGCGGTCGTCTTCACCCGTCGTGCGGTGCGCGCCGCCGCGCTGTTCGTCGTCCCGTTTCATGAAACCCTCCTGAGCCCAACACCGTTGCGCAGGCATTGTACGCAAAAGGCCGAGGTCCCGCCAGTTGGCTTTCGGAGCGCGCGTGGGTGTTCAGCGAAGCGGTTCTACGGGCCCGGATGGCGGGGCGGCCGGGTCGCTCGCGGGCCCGGATGGCGGGGCGGCCGCCGCGAGGCGCGCCTCGAAGTCGGGCATGACGTGCTGGGCGAGGAAGGGGTCGAGTTCGCAGGCGTCGCCGAACGCCCATTCGGCCGCGGCGCGGCAACCGCCAAGACAGGACGGGGCCTGCGGGCAGTCGGCGCAGAACGCCGGGCGCTGCGTGCGGAAGCGCTCGGCCCGCGGACTGGCAAGCAGCGTGGCAAGGCTCGTTGTGCGCAGGTTGCCGAGCGCGAAGCGCTGCAGCGTGCACAACCGCACGTCGCCGTCGGGGCCGAGGGCCGGCTCGCCCCATTTGGAGCCGGCGGCGCACTGGCCGAAGCGCACGTGCGGGAAGTCGGCCGGGTCGACCGCGCAGGGCGGCAGCGGCATGGTGTTCGTGACCGTGCCGCGGCCGGCTGCGGCGAAGCGTTCGGCGGCGCCGAGCGCTTGCAGGACGTGCGAACGCGTGGGCATGAGCGCGCGCACGACGGCCCGACCGTAGCCGGACGGATTGAGCCGGTTGAAGGCCAGCCGGCGCACCCCGAGGGCGGCGAAGCGCGCGAAGATGGCGTCGGCCGTGGCCGCGTTCTGCGACGTACAGAGCACCGAGCCGCTCGTCGGCACGCGCGCCTCGTGCAGGTAGGCAAACGCCCGGGTGACGCCGGCGAAGGCACCCGAGCCGCAGATGGCGTCGTGGGCGGCGGCATCGCCCCCCGCGAGCGTGAGTTGCACGGCCAGCACGCGAAACTTCGCGAGCGCCCGCGCCGTCTCGGCGGTGAGCAGCCCACCGTTGCTGATGATCACCACGGGCAGGCGCCGCAGGTGGAGCCAGGCCACGAACTCGACGAGATCGGGCCGCGAGAAGGGCTCGCCGCCCGTCAACGTCACGTGGCGGGGTGCCGCCTCATCGAGCAGGCGCAGGACGAGAGACTGCAGATCGGCGAGCGTCGGCACGGCCGTGGCCGCCCCGCCGTCGGCGCGCCAGCGGTTGTAGCAGTAGAGGCAGCGCTGGTTGCAGCGCGCGGTGACCTCGATGGCGAACGAGCGATGGGGCAACTGCGCCTCGGCCACGGAAACCTCCTCGCGGGACCGCGCGACCTCCCCCTCATAGCCCCGCCGGGCCGCCCGGCGCAAGCGGACGACGGCCGGGCGCCTTCTCGCGGCCGGATCGGCGTGCTATCGTGCGCCGTTGTGCCGCGGCCCCCCCGCGGCGGGAGGCCCCGAGCGATGTTCCCCGATTTCATCAGCCGCGACGTGTCCCTCGGGCGGCCCTTCGGCTTCCCCCTGCGCGTGAGCCGGCTGCTGCTCCTCGCCATGGCCGCCTTTGCGGTCATCGGGCTTGCCCGCAAGAATTGGCTCGAAATGGTGTGGCTGCCCATGCTGGTGCTGTCCATCGCCTGCCACGAGCTCGGCCACGCGCTCAGTGCCCGCCGCTTCGGCGCCCAGGTGCACGGCATCCTGCTGCACGTCTACGGCGGGCTCACGGTGTTCCACGGGGGCTTGCCGGCCCGCGAATCCATGCTCGTGTCGCTCGCGGGCCCGGCGGTCAACCTGGGGCTCGCGGCGCTGACGTTCGGGGCGGCACGGCTCACGGGGTTCTGGAGCGCGCCCGTCACGTCCGAACTCGGGGCCGTGCTGCTCGCCCTCGTGCACCTCGTCGTGTGGGCGAACACGATCTGGGGCATCTTCAACCTGCTGCCCATCTGGCCGCTCGACGGCGGGCAAGTCACGCGCGTGCTGCTGCTCAAACGGCTGGCCGAACCGCTGGCCCGCTTCGCCTCGGCGGCGCTGTCGCTCGGCGTGCTCGCCGGGGTCGTCGTGCTGGCGCTCTGGTGGGGTCCGGGGCTCTTCACGCTCGTCATCCTGGCCGGGCTCGGCTACATCAACTGGATCGAGATCCAGCGCGCGCGCGCAAGCGGACTCACCCTCGCCGGGTTGCGCGCCGCTTTTCGCCGGCCCCGCGGCGAACGGCCGGGGCCCACGGCACGGCCCGCGGCACGGCCGAACGGTCCGGCCGCCCCGCTGCGCGAGGCCGCCCAGGACGGCGAAGCCATGCGCGCCTTGCTGCAACGCTGCGCGCGCGTGGGCTTCGAGCGGCTCAGCCCCGACGAGCGCCGCCTCGTCGTCTACCACCGCAATCTCATCGAAACGCTGCTCGCAAAAGGCGGCTACGAGGGGCTCAGCCTCGAAGACCGCCGCCTGCTCGCCCTGCACCAGGAAATCGACCGCCGCCACGGCGTGCAGTGACGCGCTCCGCGGCTACACGAGGCCCCAGAGACGCCGCACGGCGTCGTAGCCGGGCGAGAGCAGGTAGTCGGCGAGCTCCTGGACGAGGGGCTCTTCGCCGAGCCAGCGGCGGCCCGTGGCACTCTGCGGCTCGAGTCCGCCGGGCCCGAGACGGCGCAGAATGGCGGCAAACGGCGCGGCCGGGTCGTCGGCGAGCACGTAGCCCACGCGTTCTCCCGTGAGCACCACGGCGCGGTGATGCCGGGCCGGCAGGAGCGGTGGGCGGGCCGCGAGCCGTGCCGCGGCACTCTCGGCCACGCGGCGCACCTTGCGGGGCAGCGCCTTGGCCACTTCGACGCCGAGCGCGGCCGTGCTGGGGTTGAACTCGGGGATGAGTTTGGCGTTGCCGGTCAGCGTCACGACGAGGCCCTCGACGAAGGCCACGAAGGCGCGCTCCGAGAGGAGCAACGCGGGCAGGTTGCCGGCCGGCAGCGGGCCGAGCAGCCGCCCGAAGTGGTAGCGCAGGGCGGCGGGGTCGGCCCCGGTCACGAGTTCGTGGCCGAGCACCACGATGAGCGGCTGGCCCGCGAGCACGGCCGCGGCCTGCGGCCGGGTGGGCGAGACGTACACGGTGGGCGGGTCGATGCCGAGCGGTTCGACGACCTGGGCGAGCGCGCTCGTCACGACGTCGCCGGTGCGCGGCACGAGGCGCTCGGCCGGCCCGACGCCGTAGAGCCCGATGTCGCCCGGGCGGGCGGCGACGAGAAACGGTGCGACCGCCTGGAGCAGTTCGCCGAGCGCGGGCTGCTCGTCGGGGTGCGCGAGGAGCCGCGCGTAGCTCTCGGCATCGAGGGTGACACGGCGCACCGCAAAGGGACGGGCCCGGTAGCGTTCGAGCGGCACTCCGGGCAGGTCGGGCTCGCCGAGCCAGCGGCGCAAGGCGGCGATGCCGAGTGCTCCGCCGACCCCGTCGTGGGCCCAGAGCCGCTGCGCGTGCGCGAGGGCCGCCGGATGGAACGGCTGGTGGCGCACGACGAAGCGCAACTCGGCCAGCGCCGGGCCGAAGTCGGGCGCCGCGCGTTCGAGCAGCGTGGCGCGCAGCAGACGTGCGTCGATGAGCGCGGGCGCGCATTCGACCGCCTGGCGGGCCTCGTCGAGCGCCGCCGGCAAGTCGCCGCCGAGCCGGTCGTGCGCGCGCGCGAGCGCCAGGTGCACCTGCGCCGCGGCCAGGGGCTGACCC
>CAYRCM010000207.1:0-10655 GCA_964422715.1 uncultured Myxococcales bacterium | reverse complement strand
CTGCGTTCGATCGGGGCCCACATCGCGCGGGTCGAGGTCTGAGCGAGCCGAGCGCCGTGGCCGCAGGAGCGGCCGGATGTCCTTGACATGCCAAGGGGAGTCCATAGAATCCGGGCGTTGCGCGCGGAGCGGGGGAGCGCCGGAAAGCGGGCGCCGCACCGCACCGCGCGGCGGTCACGCCGACAGACTTCGGCAGGGAGGTTCGAATGAGGACGGTTGTCGCGATTGCGCTTTTGGTTTTGGTGGGCAGCATCGGGGCGTGCAAGAAAGACAGCCCGGCCCCGGCCGCCCCCGCAGGCGGGGCGGCGGTGACGGGCGCCGCCACGGCGCCGGCCGGTGAGGCCGCGGCACCGAAAGCTGCCGCCGAGGCGGCGAAGCCGGCGGGCGAGACCGAGGCACCGCCCATCGACATCGAGAAGATTCCTGCCGTGGTGGCGAAGGTCAACGGGCAGGACATCCCGTCGACCGAGTACAAGGACGAAGTGGGCAAGATCGTCCGCCGCAATGCGAAAATCCCGGCAGACCGGTTCAAGCGCATTTCCGACAACATCTTGAAGCGCATCATCGAGAAAGTGCTCATCGACCAGGAAATCGCGAAGCAGAGCATCACGGTCTCCGAGGCGGAGATCGATCAGGCGTTCAACGAGTACAAAGAGCGCTTCCGCACCGAGGAGCAGTTCCAGAACTACCTGAAGCACGGCAAGGTGACGGTCGAGCAGATCCGCGAGCGGATGAAGGCCAAACTGGCGCTCGAAAAGCTCATCGAAAAGAGCGGCAACCTGACCGTGACCGAAGAAGAGGCGCGCGATTTCTATCAGAAAAACGAGCGCTTCTACATCGAGAAGGAAGGCGTCAAGGCAAGCCACATCCTGGTGAAGGTGGCCGAGAATGCGCCGGCCGACCAGGTCGATGCGGCCATGAAGAAGATCAAAGAAGCGCAGGCCGAGCTGAAGAAAGGCGTGGCCTTCGAAGAGGTGGCGAAGAAATTTGGCGAAGGGCCGGCCGCGGCGAAGGGCGGCGACCTGGGCTTCTTCGGGCGCGGGCAGATGGTGAAACCCTTCGAAGACAAGGCGTTCGGCATGAAGCCGGGCGAATTGAGCGAGCCGGTGCGCACGCGCTTCGGCTTCCACATCATCAAGGTCATCGAGAAGCGTGACGAGCGTAAGAAGCCGTTCGAGGAAGTGAAAGACCAGATCAACGAGAGCCTGCGCAACAAGAAGTTCTTCAAAGAGCGGCGCACGCTCATCGAACGGCTGAACCAGGAAGCCAAGGTCGAGACCTTCGTGTAGCACTGCCCTTTTCGACCCCGACCCTCCGCGGGTCACGAGACGGTCACACCATGAAGCCAGTGCAGGGGGCGACGAGCGGGCTCGCGATGACCGAGCCCTTGCTTTTCGAACGGAGCCGTGCGGGGCGGCGGGGCGATAGCCTGCCCCCTTGCGCAGCCGACGTCGACGACGAGCTGCCGTCCGGTTACACGCGGACGGAGCTGGGCGGGCTGCCCGAGCTTTCGGAGCCCGATGTCGTCCGGCACTTCACGCGGCTGAGCCAGTGGAACTACGGGGTCGACACCGGGTTCTACCCGCTCGGTTCGTGCACGATGAAGTACAACCCCAAGGTCAACGAGGGGGTGGTGAGGCTGCCGGGGTTCGGCCACGTGCACCCGTATGCGCCCGACCGGTATACCCAGGGCGCGCTCGAGATCTTGGCCGAGCTCGAACGGTATCTGTGCGAGATTGCAGGGTTCGCCGCCGTGACGCTGCAACCGGCCGCGGGCGCGCACGGCGAGTTCACGGGGATGGCGCTCGTGCGGGCGTACCACGAGGCGCAGGGACGGGCGCGGCGCCGCGTGCTCATTCCGGATACGGCGCACGGGACCAATCCGGCAAGCTGCGTGCTGAATGGCTACGAGGTCGTGCAGCTGCCGTCGGGGCCGCGGGGCGTGGTCGAAGTCGATTCCGTGCGGCCGTATGCCGACGGCGACACGGCCGCCATCATGCTCACGAACCCCAACACCTTGGGCCTGTTCGAGCGCAACATCCAGGAAATTGCCGCGGTGCTGCACGGCTGCGGGGCGCTCGTCTACTGCGACGGCGCCAACATGAACTCGCTGCTGGGGCACGCGCGGCCCGGGGACATGGGGGTCGACGTCCTGCAGTTCAACCTGCACAAGACCTTCTCGACGCCTCACGGTGGGGGCGGTCCGGGCAGCGGTCCGGTCGGGGTGAGCGCACGGCTCGTGCCGTTCCTGCCCGTGCCGCGGGTCGTGCGGGGGCCCGAAGGGCTGCGGCTCGACTTCGACGCGCCGCAGAGCATCGGCAAAGTGAAGGCGTTCTGGGGGCATTTCGGGGTGCTCGTACGGGCCTACGCGTACCTGCGCGAACTCGGGGCCGAGGGCCTGTGCGCCGTGACCGACATGGCCGTCTTGAACGCCAACTACCTGCGGGTGCGGCTTGCTGAGCGCTACGAGGTGGCGTACGCCGAGCCGTGTTTGCACGAGTGCGTGCTGACCGACCGGTCGTTGCACAAGAGCGGCATCAAGACGCTCGACGTGGCGAAGGGCCTGATCGATCGCGGGTTCCACCCGCCGACCATCTACTTCCCGCTGTGCGTGCCGGGAGCCATGATGATCGAGCCGACCGAATGCGAGTCGCTCGAGACGCTCGACGCGTTTGTGGGGGCGATGTTCGACGTCCTCGATACAGCGGTGGCGGACCCGGGGGCACTGACCGAGGCGCCGCGGCGGCCCGTCGTGACGCGGCTCGACGAGGTGAGCGCGGCGCGCAAGCCCGTGCTGCGCTGGACGGCGGCTCCGGCCCAGGCGTAGGCGTGCGCCCCGGCCTCCGCGCGGGGCCGTGGCGTGCCTCGGCGGTTGCGGTCTACCGAGAATTGCACAAAGGTGGTGGAGCGGACGCGGCGTCCTGGCGGCGCGCGGGCGGGTGTCTGGGCGGTCGCGGGCGTCGGGCTGGGCTTTGCTGGAAGGGCTTCTGGATGGGCTGGCACGCGGTGGCGGAGCGGGGCGCAGGGCGGCGCTTGACGCGGCTGTTGGTGGTGTTGGGGCTCTGCGCCGGCTGCGGGCGGGGGGCGGGGTGCGGCGGGGCGCACGAGGGAGCGGTTGACGGCGCGGATAGCCGCGCGCTTGCCGGGGATGGGGGGGCAGCGGCCGATCCCGGGGGGACGTCGACCGTGCGCGGCGGGCCGGGGGACGCGGGCGTGGCGGCGGCCGTCGTGAGTTGCGCCGCACTGGTCGCGCGGACGTGCGCGCTGGTCGGTGAAGAGGCGGAGCCGTGTCGCGTGCTCCGGGCGCAGCGGGACGGCTTGAGCGAGGCGGTGTGTGCCGAGGCGGGGGGGGCACTCGTGGCGGCGCTGGGCGCCGTCGGAGCCGGGGAGGGGCCCGATGCAGGGGGCGGCGGAGACGCCTGTGCGGCACTGGCTCGGTATGGCTGCGGCGTGCTCGGTCCGGGGGAGGACTGCGAGACCCTGCGGCGGGCGCTGCAGACGATGAACTTCGATTCCTGTCGGGAGACGCTGACTTGGCTGCGAGAGGCGGGGAGCGGGGCGTTGCGCTAGCCGTCTCGAGCGGGTTCGACGGTTCTGCACGGGCGAGGGGGAAAACGTGGCGCGGGGTAGGTCGGTAGCGGAGAAGCGGGTGGCGCGGGAGCGGGGTGGCTCCGCGGGGTCGCTCTGGGTCTGGGGCATCGCCTGCCTCGCTGGATATGGGCTTTCGGGCTGCGGTGCGGCGCTTCAGGAACGGGAGTGGTTTGTGGAGGGGCCCCTGGGGGGAGGTGGCGCGGTTTGGGGGAAGGCCGTGCCCGGGCTCGTCGGGGGTGGCGGAGAGAACGTGGTGTTCGTTGCCGGGGCCCTGGAGGGGCCGGGCGCCGTCGCCGAGAGCGCACGGCGGGTCGCGCAGTTCGCGCGCGTGTACGTCGTGGACCCGCACGAGGGGGGCGATGGGGTGTTCCCGCGGGAACGGGGCGTCGGGGTGCTGGAACGGTGGATGCGGGCGACGGGCGTGCGGGACGCGGTGTTGGTCGGGCACGACATCGGCGCCTGGGTGGCGGCGGAGCTGGCCGTACGGGCGCCGAGGCTCGTCCGCGGGGCGGTTCTGGTGAACCCGAGCTGTCCGGCGAGCCGGAGGCCGGCGGCGGAGGCCGTGGCGGCCCGGGCCTGGGATCTGTCTGCGGTAGAGCGCTTCGAGCCGGGGTTGTGGGCGGAGTTGGTCGAAGAGGCGGCGACGCTGCGGGGGTGCCGGGGGTCTTGTCTCGAAGCCTCGCGGTCGCTGTGGGCGCGAGGGGCTGGGCGGGCCGGGGTGCACGACGCGCTGGAGGAGGCCGCCGGGGATCCGCTGGGGGCGCTCGGCGGCCTAGCGGCCGTGGAGCAACGGGGGGCGGAAACCCGACTGTGGGTTGTGGAGGGGGAGGACGACGGCTGGTGCGAAGCGGAGGACCGTGGGGCGTGGGCGGGGACGTTTCACGTGGAACGGTGGCAGCGCCTTGCGGGCGTCGGCCACAGTGCGCCGAGCGAGTCGCCCGGCGCGGTGGCGCGGGCGGTTGCGGAGGCGCTCGAAGCGTGGGGTCCTGGCGGACCGGTTGAGGGGGGGGCCGCGGTTGAGGCGGGGGCCGAGGCTGGGGCTTGCGGGTCGTGCGAAGTGAGGCGGGCGCAGTGGTCGGCGCAGGAGGCGGCGCGAGCACTCGCCGACGCGGGGGGGGCCACGGAGCGGCGCCGGGCAGCGGCAGCCTTTCTCGTGGCGCAGGATCCCGACCTGCGCGGGCGGGTCGTCGGGGAACTGGTCTGTTCGGACCGGCCGAGAGAGCGGGCGGTAGGGCTTGCGGTCGCCGGGGAGAACGGGGCGGCCCTCGGCGATGCGGCCGTGGCTTGCATCGGCGCGAGCCTTGGGGCGGGACGGGGGCTCGGCGAGCGGTTGCTGGCGGCCTCGGCGAGCGAAGCGGTCGCGCGGAGCGCGCGCGGGGCGCTGGCGCGCGGAGTGCTCGCGCCGGCGCTGGGCGTAGCGGCGGGGTCGGAGGATTCGCTCGTGCGGCGGAGCGTGGCCTGGGGCCTGGCCGCTCTGGGGGGAGAGGGGGAATCGGCCGATGGGCTGCGCTCTCTGGCCCGCGACGGGGCGGCCGGGGTGCGCGCGGCGGCCCTGCGGGCGCTGGCGCTGGGGCAGGGCGACAAACTGCGCGCCGCGGCCTTGGCCGTTGCGTTGGAGGCGCTGGGCGATCGCGTGGCGAGCGTGCGGTATGCCGCCGTGGCTGCGCTCGGGCGACAGGGGGCCAGGAACGCCCAGGCGGCGGCGAAGGTGCTCGGGTTGCTCGGGGGCCTCGACGCGCCGAGCCGTGAGGCGGCGGTGTCCGCGCTCGGGCGCATGGACGTCGAAGCGCTGCTGCCGCGGCTGGCTGAGCGGCTCGCGGGCGGCGAGGGCGAGGCGGGGGTGAGGCGGGCGGCGGCGCTCGCGCTTGGCGGGTTTCCCCACCCTTGGAGCGCGGACGCTCTGTTTGCGGCGCGCGGGGACAAAGACCCCGGGGTGCGGGCCGGTGTGTGGCTGGGCGTGGCGCGGGTGGCTCGGGGGGCTGCGGCGAAGGACCGGCCCTTCCTGCACCTCGACCGGTTCGCGGGGGCGGCGGGGGCTGACGCCGGGGCCGGGGGCCGAGGGGTGCGCCGGGCGGCCGTGGAAGCGCTGGCGGCGTTGGAGGAAGGGAGTGCCGGGGCGGCCTTGGTGCGGGCCGTGCGGGATGGAGACGGCGTCGTGCGAGGCCGGGCCGTGGCAGCGGTGGGCCAGCGCGGTGGGCCCGTGCGGGCGGTGCTGGAACGGGCCACGCACGATGGCGACGCATTCGTGCGGGCTGTGGCCTGGGAGGCGCTGGTCCTTGGGCGCGGGGCTCCGGTGCGGTCGGGGGTCTTGCGGACCGAACTGCCGGGGCGGCCCCTCATCGGGGGGGCGAGCGCGATGCGGGGGCTCGAAGACCGAACGGCCCTCGTTCGGGTCGCCGTTCTGCGCGCAACCGCGGCGCGCGGCGAACGCGGCCTGCGGGGGTTTCGGGGGGTCGTGGAGCGAGGGCTGCGCGACCCGGATGGCGAGGTGCGCGTGGCCGCCGTGCGCGCCGCGGCCGCCGTATGGGGGGCCGATTGTGCTGGCCTGCGGGCGGGGCTCGGGTCGGCGATCGACGACGAGGATGCGTTGGTGCGGCGCGAGGGGCGTCTGGCGCTCAGTCGGCTCGGGTGCGGGGCCTTGGATGTCGGGGAGGCCGTGAGGCAGCTTTGGCAGGCGGCAGGGCAGGGGGGGGAGCCCGGCTCGGGCAGCGCGCAGGTCCGACGACGGGCGGATGCCTGTCGGCTCGTGGGGGCCGTGGGCGGGCAGAGCGAGTGCGAGGTGGTCGGGCGGGGGCTCAGCGGCGGATCGGACGTCGTGAGGGAGGCGTGCGTGCGGGCCGCTGGCGCGGCGTGTCCGGGGCTGCTCGTGGAGGCGGCAGAGCGACTCGGGTCGGACGCGGCGGCCGAGGTGCGCCGGGCCTACTGGGTCGCTCGTGGACGGCGCGGTGGGGCCCCCGCGGGGTTGCTTGCGGCCGGGCTCGCGGACGCCGACGCGGGGGTGCGACGGCTGGCGGTGGGAGAGCTGGCGGCGCAACCGCAGGAGGCCGGGGTGAGGGCACGGCTCCTCGCGGCGGTGAGCGATCCGGCGCCGGGCGTGCGGGAGGCGGCCCTGGCCGGGGCCCTTTCGAGCCCCGGAACGGAGGGGGCGCGCCTCGCGTGCGGCGCCGTCGAACGGGGCATGCTCGGCGCGGAGGAGGTCGTCGATGCGGCGCTTGCGGGCGAGAAACGGGGCGGGGCGGGGCTTGGTGCGGTCGTAGCCGAGTGCGGTTCGGCGCTCGGGGAGGAGATCCTGCGCGGGCAGGCAGGTCTCGCCCACGCGACGGTCGACGGGCTGGCGGACGCGGCACTCTCCGACCCGCGCGGGAGCGTTCGCGCCGCGGGATTGAGACACTGGCTGCTGCGGCGGAGCGATCGGCCGCCGACCGATGTGCTGCTCGCGCTCGGGGCCGACGGCGAGGCCGGGGTGCGCGCACTGGCGTTCGAGATCCTGGGCTCCCGCCGGGGGCGGGGGGGCGAGGCCTTGCTGCTGCGGGGGCTTGCCGATCGGGTGTCGGCCGTGCGAGGTGCCGCCCTGAAGGGGCTGACGGGGCGTTCGTTCGATGGTCTCGAGGCGGAGCTGCTGGCGCGGCTGCAGGTTGAGCCTGTGGCGCTGCTGCGGCTGCTGTTGCTGAGCCGCGTGGCCGAGGACGGCAGCCGGGGGGCGGTGACAGCGGCTCTGCTGCTCGGGCTGCGGGACGCCGACGTCGACGTGCGAGTGCGGGCCACGGTGCTCGCTGGGCGCGGGGATTTCGGGCAACTGCGGGATGCGCTCGTGGAGCGGGTGCAGAGGGACGAGTCTCCGCTCGTGCGGGCGAATGCGCTTGCGTGTTTTCCGGGGTCGGAGGCGCCACTCGAAGTGACGCGCGCGGCATTGGGGGACGGCAATCCGGAGGTCCGCAGCCAGGCGGTCCAGCTGCTCGCGGAGGCCCTCGACCGGGGGGCGGAGAGGCGGTTTGTGGGGCTTGCCGCCGCTGACCCGGCGGGAGAGGTGCGCGCTGCGGCGCTGGAGGCGCTCGGCCGGCTTGGGGCGAGGCAGCACTGGCGGGTGGTCGCGAAGGGGCTGGGCGACCCGTGTGCGACCGTACGGCGCTCTGCGGGGGGGGTTCTTGGGGCGTTGGGGCTGGGTGAGGCTGCGCCGGCCCTGAGACGGGCTGTCGACGCGGAGGGCGACGCGGACGTTCGGGAGGCCCTGGAGTCGGCGCTGCGCAGTGTGGAGGGCGCTCGAGCGGGCGCGGGGGTGCCGTAGCCGGAAGGCGCGGGGGCTGGGTCGGGGGCAGCCCGGCGGGTTCGCGCGGTGGCTCTGGTGGTGCAGGGCGAGTGTGGGCGGGAGGCGAGCGGGCGGTCAGCGGTCGGTCGGACGTCCCATACAGAGCGCGTGGATGCGGCGTAGGGCCTCGAGGCTGTCGTAGTCGATGACGATGCGACCGCGCCGGCCGGAGCGAGGGACGAGCCGGACGGGGACGTCGAAGCGCTCCGCCAGTTCGGCGGCGACCGTCTCGTGGAGCGGGGAGAGCGGGTTGGTCGGAGGCGGAGCGGGCTCGGGAGTGAGGCGGAGCTCTCGGGCGCGGCGCTCGAGTTCGCGCACGGAAAGCTCGCGGGCGAGGGCCTCGGCATAGAGACGTTCGCGGGCCTCGGGGTCGGGGAGCGAGAGCAACGCCCGGGCGTGGCCCGGGGTGAGACGGCCGTCCGCGACGGCGTGCTGCATGTCGGCGGGGAGAAGCAAGAGGCGAAGCGCGTTTGCGACCGTGGAGCGGTCTTTGCCGACTCGGCGGGCCAGTTCCTCCTGGGAGTAGCCCCGGCTGTCGATGAGGTGACGGTAGGCGCGCGCCTCGTCGATGGCGTCCAGATCCTCCCGTTGGATGTTCTCGACGAGAGCCAGTTCGAAGGACTCAGCGCTCGCGACGTCGCGCACCACAGCGGGGATGGCCTGGAGTCCGGCGAGGCGCGCCGCGCGGAGGCGGCGTTCTCCGGCAATGAGGCGATAGCCGTCGGGCTGGCGCGCCACCACGACGGGCTGGAGGACGCCCTTCTCGCGTATGGAGGCGGCGAGTTCCTCGAGGCTGGGCTCGTGGAATGTGCGTCGGGGCTGGTCTGGGGGGAGATGGATCTGGTCGAGGGGGCAGAGGAGATAGTCGCGAGTCGCGGGGGACGCGGGGGCGGGAATCAGGGCGGACAGGCCGCGGCCGAGGACGGGTCGGGTCGTCTTCATGGGGTCCTCATGCGGAGGCTAGGCGGCCGCGGAGCGGGGCTGGAGGCCCTCACGGCGCGCGAGAAACTCCTCGGCGAGCGCGAGGTACGCCTGGGCTCCGGGGCACGTGACGTCGTAGAGGAGCGCAGGCTTGCCGAAGGAGGGGCTCTCGCTGAGTTTGATGTTGCGCGGGATTCGGGTGGCGTAGACGAGTCCTTCGAAGTAGTCGATGGCCTCGCGCGCCACCTGGTGGGCAAGGTTGTTGCGCCGGTCGAACATGGTGAGCACGATGCCCTCGATGCGCAGGGCGGGGTTGAAGGCGGCGCGGACGCCTTCGACCGTCGTGAGGAGGCGCGAGAGGCCCTCCAAGGCGTAGTACTCGCACTGGAGCGGAATGAGAACGCTTTCGGAGCAGGCGAGGGCATTGAGGGTGAGTAGTCCGAGAGAGGGCGGACAATCGATCAGCACGAAGTGAAAGTCGTTGCAGACCGTGGCGAGAAGGCCTGCCAGGCGCGTTTCGCGGCCGGCCGCGGAAACGAGTTCGACCTCGGCGCCAAGCAGGTCGGTGCCGGCTGGGAGGAGCTGGAGCGTGGGGAGGTCGGTCGTGCGCAGGAGCCGGCGCGCGTCGGACTGGCCGATGAGGCCGTGGTAGACGTGGGGCTCGCCGGGACTGAGGGGCGAGCCGAAGGCGCTCGTGGCATTGGCCTGCGGGTCGAGGTCGACGAGCAGCACGCGGCGCTCGGCCGCGGCTAGCGAAGCGGCGAGGTTGACAGCCGTGGTGGTCTTGCCGACCCCCCCCTTCTGGTTTGCAACGGCGACGATGTTGGCGGTCATGCGCGGGCTCCCCTTGGACGTTTGTCCAGGATCGGGAGACTACCTGATGGCGCGCGGTGCGCGCAAGGTGCGGACCGACGGTTTGTCGTTTGCGCGGCGCAAGGGTGGCCGGCGGATCGGGAAGAAAGCCTGGCGACGGGTATCCCGCGATGGCGTTTGTGGGTCCGCCGTCGTGGTGGCGGAGAGGGCGTCTCCTGCCCCCGCCAACGGAGCCCAACCTGTTGCAGTCGGCTTCCAGGCCGGCCGCGCACCCCCATGTTTCACGTGAAACGTGGCCTTTCGGCGAGCCCCGCTGCCGCCACAGCGGGCCGCGCGCCTCGCCACCGAACCGACGCGCAAACGCGCGCAGTGTCGGCGAACGGGTTTCGAGAAAGGAGACTATCTGCGAAATCGCCGCCGCCGGCTGAAGTCCATGCCGAAGGACGCGGGACGGGTGGCGCAACGGCCAGGCCGGTCACCGCCAGAGGCGTCAAGTCGCCCGCATGACGCCGGCCAATGTCTGTTCGCGGGCCAGCGGCTCCCCCAACACCCTGACCCCCCGGCCTCCGGGGCCACCACCCGGAACGCCGAACGTCAGGCCCGGCCTCGGTCACCGGGTGGCCCGCCCCGGCGCCCCGCGAAGGCCGAAGCGCACCGCGCAACCCACGTCACGAACGGCGAACGCCCGCGAATTGGGCGCCCCACTCCCATCCTGATGGCACGGCTCGACGGGGGACACTGAACGGGGCCGTCTTTCGCCGGCGTGAACCGCAAACGCGTCACGGGCCGTTCGGGCTGACCGGCAAACCCGGGCCCGTGGAACCAACGGAGTGGCACCGCATCTCCGAGCGAGCGTGGCCGCTCACGGGGTTCCTGGCCAGCGACGGGCAACGCCCATTCGAGGAGTGGCAACAGAGCCGGCAGTGACGAGGACCGGAGAGACGGGCAGGCTCATCGCGTTCCGCTGGACTAGCGCAAGGCAGCTCCGGCCTTCAGGATCTGACCGAGCGGCGCCACCGGCAGG
>CAYRCM010000206.1:0-10710 GCA_964422715.1 uncultured Myxococcales bacterium | reverse complement strand
CGACCGCCCGTTCTGCTGAGGGCGCCTTGACTCGCCCCGGTGAAGCCCCCAGGATCGCCAGGGGCCGCGGCCCGACTCGGCCCACGCCCGTGGAGGGGGCTCCTCCGCGGCGGCGCGCCGGCTCTGGCGCCCGCCCTCGGCGCGGAAAGGCGCCTGCCGCATGTCCGCCTGGTTTGCCGACCTCGACGCCGACCTCGCCCGGCTGGCCGAACTCACGCGGCGCATGCCGGACCGGGCGCTGAGCCTCGACTTCCCGCGCCATTTCGGGCGTCCGGTCGACGCGGCCGAGGTGTACGCGGCCTGGGGCGACCTCGTCGACGAACTGCCGGCGAGCCCCTGGCTTGGCGAGGCGCTCTCGCTCTACGTCCACGTTCCGCTTTGCGACCAGCGCTGCCGCTACTGCATGTACCCGAGCCGCGCGAGCCGCGACACGGTCGCCGGCGCGGCCTTCGTGGCCGGCGTCGAACGCGAACTGCGGACGCTCGCGGGCGCCGTTGCCGGGGCGCCGTTTCGCCACTCCTATGTGGGCGGCGGCACGCCGACGTTGCTGACAGAAGCCGACCTTGCCAGGCTGCTCGGGGCGCTCCGCACGACGCTGCCGGCCCACCCGGCGGGTCAGCACACGGTCGAGTGCAATCCGGCGACCACGACCCGCGCCAAACTGGCGCTGATGCGCGCCCACGGGGTCAATCGGGTCAGTTTCGGCGTGCAGTCGTTCGAGCCGGCGGTGCTCGCCGCGTCGGGGCGCGCGCAGTCGCGCGCCGCCGTCGAGACGGCCGTGGCAGAGGCCCTCGCATGCGGGTTCCCCGACGTCAACGTCGATCTCATCGCGGGCCTGCCGGGCGACGACGCGGCCGGCTTCAGCCGGTCGCTCGGCGCCGCCCTCGCCCTGCGGCCGACCGAACTCACGCTCTACCGTTACCAGCAGCCGACGCCCGCCGCCCCCGCCGAACCGCCGGCCGCCCTGCTGGCCGCGCTGCACGCCGAGGCCTGCGCCGCAGCCACGCGGGCCGGCTACGCGCTGCTCGGGCAGCCGCGGCCCGACGACCTGCTCTGGAAACTCCACCGCCCCGACCGCCGTCCGCCGGAGCTGCCCTACACGCGCCGCGGACTCGCCGTGCTCGGCCTCGGACCCGGGGCCGAATCGCACGTCTTCGGCCGGCTGCACTACGCACGTCCGCTCGTGCCGGCCGGCGGGGCGCCCTACACGGGCTACGCGATCGACCGCTACGAGGATCTCGTGCGCCAGGTGCTCGACCACTGGCAGCCGAGCCGCGAGATCCGACTGCGGCCCTTGCAGGCGCGCTTTGGCAGGCCGGCCGTGGCCGAACTCGTGAGCCGCCTCGAATGGCTGCGCCGTCTCGGGCGGGCCGAATGGCGCGGTCTCGCCACGATCCGGCTCGGCTTCGAGAGTTACGACGAAGCGCTCGTGTTGACGAAGCTGCTGTTTCCCGCAAAACGGCTCACAGCCCTCTGGAACGCGCATCCGGCCACCGCGACGGCGGCGTTCCGCCTGCGCGATGGCCGCCCCCTGCGGCTCAGCGTGTCGTCGCCCCCGGCCGGAGAGCGCTTCGTCGAACGGGGTCGGTTCGGCTTCGCCTACGAGGAGTTCGGGGAGGGCCTGCGGCCGGCAGACGCCCCGGCCCCCCCCGATGCCCCGTCGGGCTCGCAGCCGGGCACCGGGCCCGACCCGCTCCCGGCGGCGCTCGGTGCGCTGTTCCGGCGACTGGCCGACGCTGGCGCGCCGCACGACGCGCCCGACACGCTGCTCGAGCGGCTCGTTGCCGCGGCCGCCGCCGAGGGGCTCGGCAACGCCGCCGCCGCCCCGGCGTAGTTCGACCGCCCCGCCGCCCCGCCCCCCGATTGGAACGCGCCCGCGGCCCCGCTTACAATGCCGGCTGGCGGCCGCGGCGTGCCGCCCGGTCGTCGCGAAACGGGGGGCCCCATGTCACTTCGCACCATCGTTTGTTCCAGCCTGGCGTTCGTCGCGGCGTTCGTCGCGGCGCGCGCCGCTCTCGGCAACTGCGCCATGCCCACGGGCTACGAGGCCTATGTCGAGGGCAACACGGTCACCCTGTGCCCGAAGAACTTCGCCGAGCGCGTCTGTCCGACCGGCGGGGCGCTGCTCCGCCAGGACGTCGCGTCCGGCCGGGCCGTGCAGCTGCCGAACGCCTGCGTCGTCGACCCCTACGCCTACGGCGGGGGGCGCGCGGCCGACGGCGGTGGCGAAGCCACGCCTTGCTACGTCGACGAGTGCGTGCCGACCGGCACCTACCGCTACGGCTACGCCGAGCCCTACGACTGCTACGCCGCGTCCTGCGGCACGTTCTACTTCACCGAGGTCGCGGTCGCCGCGGCGCTCGACGCCTGCAGGCCGACGAGCGGCGCGGGCACGCCGTCCCCCGTCGACGCGGTGCCCTGGGGGGCGAACGACCGCGTCTGCGACTACGCCGGCGCCGGCGACGAAGGCCCCTTCAGTGGCTGCGGCGCCGCCTCGCCGGCGGTCCTGGGGGTGTTCGGCGCGCAGGCCGGGCTGCTGCTCGCGGGCCTCGGCTTGCTGCTGCGCCGCCGGCGGCATCGCCGCGCCGAGTGACCGTCGCGTGCCGTCCTACCCGCTGCTGCTCGTGCTCACCGTCGCCATCGAAACGCCGGTCGTGGCGCTCTGCTACCCCGGCCAACGGCTGCGTCTCGCGCTCACCTGCATCGCGGCGACGACCGTCACCCACGCCTTCATGCACTTCGGTCTGCCGCGCCTCGTCAGTTCGTACGCGGCGTTCCTCCTGGTCGGCGAACTCGTGGCGCTCGTGGGCGAGGCGCTCGCCTACGCGCTCGTGGCCCGGCCGCGTGACCTTGCCCGGGCGCTCGTCGCGGCCGCGGCCGCCAATGCCCTCAGTTTCGGGGTCGGCCTGCTGCTCTTCGGCTAGCCGTGCGTACCGGCGGCGGGGCTGCGCGGTGCCGCGCACTTGACGCCGGCCCCGCGTGCGTGCGACCTCCGAGAAGCCGGTCGGGCGGGCGGCTGCCCGATGGGCGCGGGGCAAGCGAGTCCAGAACGGCGGGGGAGGCGGCCATGGCGCGGCGAAACGACGGTCCGGTGCGATTCTCGGGGCCTGCCACGGCGCGGGCTTGGCCCGCCCGGCGCGGCGCTACCGGTGGGCGCGCACGGCTCGCGGCCTGGCTCGGGCTCTGCCTCGCGGGCGTGCTCGCGGCCCCGGCCCTCTCGGCGCACCCCGTCACCTTCCACGTCGAGGTGCCGTACTGCACGCCGCGCAACGCCACGCTGTATCTGCGCAGCAACCGCCTGAACGCGGCCGTCTTCGAGCACGACCCGCTCACGCGCGTCGACGCCACCCATGCCTCGACGACGGTCGACGTGCAGACGTCGCTCGACGCCTTCGAATACAAGTACAGCCACGGTCTCTGCAACGAGGACGCCTGCCCGGGCATCGAGAAGGACTTCCTCTTCGACTGCACCGACGGCGAGCGCGCGCCGCGGCGACTCGCGAGCCCCGACACGGCCGAAGTGTTCGACCTCGTTTACATCTGGCGCGACGCGCTGCGTACCTTCGACGCGGCCGGCCAGGCCGTGGGCTGCCGCACCACCGCCGAGAAGGTGGCGTTCTGCTGGCCGTATCTGTCGCTCAGCCACGAAAACGGCGGCGAAGTCACCGTCAGCTACGACGCCTACGATGCCGGCACCGTGCGGCTCGAATACGGTCGCGACGCCTCGTACGGCCAGAGCCTCGAACGCACCGGCAGCCACCGCAACCACTTCGCGCTCACGGGGCTCGTGGCCGGCGCCACCTACCACTACCGGGTCATCGAAGACGGCGTGGCCACGCCCGACCTCACGTTCGTCGCCCCTCCGTCCCCGGGAACGCCGTTTCGGTTCGCGCACGTGGGCGACATGCAGTACCAGCAGGGGGCCGGCGACCGCGAACGCGTGGCTGCGCTGCTCGCGGAGACGGCCGCGTTCGGCCCCGAACTCGTCGTCGGCACGGGCGACATGGTGTCGAGCCGGCACGGCGAGTCGTCCTTCCTGCCTCCTGAACTCGCCCGCTTCAACGTGTTCTTCGGTCTCGCGGCGCCGACCATGGCCGCGGCCCCGTTCCTGACGGCCATGGGCAACCATGAAGAGGACGTCGACTACTACTGGGACGCGTTCGCGTTTCCGGCCCCCGACGCGCCGCGCATCGACCACTACTTCTTCCGGTACGGCAGCGCGTTCTTCGTGGCGCTCTACACGGGCACCACGGCGGGCTACGACATCGAAGGCATGCTCGCGTCTCAGACGTATTGGTTGCGCGATGCGCTCGCCCAGGCCGCCGCCGACCCGACGATCCGCTGGAAGGTCGTCTACCTGCACCGCGGGCCGCACAGCCAGGGCGCAAACCACCCGCCGGCCGAGAGCGACCCCATCGTGTTCAACACGAGCGGCGGGCGTCCCTCGTGGGCGCAACTGTGGGAGCAGTACGGCGTCGACCTCGTGCTCGCCGGCCACAACCACAACTTCACGCTCGCCGAGGCGAACGGCATCCGCTTCCTCACCACGTGCAGCGGCTCGTACCTGCACCCGCTCTGGGAACCCTGGTACGCCGAAACGCGCTACGCCGAGCGCACGTGCACGACCAACCTGTTCTCGGTCGGCGCGGCCACGCTGTCGTTCACCGCGGTGCGGCCCGATGGCTCCCACATCGCCGAGGCCGCCTTCGACCTCTGCCGGGCCGACGCCGACTGCGCCGAGTTGCCGGCCCCGTGTCCGCACGGTGCCACGTGGGCCTGCGAAGACCGCGAATGCGTGCCGACCTGCGCGCCGCCCCCGGCCGACCCCGGGCCCGAGCCGCCCGCGAGCGATGTCGGCGAGCCGCACGATGTCCGCGACGTCGGCGACGCCGGCGCCGAAACCGAGATCGTGAGCGACCTTGCACCCCTGGACGACCTCGAGCTCGCGGGTGGCGAGGCCGTCGGCGACAGCGATCTCGGCCCCGGCGACGTCGCCCCCGATGCGCTCGCCGACACCGGCGCGGCGGGCGACGGCGCTGCCGACGCGCGCGACGCCACGTCCGAAATCGCTGACCTCCCACCGTTCGACTTCGGTTTCGCCGACCAGCCGGGCGACATCGGGCCCGACGGCCCGGCCGACGGCCAGGCCGCCGACACGGGTGCCGCCGACGGGCTCGCCGACGCCGCCGCGCCCGAAGTGGCGCTCGACGCCGCCGTCGATGGGCGTGCCGACCTGCCGCCCGACGACTTCGGCTTCGCCGATGCCCCGGGCGCCGACGGCGCCGCGCCCGACGGGCCGTTTGACGCGTCCGCCGATGGGCCCGCCGACGTGCCGCCGTACGATTTCGGTTTCGCGGATGCCCCAGGCGACGAGGCCGACGCGCCGGCGGGGGAATTCGACGCGGGTGATGCGGTCCGCGATGCGCCGCTCGCGCCCGACGCCCCCGCGCCGGACGGCTGGGGCGATGCTGCAGCCGGGCCCGCGGACGCCGCCTCGGGCGATGCGCCGGCCGACGCCGTGGGCCCCCGGGGCGATGCCGATGCGCCGAGCGCTGCCGACGCCTCGCCGGGCCCCGACCGCACTCCGGATGGCGCCGCCGCAGACCCCGGCCGCGAGGCCGCCGAAGCGCGGCCTGCCGATTCCGTGGGCTCGGCCGACCCGGGCGCGGGGGGTGGCGGCGGCGGCGGCTCGGGCTGCGCGGCCGGCGGTGTGGCCGGGACGGGCGGGCTTGGCGGGCTACTCGGGCTGCTCCTGGCGTTTGGTGGGGGGGGCCGGCGGCGCCGGGGGGGCCACGGGCTCGCGCGGCGGCATCTCGGCCGGCGCGCCGAGCGGGGCGAGAACGCGGTCGTTCGGTGCGGGCTCTTCGGGCGGCGCCATGAATAGCGAGGCGTAGGCCTGCACGAGTTCGGTGACGTTGCCGTAGCCGTTGCGCGTCACGACTTCGACGAAGCGCTGGGCCGCTGCCTGGACGCGCTTGCCGGCCTCGGCGACGACCTCGGGGTTGGGCGGGAGCGGCGGCGGGCCGAGTTTGCCCTGCAACCGGGCCATGGCCCGCTGCGCCCGTGGCCGCTCGGCCTCGATGTAGGCGAGGGCCTGGCGCGTGCCCTCGGTCGGGTCGCCGCTGTGCTTCTCGACGATGTCGACGAGCCCTTCCATGATGCGGGCCACGATGAGCAGCGGGTAGGCGTCGGCCGTCCAGCGTTCGGCCAGCCGTTCGTCGAGCCGGCTCACGAGCGCCACGAGCGCCTGGAGGTTTTCCTTGAAGCGCTCGTCGTCGGCGAACCGTTCGTTTTGCAGGGCCTTTTCGATACGCAGCATGACCGCGTCGAGACTGCGCCGCGTGGGCTCGTAGGCATCGAGAAAGCGCCGCATGTCGTCGGCCCCGGCACGAATGCGGGCGCTTTCGGCACGCAGCCGCTGTTCGAGGGCGATCGACGCGGCCAGCGGATCGGCCGCGTGGCGTTCGAGCACTTCGGCGACCTGGTGCAGCTCGGCGAGGAGCGCCTCGCGGTCGGCGCCGGGTAGCGGGGCCTCGGCCTGAACCGGCGCGAGCACCCTGGCGGGCAGCGCGTCGGCCGCGGCCGCGCCGTCGGCGGCATTGGGAGGCGCCGTCTTGCGGGCGAGCGGCACATCGAGGCTCAGCACGGGCGTTGGCGGCGTGTCGACCCCGCGGGTGCAGGCAACGACGAGCAAGGGCAGGCACGCGATGCGCGCGATGGACATGGCGCGGCTCCTCGGCGGCACGGGCCCGCCTACGCAGACTTGGCAGCGGCGGGGGCCACGACCTCACCCAGGCGGCGGCGCACGCGCAGGCACAGCACGTGCACTCCCGCCGCGATGACGACCTGGAAAACGAGCGACGCGATGCACAGGGACAGGAACGACACCGGCCCGGCGTCGGCGGTGCCGAGCAGCCACATGGCGGCACCGATGAGGCCCACGGGCGGACTCATGGCCGCGACGTAGTTGCCGAGCCCGCCCCGCTCGAGGCCGATGAGGCCGCCCACCATCACCGGCACGGCGAAGTGCACGAACAGAAACAGCAACGCGAAGGCGAGGGCATGGGCCGGAAAGGCCAGCGCAGCCCATTCGAAGAGCCGCGAGAGCGCCGCGAGCGTCGCGAACAGGAGCAAGGCGGTCAGGATCGCGGCCACGGGCGGCACCGTGCCCACGGCCGGTTTCGCGCCGAGGGCCAACGCGAGGGCGAAGGCGGCGCCCACCGCCCCGAGAGCGAGGGCGAGCCCCAGGTTGGAGCGCGTGTCGGGCCAGGGCAGCGGCCCCGAACCGAGTGCCTTGCGCTTCAGCGCGCGGCGCAGCCCGAGCAGAAACACGTGCGCACTGGGCGTCAGCAGCGCCAGCAAGCCGGCCGCGAACCCCGCGGACCCGAGCAGGAAGGCCGTGGCGACGAGCCGCTGGCCGATGTCGTCGTTGAAAAACGACCAGTCGGAAAACGGCCCGGAAGGCGGCGGCGGGGCGATGAAGCGCCACAGCATGCCGAGGCCGAGGGCCAGGATGGCGGCGTAGCAGCCCACGGCCTGAGGCCGCGAGAGCCAGGGGAAGTCGGGCCGGCGGTAGCGGCGCACGGCCCCGGCGAACAGCACCGCGATGAGCACGGCTTGCACGAGGAGGGCCAGCAGCAGCGTGGGCACCTCGAGCCCATAGAACGAGGCCATGGCCCGGCTGCCGGAAAATGCGGAGCCCGTCTGATCGAGCGGCACGAGCACCACGAACGGGGTGGCGAGCACGGTCAGCACGGGCCCCACGGTCGCGAGCACCATGGGCACCGACATCAGGAGCCCCATGACGAGCACGACCGCGCCCGTGACACCCGTCCAGCCGCTCGGGGCGAGAAACCCGGCCGTCATGCCGACGAGCAGGTAGAGCACCGCGCACGTGGTGGTGACGACGTAGAGCACGAGCACGCTGAGCGGGCCGAGCCCGGCGACGAGGGCGAGGACGACCGCAAACGGCAGGAGCACGAGCGCCACGAGCCACGGCACGACCGCGACCCCCCAGAGACTGCCCCACACGTAGCGCCAGGGCGCGAGCGGGCTTGCGCGGTGGAAGTCGATGAGTCCCGTGAGCCGCTCGGCCCCGATCGCGGCCGCCGCCCGGCTGACCCCGCCGAGGAACAACGCCCCGGCCTGGATCGTGTAGAGCACGTAGAAGGCCACGCGCGCCGCGTGACGGTCGTGGGCGCTGAGGGCGAGCAGCAAGACGAGGGCCCCGAGCAGAAACGTGGCGATGAGCGCAGCGATGCCGCCTTTGCGGCTCAAGGCCGTGCGCCAGTACATCACGAGCAGGGGGTTGCGGAACACCATGTTACGAAACCTCCGTGGCGCCGATTTCGAGGAACAGGTCTTCGAGGCGCTGGCCCTTCTCGGTGAGCCCGCAGACCGCGAAGCCGGCCGTGACGGCGGCCGCGAGCAGCGCCGCGGCGTCGGCGTCGGAGCCCGGCAGCGCGAACGTGGCGCCCGCCCCCGTCGGCAGCGGCGCGACCGTGGCCACCCCGGGGCGCTCGCCGAGCCAGGGCACGAGCCGCGGGTCGGCGGCGACGAGCCGCAACTCGAAGCGGCGTACGTGGCTGCTGGCCTGGCGGATGGTGTCGATGGGGCCGCTCACGACCAGGCTGCCCCGCTGCATGATGCCGATGGCCGTGCAGAATTCGTCCATCTCCGTGAGGATGTGCGACGACACGACCACCGTCTTGCCGCGGGCGCCAAGCGCCACGAGTTGCCCGCGCAGCTCGATGCGCGCCGCCGGGTCGAGGCCGCTCGCGGGTTCGTCGAGCAGCAGCACGTCGGGGTCGGGCAGCAGGGTTTTCGCGAGAAACAGCCGCTGCTTCATGCCGCGCGAGAGCGTGCCGCAGAGCGCCCGGCGCTTGTCGCCGAGCCGGGCTTCCTCGATGACGGCATCGATGCGCGCCGCGCGCGACGCGAGGGGGATGCCGAACGAGGCCGCGAACAAGTCGAGGAACGCCCACACCTCGAGGCGCGGATAGATGGGCGGGAAATCGGGCATGTAGCCGATGCGATGGAGCACGCTGCGCGGCGCCTCGAGGAGATCGATGTCACAGACGCGCACGCTGCCCTGGGTGGGCTCGAGGAGCCCGGCCAGCGTGCGCAGGGTGCTCGTCTTGCCGGCACCGTTCGGTCCGATGAGGCCGTAGACGGTGCCCGGCGGAATGCTGAGGTCGACGTCGCGCACGGCCGTGACCTCGCCATAGTCGACTTGGAGTCCGCGGACTTCGATCATGGGTTGTCCTTTCGTGGGCGCGCGGCCCTCAGGGGCCGATCCGGGCGCAGTATGACCCGCCGCCCCGGGCGCCACAAGTACGCCGGGACGGCCGACGACCGCAGCACCAACGCACGGCGCCGGCCGCCGAATCCCCGGGCGCCCGATGGCCGGGCGGTGGCCGCCCGGCCCGCGTCACGCCGGCTCGGTGGGGGCCGCGGCGGCGACGTCGCGCAGCATGTCGCTCACGAGCCAACTGCCGAGGGCCGTCAGGCGGAAGCGCCCGCCGGCGTGCGCGGCGACGAGCCCCGCAGCCAGCCAACGCTCCGCGAGCGGCGCGACGCCGCCGAACTGCATGTCGGCCGCGGCCCATTCACCCGCGAGCAGTGCGGCGTCGAGCGGGGCGAGCCGCCGCTGCTGCGGCGTCTCGGCGACGCCGCCCTGCAGGCAGCCCGGCAGGCGGCGCGCGAGGTAGCCGCCGGGCCCCACGTGGCGGTAGTGGTAGCCCGAGAAGACGCCGTCGGCCGTGGGGCCGAGTGCCAGCAGGTCTTCACCCCGCACGGCGTGACGGAAGTAGAGGTTGCGGTCGGGCGGCCGGGCGTAGTGGGCGAAGTGGTTCTTCGCGAAGCCGGCGGCGCCGAGCTGCTCCTCGGCCTGGTACAGCAACCGGAAGTCGGCGAGCGGGTCCCGGCGCAAGCCCCGGCTCGCCTCAGCCCAGCGCCGGTTTCGCGGGCCGATGTTGAGCCGGTAGAGCGACAGGCCGTGCACACCGACGGCGCAAAGCCGCTCCACGGTGGCTGCAAAGTCGCGCGGGGTCTGGTCCGGCAGCCCGTAGACGAGGTCGACCGACGTGACGAAGCCGAGTACGAGCGCGCGTTCGAGCCGGCGCAACACGTCGCTGCCCGAGCCGCGGCGGCCCATGTGCGCGCGCAGCCGGTCGTCGAGCGTCTGCACGCCGACGTGCAGCCGCGTGAAGCCGAGGTCGCGCAGCCCCGCGAGGTGGGCGGCGGTGAGGAGCGAACTCGTCGATTCGAGGGCCCATTCGGTGTCTGCAAGCCCGGCCAGGGCGCCGCGCAGGGCGCCGACGAGGCGCGCGAGCCGGGCCAACCCGAGCACCCCGGGCGTGCCACCGCCGAAGTGAACGGTCGTCACGGGGCGGGCGGCGAGGCCGTCGAACTCGGCCGTCCAGGTCGCCAGTTCGGCCTGGAGCGCCGCGACGAGCGCGTCTTCGCGGCCGCGCTCCGGGGGCCCGAGCGGCAGCGCGCGACAGTCGCAAAACGCGCACCGGCCGGCGCAATACGGGATGTGCACGTAGACCGAGAGGGGGCCGCTTGCCGTGGCGCCGATGGCCCGCAGCCGTTTCCAGGCGGCGGCGGGCGGGTCGGGCAGACCGGCCGCGGCCCAGATGGGGGCGGGCTGCCGGCGTCCGGCCAGGTCGTAGCCCGCGCGTGCGGCGGCGCTCACGTCGGCCGGGG
>CAYRCM010000205.1:0-10790 GCA_964422715.1 uncultured Myxococcales bacterium | reverse complement strand
GGGAACGGGATTTTGAGTCCCGCGCGTCTGCCTATTCCGCCACTTCGGCCGGTCTGGCCCTCGTCGACTGCGCACCCGGGGGTGCGCCAGACAGGGCAAAACGCGACGTGGAGCGTAGACCGGCGGGGCACGCCCTGTCAAGTGCTGCCCCTGGCACCGGATCCGTTGGAAGTCCGCAGTTTTTTTGACGCTCGGCGTTGCGCCGACTAAGGTACCGCCCCGACGGGCCGCGGAGCGGGCCTGGGGAGTGACGGATGCGGATTCCTCCTGGCGTAATCCTGGACGATGCGCTCTTTCGCTACCTGAGAGCGTCGGGCTTGCTCGGACGCATTTCGGCTGTCACCCCCTTTGTGGCCCGCCTCGAGACGCCGGTCCCCGCCCTGCGGCAGGAAGCTGCAAACCCTAACGTGGTCCACTTCGGCGGGTATCGCCAACTCGCCATCCGCCGCGCGAACGACGAACGGCTCGAAGTGGGATACGTGCATGCGCGACGGGCCGACATGGTCGACGCCGCCTGGATGCACCCCTCCGCCCGGCCGCTCCGTGGCATCGAAGACATCGACGCTGTCCGCCGCGCCATTCACCAGCGCTGAGCCGGCCTCCACCGACAATCCCGACGACCAGAGCGGAAGGCGCCCGATGCACGGCGCGCGACGGGGCGGCCACCCCGCGAGAACGGCGGCGCCGGCCGCGGACGACCTGCGGGCAGGTCACGGCTGGCGCACCATCGGACAGGTGCGGGGCTCCTAAGGCAACGGCGGCGGGTGCACGTGGGCGCGCGGGGCAAACGGGGCGTCTTTGTCCTTGCCGAGCGCAGCCCAGAGCAGTTCGCGCAGGACGTCGTCGCGGGCGGGCGGATGACTTGCGTCGAAAGCCGTAACGTAGGCACACGCCAGCCGGCGGTTGGTGTCGGCCCACGCCATGAGCCGCCGGCCCCGCGCCAGCCGGGTGTCGCAGGCGAGCGCCACGTCGCCCGTCGGGTAGACCCGCGAGACGAGGATGCGCCGATGCGCATCGGCGCTCAGTGGCTCTTCGAGCGCGGCCAACGCAGCGCGCTTGACCGCGATGTAGGTCGACACGAGTTGGTTCGTGTGGTCGCCGTGCAGCGCGCTCAGGTATTCGACTTCTTCGGGACGCAGGTTGTCTTCGTCGAAGAAGGGAAAGCCGGACTGAACGGGCTCGAGGCCCACGCCGAGCGTGCGCTGCGGCTGGCGTTCTTCGGCGGCGCAGAGACACTGACCGGGCGCCTGCCCGCAGAGCAACACGATGCGCTGCACGGCTTCGTTGCCAAACCCGGCATCGGGCGTGAGCCCGAGGCGGCAGTGCGGGGCCAGCGGGACGAGCCCCTCGACGCCGAGGGCGTTGAGCGGCACGAAGACCTTGAGTTGCGCGGACAGCACGCGTTGAGCGAGCGTCTTGGCGCTGACGAGGGCCAGCAGCCACGCGCGACGTTCGCCCGGAGCTCGCAGTTGCTGGCCAAACGCCTGCTCGGCGCAGGTGAGGTAGCGTTCTTCGTGGCGGTCGACGAACAGGTCGGGGAAGTGGGAATAGGCAGTAAGCAGCAGCATCGGCCCTCGCTGGCGACTGCGGCGCGCCGGGCGAGGCAAGCGCCGCGGCGGGGCGGCGGCCGCCTTGGAACGGCGGAAACCGACCGCCGAAGACAGCCCGGTCCGAGGGCGTTATGATAGGCGACCGCGCGCCCGTGCGCAACGGCAACCGCGGCCCCGAGGGGCGCCCCGACCAGACCGCGGCCGCTCCGTTCGGTCGGGCCAGGAGGAACGCATGCAGAGCCTGCGCGACCAGTTGCTCAAAGCGGGCATCGTCAACCGCAAGCAGAAGGAAGTGGGCGACCGCGAAGCGCGCACCGAGGCCCGGCGCGCCGGCGCCAAGGCGCTCGAAGCCGATGCCCGCGACCGGCAGGCGGCCTTCGAGGCCCGCGAAGCCGAGCGCCGGCAGCGCGACCGCCAGCGCGAGCGTGAGGCTGCGGCGCGACAGGACGCGCGCGACCGCGGCCGCCAGTGTCGCGCCATCGCCGAGAGCGGGGCCGTCCGGGAGGGCCGCGGCGGGCCCCGGCGGTTCCATTTCGTGGCGCGCTCGGGGCGCATCCCGTATCTGCGGGTGAGCGAAGAGATGGCCCGCGACCTCGAACAAGGCCGCTACGCCATCGCCGAAACGAGCGAGGGCCCGGTCGAGCGCTTCGATATCGTGGCGCGCGTCACCGCGGAGCGGCTCGTCGGCATCGACGCCGAGACCGTGCGCTTCTGGAATACCTAAACGGACCGCCCCCGGCGCCGCCCGCCGTTGCGGGCAGGCGCGGGTGCGGCGGTCGTCCGCCCGAGCGGACCAGGGAGACCCACCGTGGGTGTGTCCGTCGAACGCAGCGAACAGACGATTGCGCTTCTCACAGAGGGCCTCGCCGCGCTCGCCGGCCTGCTTCAAGACGGCGACCCGGCCGAGGCGCGGCGCCAGTGGATCCGCTTCGAGACGCGGCTGCGCGAACCCGAAAACGACGTCATTCCGCTCGCCAATCTCGTGCGCCGACACAACCTGACGTCATTCGAGACGAAGTGCGTGCTGCTGGCCCTCGCCCCGCACCTCGAACCGCGGATGTCGGCCATCATCAACAAGGCCGGGGTCGACCTGTTCACGCGCGCCGCAACCGTTCGGCTGGCCCTCGACCGCTTCTGTCAGTCGCCGGCCGAGCGCATCCGCGAGCGGCAGAGTTTCCTGCCTTCGGGCCGGTTGCGGCTCGGCCGCGTCATTCTGCTGTCGGACGGCGAGATCGGCGGCAGCGAGGGACTGCTGGCCCGGCGCATCGAACTGTCGACGCCCACCCTGCGCTACCTGCTGCTCGAAGACGAACTCAGCGAAAGCGTGGCCCGGCTGTGCCGCCTCGAATACCCGCAGGTGTCCCTGCACAACGTCATCTTGCCTCGCGAAACGATTCACGAAGTACTCGAACTCGTCGAGCATCACGGCGCCTATCGCGAACGCATCGGGGCCTGGGGGTTCGACCGCATCCTGCCGTACGGGCGCGGCGTGGTGATGCTGTTCAGCGGGCCGTCGGGCACCGGCAAGACCCTCTTCGCGCAGGCCATGGCCAACCATCTGTGCCGCCCCCTGATGACGCTCAGCGCCGCCGACCTGCCCGAGCGTGAGGGGGTTGAGTCCATCCTGCGCGACCTCTTCGCCGAAGCCAAACTGCGCGAGGCGATCGTGCTCATCGACGAAAGCGAGGCGCTGTTCGGCAAGGCCGACCGCCGCAAGGCGACGGCGTTTCAGGCGCTCGAATCCTTCGACGGCATCGTGCTGCTCACGAGCAACCGCCCGGAGATGCTCGACGATGCCATGGAACGGCGCATCCTGTACCACGTGCCGTTCGAAATTCCGGGGCCGGAGCTGCGCCGCCAAATCTGGGAGGTCCACTTGCCGCCCGAGGCCCCGGTCGGCGACGACATCGACCTCAATATCCTGGCGAATCTCTACGACTTTCCGGGCGGAACCATCAAGAACGCGGTGCTCGTGGCCGTCAGCAAGGCGCTCTGGCGCAACCCCGACGCGCCGCGGCTCACGATGGATCTGCTGCAGGAAAGTTGCCGCACCCAGCTGCGCTACGCGCTCGAAGCGCTCACCGAACGCACGCGTACCGGCCTACGGCTCAAAGACATTGTGCTCGAGGAGGAGGCCGAGGCGCGCGTGCGCGAAATTCTCGCGGCCTGCCGCAACCAGGCCACCGTCCTCAACCGCTGGGGTTTCGGGCGCAAACTGGTCATGGGCAAGGGCATCGCCATCCTGTTCGACGGCCCGCCCGGCACGGGCAAGACGTTCTGTGCCGAGATCATCGCGGGGGAACTCGACCGGCCGCTCTACCGCGTCAATCTGCCCGAAGTGGTCTCGAAGTGGGTGGGCGAAACCGAAAAGCACATCCGGGCGCTGTTCCAGCAGGCGCGCATCAGCCACGCCATGCTGCTCTTCGACGAGGCCGACGCGCTGTTCAGCCAGCGCGTGTCCGAGACGCGCACGTCGGTCGATCGCTACGCCAACATGGAGGTCAACCTGCTGCTCCAGGAAGTCGAACGATTTCCGGGCATTTCGATGCTGACCACCAACTTCTACGGCAGCCTCGACAAGGCGTTGCTGCGTCGCATCCAGTACCGCGTGACGTTCAAAGAACCCGACGCCGTGCAGCGCGAACGCATCTGGCAGACGCTCGTGCCGCCCGAGGCACCGGTCGACCCGGACGTCGACTACGGCATTCTCGCGAAGCGCTTCGAACTGACGGGCGCACAGATCAAGAACTCCCTGCTGCGCGCGGCCTACGAGTCGTGCGAACGGCACGAACGCATCAACCAGGCCCGCCTCATCGAGGCGTGTCTTGCCGAATACAAGTCGGCCGGCAAGGTCACCCGCGACCCATCGGTGCCGCTCAGCCGCACGAACCAACTCATCGAGGTCGAGCGTGGCGGCAAGCGGGTCTGGGTGCCGGCCGACTCCCCTGAGCCGCAGGGCAACGCCCCCGACGCCGCGAGCAGCCCGGCGCCCGAAGAGCCCGTCCTGGAAGGTGAAGCGAGCTAGGCGGCCCCGAGGCGGCGCAGCAGGCGGGTCTCCGAACGCGGACGGCGCTCGACGACGAAGCGCGCGAGCGTTTCGGCCCGGCCGAAGCGGTCGATGCCGTCGATGCCTTCCCAGCGCAGGTAGGTGGCAAGCCGCGTGGGCGCCACAAAAGAGAGCCGGCTGCCCTGCGGGATGACGGCCGAGAGAACCCGCAGCAGGCGCTCGCTGTTGCCCGTCGGGGGCTCCAGCGCGAGCCAGAGCGGGCGACCGATGCTGCGCGTCCGCGCCGGCCGCCCGCCGCCGCCCTCGCCCGCCGCAGCGAGCGAGCCGTTGCCCAACGCGCCCCCGCCCGCGGCGACCTGGCGCGCGATGTGGCGCAAAGCCGCGACCCAGCGGTCCGGCCGGTTGCGCGGAACCGACACGTAGCGCGCGCCGTCCCGTTCGGTGAGCGCGCACAGATGCGCCTCGGGGCCCTCGAACACGACGCCTACGGGCAGCAGGCGTCTTTCGCGACGTCTCTTTGGCTGGTCCATCGTGGCTCCCCCCGCCGCGTTGCGGCGTTGCGCCCCCACGCACGGACGCCAAAGCAAACGCCGATCCATCTCGCACTTTGGCGGGTCTACTCCTTTAGTTTTGATAGGTTGCAAGAGCGCGCTGGGGAGTCGCGGCCGGTTGTGGGCCCGGATCGACCTCCCGGCCCTGATCGCCGTGTCACGGCCTGGAGGAGGGGTGCTCCGGGACGCAGCGCGCGGCGTGCAGCGCCAGCCGGTACGCGGCATGGAGGGACTGGAAGCGCCGCTCCGCCGCGGCGACCGCCGCGGGTCCCTGCTGCACGAAGCGGTCGGGGTGCGAATCGATTGCTAACCTCCTGTAACTACGTCTTATCTCAACGATCGAGGCCCCCGCCTGCAACTCGAGTTGACGCAGCGCGGCCAGGGGGGACGCGGCATCCCCTGGGGCACCGTCCGCCGAGACCGAAACGGCGGCGGGCCACTGTGATCCGCGCGTCAGCACGACCGCGAAACGGGGGGCGACCCCGAGCGGGTCGCAGCCGAGCCAGCCGGCCAGCCGATGGAGCGCGCGGGCACGGCTGCGGCGCCCGCCGGAAACATTGGCGAACGCTGCGGCGAGTTCGTGCAGGCCCGCTTCGAGCACGTCGCGCGTGAGCGCCCGGCGGAGCAACGGCAGGGCCGCCTCGAGGTTGGGCCCGCTCTGGATGACTTGATTGGCGATTCGCTTCAACAGGTTGATGGCGGAGCCGGGGACGTTGAGCGCCCGCAGAAACCGCTCGATGGCGACGAGTTCGTCGGCGGCGATGCGGCCGTCCTGCTTCGCGAGCCAGAGCGCGAGTTCGAGCCACGCCACGCGCACGGCCCAGCGGTGCGGTTCGGGGCCGTGTTCCCCGCGCCCGCCGGCCTCCGCGAGCGGCAGGACGCGGACACCGTCGCCAGACCCTGCCGGCGGTGGTGAGGTGGCGCTGTCGTCAGGTTGCACCGGCGTTCCCCGCGGCTTGTCGGCGGCGTGCCGACATGAACGCCAGGATTCTGGGCGGACGCGGGGACGCGTCAAGTTTCCGGCAGGGCGCGAACGCGCTTGTCGCCGGCAGACGGTCTTCGCGGGTCGGCCTCTGCCGCGCCGGGAAGCCAGAGTGATGGAACGGAGTTACGGGGCGGGCGGCACGAGCGCCAGGCCGCTTGGCGCGACGCAGTCCTCGGCGTCGCAGCGGCGCAGCGCGAAGGCCGTTTCGGCGTCGCGGGCGAAGAAGAGTTGCTCGCGGGGCCGGCCGGTTCCGACGTCGCGCCGGACGACGACGCGGTGGGCTTCGAGGTCGAAGGGCCGCTCCGGGCCGCGCCGGCGGAAACGGGCGGCAACGGCGTCGTCGGCAGGACCGAAGTAGCGCAGTTCGACGACGCGCCCAAGCCCGTCGAACTGCCGCAGGACACGGTGGAAGCCGGACACCGTGCTCGACGGCGCGACCACCGCCGGGACCTCGCCCCTGTAGAAACGCACCGAGACGAGTCGGTCGCGCGAGTCGTATTCGAAGAGGCGGTGAGTCGAGCCGTCGGCGCTCTGCTGCGGCGCCCCGGCCGCGTCCAGCGTGCGACGCTCGATTTCGTGGCCGGCCGGGTCGTAGACGTGCTCGATGGCGAAATCGCCCGACCAACGAGCCGTGGGGGCGCCGTCGGCGCCCACAAACGTGCGGCGACGCAGGCGCTGCTGGGCGTCGTATTCGTAGCGCACACCGAAGACCTGGTCGCGCCGGTCGCGCGTGGGCTCGCCGAGGGTGTCGAGGTAGCGCACCGCGGCGGGCCGGCCAAACGCGTCGGGTTCGTAGACGCGCCCGTGCACGTCGTCGAAGTCGCTCTGGGGAACCTCGTGCGTGTCGAAGTACCGTTCCTGGATGAGGCGGCCCTCCGAATCGTAGGTGGCGTGGCGCATGTGATAGCCGTCGGGCCCGGTGACGGCCGCCTCGCGCTCGTCGAAGTACCGCAGGGAAACAACGTCGCCCTGCGCGTCGTACTGGCGCCGCAAGAGGTGCGCCCGGAGCGCGGGATGGCGCATGGGCAGGCCGACCGTGTCGAAGTGGGCCGTTCGCACGGGCAGCCCGGAGTCGTCGCGCCACACGGTGCGGTGGACGCCATCGCGTGCCACGACGGGCTGGCCGGACGCGTCGAAGGCAGCGCTTTCGAGGAGCACGCAGAGCGCCGAATGCACGTCGCGTTGCACGGCGACCCCGCGGATGTCGCCTTCGGGCGCCCCGCTTGCAGCGAGGAAGTGGGTGGCCACAACGCAACCCGAGGGGCCGTATTCGCGGCGCAACGCCGCGTAGCCCGCCGG
The DNA here is from genome assembly GCA_964422715.1 of uncultured Myxococcales bacterium. Lineage (GTDB taxonomy): Bacteria > Myxococcota_A > UBA9042 > PWKZ01 > CAYRCM01 > CAYRCM01. The sequence continues at coordinate 3,398 of CAYRCM010000205.1, read as the reverse complement.
CACCCGCACGGGATGACCGGCCGCGTCGAAGTAGCGGATGGCGGTGAGCAGCGGCTCTGGGCTCCACTCGAAACGGGTGCGGGCGACTCCGCGCTCGTCGGGGATCGGGCCGCCGCCAGCGTCGACGCAATCCTGGCGCACGACCAAGCCGGCCCGGTCGCGCCATTGGCGCAGCGCGTGGCAGGGGCTGAGCCCGTTCTGGCCCGACGGGGCCGTGAGCCCGTAGGTTGCGCCCCCCGGCTGAGCGGCGGCCTCGTAGCGTTCGACGGTCAGCGGCAGACCGAAGCGCCCGAAGGTGCGGACTTCGAGGCCGCCGTCGGCTGCCTGCGCGCCGTACTCGGATTCGAGGATGACCCCGCGGGCGTTGCGCGTGGTGAGCGCCCAGCCGTCGGGGCGCACGGCGGTGCAGACGTGAGCGGTGGCGGCCATTTCGGCGGGCTGCAGCGGGCGAACGCCGAGCGGCCAGCCAAACACACGTTCGACCCGCAAGAAGCAACCGCTCGCGGGGGTGCAGCACGGCGCAAACGAGGGGCGCGCCGGCGCATCGGACTCGGAGGCAAGAGCCGCCGGGCCGACGTGCGGGGCGGCGCCGCGAGCGGCGACGGCGGGGGCGCAGGCGGCCGCAAGAGCGATGGCCAGAACGACGAACCCCGCGCCAGAGCCGCGGGCCGGCGCCCCGGACGGGGCAGGCGGGCGGGGCGCGGGAGGCGCCGGAGCGATGGGCGGGGTGTGCATGCGGCCCCCTTCGGTGGCGGATGATAGCACGCGGCGCTCAGGGGCCGCGCGCACATCACGGTTCGGCAGGAGGCGGGGGCGCGTCGTCGAGCGCGCCGACGGGGAGGCGGCTGCCCAGCCAACTGTGCCACGCTTGCAGACTCGCCGTGACGTGGCCGTGGGGCAACTCCGGCGCAAGCAGCCCGACGTGGGGGCGCAGCTGCCGTTGGGCGTTGAAGGCCAGGTGGCCGCCGCGCGCGATGGCCGCGACGAGCGGCGGCACGGCCGCCGCGCCGTAGAGCGGCCCGCGGAACGAGACCCCGGCGGTGTGGAAGCCCTGGAGCTGCCACTCGTCGGCTGTATACCGGCGCATGCGCTTCCAGAATGCCTGCCAGGCGGCCTGCTGTGCCGCGGCAGATGCGCGGGGGTTGGCCACGGCGTGGTTCGTGATGAAGCGGAGCGCCCGGTCGATGAGGCGCCGCTCGCGCGCGTCGGCCTGACCGAGCAACGCGATGAGCCCGGGCACGTTGACGGGACGGCCGACGAACGCCAAAGCGCGCAGCGCCTCGCGCCGTACCGCGGCGAAACTCTCGGGCTTGGCGAGGCGCAACACCCGGCGCGGCTCGCTGGCCACCTGTTCGAGCAACAGGGCCGTTGCCGTCTTGGGCAGGCGGTCGAACGCGGCGAGCAGCCGGATGAGAGCGCGGACCTCGGCGGGATCGGTCGCCTCCTGCAGCCCGAGCCGCAAGGCGGGCACGACGTTGGGGTCGCCGGCCCGCGCCGCCGCATGCCGCGAGAGGATGCGGATGTTGGGGCGGGGGTCGCGCGCGAGCGCCAGGAGCCCATAGGCCAGGTCGGGCGCAGAAAAGCGTCCGAAGACGCGCAGCGCGGCGGCGCGGCGCCGGGCGTCGTTCGAACGCAGGTCGTCGCGCAACCGGGAATTGCGCCCGAGGTAATGCCCCTCGTGGAGGCGCGTCCAGTCCCAGACGCCGCCGCCGTTGCGGCAGCCCCATTCGAGGTCGCGGCGCGAGCAGAAGACGCGCACGTGCATGTGGTCATTGTGCGGCTCGCCGCCGCTTGGGCGCTTCATGAGAAGCCGGGTGCGTTCGAGCAGTTCGCTGGGAGCGCCGAGCCGCCGCCCCGCCTGGCGCACGAGTTGGGCGAGACAGGTGGCCGCGAAGATGTGCTGCACGTCGATGTCGGGGTCGGTGAGCAGGGCCTCGACGAGCAACCAGTTGCGCTCGGCGTCGAGCCGGTAGGTTCCGGGCCCCTCGGTGGACAGGCCCTCGCAGTCGAACGTGGCGTACGCCGCCGGCTGGGCGGGCCGGCCGTCGGCGGTCGTGGCGTAATAGGCCACATCCACATCGCGGCCGGCCTCATGCGAGGCGCTGAAGCGGAGCGGGCCGCCGTGCTGGCCGCTGAGGTTGCCGACGCCGAGCACGGCCCCCGGGCTGCGCTGCGCGACGTTGCGGGCGGCGCGGGCGACAGCTGTGACGAGTTCGTCGGTCCCGTAGAGCAGCCGGCGCTCGGCGTATGCCGGCAGCACATGCCAGGTATCGCCGACGGGAGGCAGCAGCGCGCCGCGCAGCAGGTAGCCGCCGTCGCACGTGCCAACGGATACGCTGCCGCGGTCGACGCCGAACCAGGCGACGACGCGTTCGGTGGCCGCCAGTAGGATCGGGCCGGCGAGCGCTTCACCGCCCGCCGGAAGCCGCGTATCCTGTTGCGGCGGCGCGGCCTGCACCGGGACACCGAGCCGAAGCACCAGCACCGCCAGAAAAGCGGCGCAGCGCGCGGTCCGTGGCGATCGCGCCGGGGATCGGCGGGCGGCGCGGGAATGTGCCGCAAGTGCGCGCCGTGTGCCAAATTTGCTCGCTTTCGGGGGGACTGAAGCGCCGCTGGGCCCGGCCGGGCTTGCGCCAGTGGTGGCACGGCTCCTGCTAGCGGCTGGCGTGCGGATGGCATCGACCGGGGGCGTCCGCTCGAACAGAACGCGCCCCCCCATTGGGGCAACACCCCTGGAAAAGGAGACCGTCATGTCATCGTGGGGGAGCGTGGCACGGGCGGCGGCCGCCGTGGTGGCCGCCTGGTGGTTCGCGGCGTGCGAACCGGGAGACGGCACCGACGCGGCGCCGGGCGACGCGGGGGGCGACGCCGCCGCGACCGACGTGGCCGCACCGGACAGCCCAGGGGGAGGCGACACGGGCGGGACGCCCGATGCGGGGCAGCCCGATACCCCGGCTCCGCACGACACGGTGGCGCCCGATGGCGAGCCGCCGGACACCGTCCTGCCGCCGTGTTGCGAGGACGACGCCGACTGTGGCGCGGCGTCGGGCAACGTCTGCGTGGGCGGCATCTGTCTGCCCGCGGCTGAGCCGGACGCGTGCTGGCGAAACGCCGACTGCGCAGCGGGGTTCAGCTGCGTCGGCGCCGAGATCTGCGTCTGCAACACGCCCTGCGCCGGACCCTCGGTACCAGGCCAATGCCAGGCGGAAGCGGGCTGCTGCGCGAGCGACGCCGACTGCGAGCCCGGCCTCGTGTGCGGCCCCGGCATGCCCGGAACCACCGACCAGGGGCTCTGCCGGGAGCCGGCCCCGGACGACTTCTGCTGGGCCGACAGTGAATGCCCGCCCGGCAGCGTCTGCGAGGGCGAGCAGGCCTGCGGCTGCGTGCACTGCGGCATG
>CAYRCM010000204.1:0-10882 GCA_964422715.1 uncultured Myxococcales bacterium | reverse complement strand
GGCAGCGAGCACGGCGGCGAGCCACTCGCGGCGCGCCGCGGCGGCGCCAAACGCGCTCTCGGCGGCCTCGGCCTCGACGGCGGCGGCGGCCTCGGCCGCACGAAGCGAGCGCTCGGTGCGATACCAGGCGTCGGCCGCCTGCGCGCTTGCGAGCGCGGCCGTGGCCGCCGCGAGTTCGCCGGCGAGCGCCCCGAGTCGCTCTTCGAGGGCCGCGCGTTCGGCGTCCGTGAGGCAGGTCACGGCCTCGGCGGCCGATTCGCGCTGCTGCCAGGCCTCGCGTTCGGCGCGGCAGCGCTCGTGGACGGCGATGGACAGCTCGCCGTAGACGGCCGTGCCCGTGATGCGTTCGAGCAGGTCGGCGCGCTCGGCCGCCTGGGCCTGTAGGAAGGCCGCGAAGTCGCCCTGCGCGAGCAACGCCGAACGGCGAAACTGCTCGAACGTCAGCCCCAGTTCCCCGGAGATGGCGTCGAGCGTCTCGGTCTTCGTGCCGCCCCGGCTCTTTCCGGTGTCGCGCTCGACGAGGTCGACGGTCTGGTTTTGCAGCCGCCCGTCGGGCCGCAGCCGCGCCCGCCGCACGGCCCAGCGCGCCCGGAGCACGACCCCAGAACGGCCGACAAAGTCGACCTCGGCAAACCCCTGAGCCGTACCGCGCCGCAGCAGCGAGCGCACGTCGTTGGCGGACAGGCGCTGGTCTTCGTCTTCCTCGGCGCGGCCGACCCGGACGCCGCCGCGCTCGCTGAGCCGGGGGGTGCGGTCGAAGAGCGCCACGCAGAGCGCGTCGAGCAGTGTGCTCTTGCCGGCCCCGGTGGGCCCGACGATGGCGAAGAGGCCCGTCTCTCGGAGCGGGGCCGCGCCGAGTTCGACGGCGAAGGGGCCTTCCAGGCTGGCCAGGTTCTCGCCGCGGATGGCCAGGATTCTCATCGGCCGGCCCCCTGCCCGACCGCATCGCGGATCTCGCGGAAGGCTGCCAGCAACTCGGCCGGAACGTCGCTGCCGTGCCGCTCGGCGTAGCAGCGGCGGAACACGTCCTCGGGTTCGAGTTCGGCGAGCGTCGCCTCGGGCAGCGCGTCGGCAAGGGCCGCCGCCTCGCCCGGATACGAGAGCGCAAGCCGCACGAAGCGCACGGCCTTGCCCGCGAGCGCCTCCTCGATCTCGCGCCGCAGGCCGGGGGCCGGCGCGTCGAGGCGCACCCGCACCTCAAGCAGGGGCCAGCGGAGGCTCGCGTCGTCGGGGACGCCCGCGCCGGCCGGTGGCCGCTGGGCATCGGGCAGCGCGGCCAGCTCGGCGAGCACCGCACCGAGCGGGCCGGGCCCCGCTGCCGGCACGCGCAGCAGCGTCAGGCGGCGCGGCACCCGCAGCGGCCGGACGTCCTGCAAGGCCGGCCCGGCAAGCGTCACGAGCCACACCGTCTGGTGGCGCTCACCTTCGCCAAACGAGAGCGGCAGCGGTGCGCCGCTGTAGCGCACGGCGTCGCTACCGCCGACGCGCTGCGCCGTGTGCAGATGTCCGAGGGCCGCGTAGGTGACGTCGGGCGGCACAAGGTCGGCCGGCAGCGCGTGCAGCGTGCCGGACAGAATGCGGCGCTCGCTGTCGGCCGTCAGCGCCGCCCCGGAGAGGTACAGGTGGCCCATGAGCAGGAGCGCCTCCTCGGGCGCGCGCCGGTCGCGGGCCGCGGCGACCGCTGCGCCGTACACCGCGCGCATGCCCCAGACGAAGGGGTCGCCATCCCCCTCGCCGGGCGGCGGCGGCGGCAAGTCGGCTGGGCGCAGAAACGGCAGCGCCACGAGCTGGGCGGCACAGGTCCCCTCGCCGCCATCGAGCGGCAGCACGAGCTCGGCGGGCCGAAACGCCCCATCGGCGGCGTTGCGCGGCAACGCCCCGAAGACGCGGACGCCGAGCGCCTGCACGAGCGGTCGCGGTGCCTCAAGCCGCGCGGCCGAGTCGTGATTGCCGGCAATGACGACGATCTGCAAGGCCGGCCGCCGGGCGTGCGCCTCGGCGAGGAAGCGGTACCAGTCGGCCTGGGCCGAGGCCGGCGGATTCGACGTGTCGAACACGTCGCCCGCAATGAGCAACGCATCGACTTCGTGCTCGACAAGGGCCGCGCCGAGCCAGGCGAGAAAGGCCCGGTGTTCGTCGTCGCGCGGCACATCGTGCAGCCGGTGGCCGAGGTGCCAGTCGGAGGTGTGCAGAATGCGGAACACGCGCCGGGCCTCAGCGGCCGGCGGTGTCGCCAGGCCCGGCCGGGTCGGCCGACACCCCGACCCGGCGCCGGCCGGCCAGCACGAGGGCTTCACTGAGGGCGGCCTGACGTTCGGGCGACTGCTGCCAGTCACCGCCACCGACGAGCCGCGCGAATTCGGCGAGCAGCTGGCGGTCGGCCGGGGCCGTGTGGGCGGCGTGGGCAGAGGCCGCCTGCAGCCACTGCGCCGCCCCCGCCGCGTCGCCGTGGCGCACGCGGTGCCCCGCGCGTTCGAGCGCCCCGGCGAGTTCGAAACCCCGCACGTTGCGGCGAATGGCCGCCACCTGCGTGCGCGCCCCCATGCGCGGCGTGTGCCGGAGCGCGACGGCCGCGCGCGCGGTGTCATTCTTGAGGTTGACCATGTCCTTGTAGCGCAGCGTGACCTCGGCCACGGCACCGGGGGCATCGACCCAGAGTTCGACGAGCACCACGTGCGTGTCGCCGCCGAAGAAGTAGGGGATGACCGTTTGCAGGCCGTCGTCGTCCTCGCCGCGGTCGGCCTGGATGCCCATGGTGCGGCTCAGTTCCCGGTCGGCCGCCACTTCGCGGGCCTTGACCTGGCGCGCCTCTTCCTCGTCGAGCACCCGGCTGCCGAGGATGCGCACGGCGTGAGCGTCCTTGCCGAGCCGGATGTTGAGCCGCAGCAGCCGCGCCACGACGCGCGAGAGGCTCGCCAGTTCGGCGGAGACCGCGTCGGAAACCGGTGCGCTCGCGTCGACCCGGTGGTAGTTGCCGTAGCCGGCGCTGGCCACCGCCCACCAGGCGCCGTCGGCACCGGCCGCCGCATCGTCGAGCGCCACGACCGACGTGACGATGCCCTGCAGGGTCAGGTCGTGAGCCGCGGCCGTGGCGCTTGCCACGCGTTCGGCGTCGGCCCCGGTCGTCAGCAGGAAGACGGTCTGCGTGCCGGGCAGCGCCGACCCGTCGGCAGCCGCCCCGCGCAGCGCCTGGCCGGCCGCGCCGAGCGCCGCCGCGAGCCCCGCGGCCGGGGCCGCCCCGCCGCGCGGCCGGTCAAGGGCTTCGAGCCGCAGCGGCAGCGCGTTGCGCAACGGCCGCAAACGGCTCAGCGGGGCGAGTTCGAGCGGCGGCTCGCCCGCCACGAAGACGGCCAGCCGGTCCTGGGCGCCGAGTTGCTGGAGCAGGGCCACGACGAGGTCGGTGACCGGTGCGGCGCCCGCGCCGAGCACGGCGTCGTCGACGACGAGCGCCACGTCGAGCGGCGGCCGGCGCCAGCCGTAGCGTTCGCTGCCCTGCAAGCCGACCTGGAGGTAGACCCGCCCCGGCCGGTCGAGGGCCTGGCGGTCGATGGTGGCGCTGAGCGCAATGCCCGCCTCGGGCGGCGCATCGAACCCCTGCGGCCGGAGCCGGGCGAGCAAGTGCGCCCGCTCGCCGGGCCCCAACGCCGCGTCGAGCCGCCGCAACGACTCGGCGTAGGCCGCGTTGCCGCCGAGGTAGGTGTTCTCGAAGTAGAGCATGCGCGACAGGAAACTCGCCGGTCGTTCGTCTTCGCCGACGTCGAGGATGGCGTCGCCATCGCTCACGGCCTCCCGGGTCTGTTCGTCTTCGGCGTTGCCGAGCTCCTTTTCGCGCTTGAACCGCTCGCCGCCGCGCTCGCCGCGCCGGTCTTCGTCGCGTAGGCGCTTGCGGTCGGCGAAGCGACCGTTGGCGTCGGCCTCATCCATCTTTCCGGTCTTCCTGCCGATGGCCACCCCGTCGTCGGATTCTTCTGTGGTTTCTTCGCCTTCCGCGACCTCATGGTCGACGCCCTGGGCCGTGTCGCGCCGGACCGTCGGGCGGGGCTTCGCCGCGTCGCGCTTGCCGTTCGTGGCGAGGAGGTCGACGACCTCGGGTTCGCGCGTGAGGGCCACGGTCGTGTCGGCAGGGCCGGCGGGGCCCTGGCGCAGCGCGCTTTCGCTGCTCGGCCGCACGCCCGAACGGTCGAGGCTCAGGAACGCCGCGGCTCCCTGCCCCTCGGCACCCTTCAGGGCGTTCTGGTTTTCCTGCGCGCGCCAGTCGCCGGGCGGCGCCGGGGTGGCCGGCGGCACGAGGGTGCTACCGCCTGTCGGGTAGGCGCGGCCGCCCTCGTCGCCGCCACGGGGCGCCGGCGGCTCTGCGGGGGACGCCCAGGCCTCGAGCGCGCGTTGTTTGCCCGCGTAGCCCTCGAGTGCCACTTCGTCTTTGGCGCCCGCCGGGCCCGCGGCCGGGGCCCCGCCGCGATAGGCCATGATGCGGCCTTCCTGGGCCAACTTGTCGCCGTCCTGCGGGCTCGGCGCCGGTTCGGCCGCCGCCGGCGCGGGGGCCGCGCCGCCCGCCGTCCCAAACGCCTGGAGCGGAGTGGGAGCGCTGGCCGTCACGGCCGCCGACTCTTCGGGTTCGGCCGGCTTCTCCATGGCCGCCATCGGCGCTCCGACGTCCTGCATCTTTCCGCACTGGGCGGCGCCGGCGAGCAGCACGAGACCGCCGAGCAGGATCGTGATGCGGGCGTTCATGCCCGCGCTCCGCGGCGCCGCTGCACGATGGCCGTGCCGAGCGCCACGCCGAAGAGCACGAGGGCCGCGAGGGCCCCCTCCGCGACGTGGAGGTCCCAGACCGCCATCTTCGCCACGAGGAGCAGCAGACCCGCCGCGAGCAGCAGCACGCCACCGCGCCGCAGCGGCCGACGACCCGCGACGCGCCGCGCGACCGGCACGAGCAGCAGCAGGCCGCCGAGCCACACGAGCCAACCGACCCAGGGGGCCGGCGTGGCGACGAGATGGAAAGCGATGGTCGGGGTGGCCTCGGTCGGATCGAGCACGGCCCGCGTGAACAGCGATTCGCGCATGGGCCCGGCCCCCGACGTGTCGATGGGCAAAGCGGCGCGGCCCGCGCTGCCGTCGGGCGGCGAGAACACGCCGAGCCGCGATTCGGTGAGTTCGGTGTCGATGCCGAACAGCGCGAACGATTGGGGCGTGGTTACCAGCCATTGCAGGCCCGTGACGACGAGGTCGGCGTGCGGCGCCGTGAGCGTCACGGAGCCGTACGCGCGGAACTTGTCGGTCGGCACTTCGTAGACGACCTCGACGAGCAGGGTGCGGTCTTTCGGCAGCGGGATGGCGAGCGCCCCCTTGTCGTCGGCGACCGCCTTTACCTTCTCGCCCGCCGCGACCACGGTCCAGACCTTGTGACCGGCGGGCATGGCGAGCCTCAGGAACTGCCGGTCGTCGTTGCGCACCTGGTAGAGCGCGCGGGTCACGAGGTGGCCGTCGGGCAGCACGGCCGAGGTGAGCCAGGCCGCCTGGACGACGGCCTTGAGCGTCTCGACGGTGCGGTGCCGCTTGACGTCGACGTTGAGGCTCCACGGGGCGCGCGCGTAGCGATAGCCGAGCAGCACTTCGCGCGGGCTGCGCAACCGCACCGCTTTCGGCAACTCGGAGACGGGCACCTGACGCAGATCGCCGGCCTCGCCCGGCTGCACTTCGATGCCCGGGTCGGCGACGACGCCAAAGCTGCCCTCTTCGACCTCGGCCCCGTGCACGCGCACGTCGGGCAGCGCGAACTTGCCGAGTTCCTTGGCGAGCAACTGCTCGAATTCGACGTCGATCTGGATGGCGCCCTCGAGCGCGCGCGTGAAGCGGATTTCGTAGCCCTTGCGCTCGGGCCCGACCCCCTGGACCGTGGCGGCCTCGTGCTTGTTGAGGCTCGGGGCCGTCACGTCGAGCACGTTGACGCCTTTCGGGAACGACAGTTGAACCACGTCCTGGCGCCCGCTCTTGAGGTCGATGAGGATGGAGGCGTAGCCGACGAGGGCCCCTTCCTTGACGTGATAGAGGGCGTTGACGCGCGCGTCGAAGCGCACTTCGCGGGTCTTGGCGGCCGCCACCTTCGACGTCACGGGGCCGGGCTCGCCGATGTGCTTGAAGGCCTGGCTGACGCGCTCGGTGAGGCTCTGGCGGATGTCGACGGGCAGCGCGTCTTCGCCGACCTTGGTGTACTGCGTCTGCTCGGCCGGGGCGAAACCGACCTTGTCGCCGTCGAACAGTGCCACGACGCCCGTCTGCCGGAAAACGTCGAGCGGCCTGACGATGGGGATGTCGAGCCGCGCGCCCTCTTCCTTGGGGGTGACCGTTTCGAGTTCGAGTTGCAGCGTGTAGTCCCCTTCGATTTCGCGCCCGAGGGTGACCCGCACCTGGCGCGGCTCGTCGCCCGTCTCGGCGAAGGTGCGCCAGTCTTCGATGCCCTCTCCGGTGACCTTGTAGAGCACCCCTTCTTTCGGCAGTTGGATGGCGAGTTCCTTGGTCTTGCCGCGGATGACCTGGTAGCGCACGGTCACCTTCGAGCGCATGACCCCTTCCTGAAGCGTCACGAGCTGATAGGTGTCGGTGTTGACGCGCACGAGCCGTTCTTCGGAGGGCCGGGCCTCGGTCCAGCGGATGACGACCTGGTCGAAGGGCGGCAGGAACCCGACGACGCGCGTGCGGGCGCTTGCATCGGAGCCCGTTACGCGCTGATCGAGCGGCACGCTCGGCTCGAAGCGCACGTCGCGTTTGCCGGGCACCTCGGCCGCGACCTGGGCGATGGGCGCGCCGGTGAGGGCGAGGAGCGCCTGGGGCTGGCCCTGACTGCGGTCGACGGGCAGCCGGAAGGCCGCCTGCACCGTGTGCCGGCCAACCCCGCGCAGCGTGGCCACGTGCCAATCGCCGACCACCTCGGCGGGCAGTCCGTCTTTGTTTTCGCGCAGATCCATGAGCGCCGCGGCACGCGGGACGAGCCGCACCTGGGCCTGCGGGGCCGCGAGCCAGACGTCGAAGGTGGCCTGCACGTCGGCGGCGTCGATGTCTTCGCGCACGACGAGGCTGTAATCGGCGCGGCGCACCCGGCTCACCCCGACTTCGGCGCCCCAGCGCAACACGGCGGCCGCCGTGGCCGGCAGCACGGCCTGAAGCGCCCCCCCCTGGCGCATGACATCGCTGCCGGGCCAGACGTCGAGCCCGGCGTCGGGCGTCCCGCCTTCGACGTTGAGCGCGGCGCCGGGCAGCGGCGGCAGCGGCAGGAGCGCAAACGAGCCGCCGTCGGCCGCCGTCCGCACGGGCGCCACGTAGCGCAGGTACACGGGGAAGACGCGCAAGGACGGCTCGACGAGCACCGTGTGCGCGCCGCCGCGGGCGACGAGGGTGGCCGCGACCCCCCCCACGCGCACCTCTTCGAGCGCCACTTCGGCCGGCAGCAGCGGCACGTCGCCGACGCCGTCGCCGACAAGCCGCACCTCGGCCTCGATTTCGACGCGTGCGACGCCGGCCGGGGCCGCGGGCAAGGCCACCCGGACGCTGCCACGGCCCCAGGTGGGCACGGGGCCCGTGCGCCGTTCGGCCGCGGCCATGAGCGCCTCGAAGCGCGCGAGCGACAGCCGCACTTCGCCCGGGGGCGCGACGTCGGACTGGGCCGAGGCGAGGGCCGGCAGCAGCCAGCCGAGCAGCGGGATGAGCGCCAAGCGTTTCATGGGATTCCTCACCGGAGTCGGCGCGCCGCGCGACCCGAAGGCCGGGGCCGCCCGCTCGAGGCCGGACTCGATGTCGTGCCGGAGCACGCACGCCCGTCATGCACGCCCAGCACGACACGCGAGGGCACTGATTATTCCACTGGCGGGGCCGGCAGGACTGCAGCGGGGAAGCCCCGGCACACGCCAGGGCGGTGCCCAGGACCGGGTGCCGCCGCGAAACCGCGTGAGGCCACCGTAGTGCGCAGGCGGGCGGCGGTCAAGCGCCCGCTGCTCGGCTGGCCCCGGGCTCGAAACGCAGTTCGCCGAGCAGCCCATCGAGCGCGCGGGCCCAGGCCACGCGCTCGGCCACGGTCGCGAGGCCGGCGCCGGCGTCGCGGAGCAGCGCCCCGAGGGGCCGGCGAGCCCGCCGGTTGCGCACGCAGGCTTCGGCGAGCGTCAGGACGGCGCGCTGGAGCGGGCCGGCGGCGGGCAGCGCCTGCGGCCCCGGCGCGAGTTGCGGAAGGTCGTGGTAGCGCGCGGCGAGCGCGCCGAGCGGCACGAAGTCGGCCCAGAGGCTCGTCGCTTCCTGAAGGGTGAGGGCGCGCTCGGCCAGCGCTTCGGCCGCCGCCAGTCCGTGGAGCCAGAGGCGGAAGAGACCGGGCCAAAGGGCCCCGCAGTCGCGGCCGGCTGCGTAGCGGCGCGGGCCGAAGGCCTCGTTGAAACGCAGCGACGGCACGAGCCAGAGCGCGGTGCGGCAGGTGTCGGGGCCGGGCGTCCGCAATTCCTCGGAAAAAAGCAGGGGGGCGAGGGCCTTCGCGCCGGCCTGGGCCTGCCGGCCGCGCTCGGCCTCGGCTCCCAATGACGCGACGGCGGCCTCCTCGACGGCTGCGAGGGCCGGCACGGCGGCCGCGGCCGCGGCGAAGCAGGCCTGCTGGACGGTGAGCTCGCGCGCGATGAAGGCGTCGGCCGCGGCAGCCGGCAGCCCGGCAGCCGCGGGCACGGCGATGAGCGCCGGGTCGGCGACCGTGGCGAGTTCGGCGAGCTGGGCGGCGTGGCGCACGCCCTCCGTGGCCGGCCCGGCGGCGGATGTCGGGGGCCGCGCGCCGGCGTCGGCCGGCAGGGCGTGGAGCGGGCAGATGACGCTGTTGTAGTCGACCACCTGCCAGTCGCCGAGCCGGAACACCCGGTTGAACGGGAAGAGCCGGCACGCGGCCGGCTTCAGCGCCCGGCCGTGGCGGCATTCGACCCGACAGCGGCCCTGCGCATCGAGGAAGTAGCAGGCCCCGCGCGGATTCGCGGCGGTCCAGGCGCCGCCGCGGTTCCTGAGGAACGTGGCGAGCGGCGGGTAGTGCGAAACGAGCGTGGCGAGGCCCCCCTCGGCGGCATCGATGCCGATGCCGAGTCCACGGCAGCACGCCCCGCAGCCGGCGCAGTCGTACACGAAACGGCCGTCGGGCCACGTGAAGTAGGTGCGGCTCACGTCGGAGGTCACGGGCTAGCGCTTTCCGGCAAGCAGGTCGAGTTCTTCTTCGAGGCGGTCGCGCAGGCTGTCGGGGTCGAGCAGCCCGACGTAGCGTTTGCCGTTGATGAACAGCGTGGGCGTCTCACGGACCTGCGCCTTGATGCCGAGCATTTTGCTCGTGGCGATCCAGTTTCGCAGCGTGGCGTCGCCGAGCGCCTGGCGGACGAGGGCCGCGGGGAGCCCGACGCGCTCGGCGTGGGCCGTCAGGTCGGCGTCTTCGAGGAGCAGGCGGTTTTCGTAGAGCCGGTCGTGGAAAGCCCAAAACGTGGCCGGCTGCTGGCGCAAGACGGCCTCGGCGGCCAAGGCGGCCGGCACGGCGCGGGGGTGGCTCTTGACGGGAAAATGCCAGAAGTACCAGCCGACCTTGCCGCCCAGGGCGTCGACGAGACGGTGCGCATCGACGGCCAACTTGGCACAGAACGGACAATGGAAATCGGCGAACTCGACGACGACGACGGGCGCCCCCGGCGTGCCGCGAAACGGCCGGCCGGTGAGGTCGAACGTCTGGGTCTCGGCGGGCTGGGCGGAGCGGGCGCGGTCGGCCACGGCCTGCTGGAGTTCGGCTGCCGTCTTGCCGCGCGCCGCGAGCCGCGCCACGTAGGCCGCAATGCGCCGCGCCGTGGCATGGTCGCGAGCGGCCGTGAGGCAGGCCGCGAGCGACCCGCTGCAGCCGGCGTAGTTCGGCTGGCCGCGCAGCACGGACTCGACCAGGGCCTTCTGCTCGGGGGTGAGCGCGGCACCGGGATTGCCCGGCAGCGTTTCCCAGGCGATGGGCGCGGCGCGGAGCGTTCCGCTGGCCAGCAACGCGGCCCAAAACGAAGCAACACGCCACGAGAGGACAGAGCGAATCATACGCGGGGCCTCCTTGGGGCGCGCCGGAGGAGCAGCCGGTCGAGGCCGAACGTGGGGCGGGCGGCCACGTACACGAAAATGCTCATGGCGAGAAACCCGATGTGACGGAAGAAGGTTCCGGCGCGCAGGGCAACGTCGACGGCCGACGAGGCAAAACAGGCGCCGGGCGGGGCGGCGAGCCCGCTCGCGTGCGCATGACCGAGCACGAACAGGAAGGCAAGGTTCAGCAGCGCAGAGGCCAACGCCGCGGGCCGCGTCTGCCAGCCGACGAGCAGCAGCAGCGCAATGCCGAGCGCAACGCCCGGCAGGGTGATGGCCAAGAGGTTGACGAGAACCGGGGGCAGGAGATCGTAGGCCGCGATGTGGCGGGCAAAATCGCCAGGGTCGGCCAGTTGGCCGACGGCGGCGAGCGCCGAGGTTAGGGCGAGCGCGAAGCGCGTCGGGACCGCGAGCCAGGCACTGAGCGGCGCGAGAATGCTGCGGCGGAAGAGCGCGATGCCGAAGAACACGAGGTGGCCGCCGACGAGGGCCGCGAGCGTGACCCAGAACCAGGGGTTGCCGGGCTTCGGCGGCAGGGCCGAGGCGGGCCCCGGCGCCGTGGGTCCGCCGGCCGCCTCGAAGGCCGGCAGGCCGCCGGAAACGAGCCGCACGTCGCACACGCCGAGGTCGCGCAACTGCGCGGCGAGCCGAGCGGCGGGCCCGGCGGCGGCCAGTTCGCGGGCCCCGTCGTAGACGACCACCGTGCGCTGGCGCAGAAGCGCTGACGCGACATCGGGCGCCACGTCGGCCCACGCGGGCGGCGGCGCGGGCC
>CAYRCM010000203.1:0-11062 GCA_964422715.1 uncultured Myxococcales bacterium | reverse complement strand
CCCGTCCGACGCCCCGCATCCCGACCTCGGCCCCGGCGACGGGGGCGCGCCCGACACCGCGCCCGATGCCCCGCCGCCTCCCGACGCTGTGCCCGACCCCGGTCGGCCCGACGCCGTCCCCGACACGCCCGATCCGACCGACGCCGACGCGTCCGCCGATGCCGGCGACGCCGCGCCCGATGGCCCCCCACCGGACGAGACCACGCCCGACGCCGACCAGTCGGGCCCGCCCGACACCCTGCTTGCCGACGCCGACCTCGCGGACGGCGAGACCGGGGCCGATGGGCTCGGGCCCGAGACCGACGCGGCGCTCGCCGACGCCGGCGCCGAGCTCGGCCTCTCCGACGCCGACGCGCTTGCCGACGCGGGCCGCCCCGACGCTGAAGTGACGCCCGATGCGGCGCCCGACATCGCTGTGCCCGACAGCGTTCCCGACATCGTCCCCGACGCCGACGCCGATGCGCCCGCCGACGCCGACGCGGCCGGCGCCGCCGACGACATCGCTCCCGACGACGCGGGCAGCCCCGACATCGGCCCGTTCGGCTGCACGCCGCTCACGGGCGAGCCCTGGGCGCGCCGCGCGCCCGACCCGGGCGGCATCGTCGTCTTCAATGAAATCCAGTACAACGTGACCGGCGACCCCGAGCTCGAATGGGTCGAAATCCAGAACCAGCTCGCCGTCGACACCGACCTCTCCGACTGGGCGCTCGCCGACGGCATCTCCTACCGGTTTCCCCCGGGCACGCTCATCCCGGCCGGCGGCTACCTCGTCGTCGCGGCCAACCCCGGGCACCTGGCCGAGGTCACGGGCTTTGCCGCCGCGCTCGGCCCCTACGATGGGCGGCTCTCGAACGGTGGTGAAGAAATCCAACTGCGCAACAACATGGGCCGCATCCTGGATGCCGTGCGCTACGACGACGTGGCCCCCTGGCCGCTCGCCCCCGACGGCTCCGGGGTCAGCCTCGCCCGCACGGCCCCCGAGACGGCCGCCGCCTACGCCGAAAACTGGCGCCCGAGCACCGCCGTCGGCGGCACGCCCGGCGCGCGCAACTTCCCCGACCCGAACGAGCCCCCCAGCCTCACCGAAGTCGTTCCGCTCGATGCCACGTGGCGCTACGACGCCTCCGGCCTCGAGGTCGACCCCGCCTGGCGCGAGCCCGGCTTCGACGACAGCGGCTGGGAATTCGGCCCGGCCACCTTCTTCGCCGGGGTGGGGGCTGCGACGCTGACGGTCACGGCGCAGCTCACGGCCGACAACTACTTCGCCTACTACCTGGGACGGCGCGACGCGAGCAACCTGCGGCTCATCGGCCGCGACCGCGTGGGCGACTGGACCTCGGTCGAGTCGCTGACGACCGACATCGGCCCCGACGACCACATCTACGTCGCGGCCTGGGAGGCGCGCGGCGATTCGGGCAGCCCCCAGATGCTGATTGCCGAGTTCTCGCTGCCCGACGGCCCGACGCTCGGCACGGCCCCCGCCCTCTTCGAAGCCGTGCTCGGGCCCACCGGCGCGAACCCGGGCGGCAACTTGAGCGACCCGCCGCCCACGGTCGCGGCGCTTCAGACCGCCATCCAGGAAGCCAATCTGGTGGCCGCCTGGGCCCCCCCGGCCGTGTCGGCCGACCGCACGTCCGGGCCCTGGGGCTACGCGGTTTCGGGCTCTTTCGGCGACGCCACGAAGTACATCTGGCTCGACACGTTCGACGGCAACTCGCTCACGAACCAGCGCGAAACCTACGCCCTCTTCCGCTCGACCGAGCCGTTCATGCCGGGCGGCGGTACCACCGAATTGCCGCTGGGCGTCACTACCTATACGTTCCGCACCGACTTCATCTTCGACGGCGACCCGGCGCGCACCGAGTTGCTGCTCGACGTCCTCGTCGACGACGGCGCCATCTTCTACCTGAACGGCGTCGAACTCTACCGCCACAACATGCCGGCCGGGCCCGTCGCCTTCGACGCGTTCGCGAGCACGCCGGTCGACGCGGCCGCCCTCCTCTCCGCCGGCGTGGTTCCGAGCACGGCGCTCCTGAGCGGCACCAACGTGCTCAGCGTCGAGCTGCACCAGGCCGCCGCGGACGATCCCGACCTGCGCTTTGCCGCGCGGCTCGTCACCCGCGAATGGCCGCTGCTGCCGGCCGCCGCCGGCGACACGCTGGCGTTCAGTGAAGTCGCCGCCGCCGAGGCGAGCCCCTTCTGGCTCGAACTCACGAACCGCGGCGCCGAACCGTTCGCGCTCGCGGGCGTCGTCGTCGCCTCGTCCGCGGGCGCCGAATACGTCGTCCCGCGCGAGGCCCTGGCCCCCGGCGAGTTCCTCGTGCTCGACGCGCCGACGCTCGGCTTCACCCCCGAGGAGGGCGACAAACTCTTCCTCTACGCACCCGACCGGGGCTCCGTCCTCGACGCCGTCGAGGTCGGCAGCACCGTCCGGGCCCGCGCGGCCGACGACACTCCCGGCTGGTTCCAGCCTTTCCGGCCCACCCGCGGCCTCGGGAACGATGTCGAACTCACGAGCGCCATCGTCATCAACGAGATCATGTACCACCACCGGCCGCGCGCAGAGGCCGGCGCGCCTTTCGAAGAATTGCCCGAGGAATGGCTCGAACTGTTCAACCGCGGCCCCGAAAGCGTCGACCTCAGCGGCTACCGGCTCTCCGACGGCATCCAGTTCGTGCTTCCGGCGGGCACCGTGCTGCCGGCCGGCGCCTACCTCGTCGTGGCGCGTGACGCCGCCGCGCTGGCCGCCAAGTACCCCGACATCCCCATCGTCGGCGACTTCGAGGGCGGCCTCGCCAATTCGGGCGACCGCATCGAGCTGAGCGATGCGTGCGGCAACCTCGTCGACGCTGTGCGCTACGCCGACGGTGGCCGCTTCCCCGAATTCGCCGACGGCGGCGGGCCGAGCCTCGAACTGCGCGACCCGCGCGCCGACAACGCGAGCCCCGAGGCCTGGGCGGCGTCGGCCGAGGGCTCCCGCGCGAGTTGGCAGAACTTCAGCTACCGCGGCACGGCCCAGGCGAGCCGGGTCGGCCCCGACGGCCAGTGGCACGAATTCGTGCTCGGGCTGCTCGACGCCGGCGAGGTGTGGCTCGACGACATCCGCGTCGTCGAGGCGCCCGGCGGCGCCGCCCTCAACGTCATTCAGAACAGCACGTTCGACGATGGCACGGCCGCAACCTGGCGCATCCTCGGCAACCACCGGCACAGCGCGGTCATCCCCGACCCCGATGCCCCGGGCAACTTCGTGCTGCGCCTCGTCGCCACGGGGCCCGCGGGCCACATGCACAACCACGCCGAGACCACGTTGGCGAACGGCCGCGCGATAACGAACGGCGTCGAATACGAGATCTCGTTCCGCGCGAAATGGGTGGCGGGCAGCAACCAATTGAACACCCGCCTCTACTTCAACCGCCTCGCCCGCACGACGCTGCTCCGCGAGCCCGACCTGCACGGCACGCCGGGCGCGCCGAACACGGCCCTCGTCGACAACGCCGGCCCGACCTACGCCGACTTCGGCCACACGCCCGTCGTGCCGGCCCCCGGCGAACCCGTGCGCGTGTCGGTCGCGGCCGACGACCCCGACGGCATCGCCACGGCCACGCTGTACGCGTCGGTCAACGGCGGGGCCTTTGCCGCGACGCCCATGAACGACGTCGGCAACGGCCGTTTCGTGGCCGACCTGCCCGGCCAGCCGGCGGCCGCGCTCGTCCAGTTCTATGTCGAGGCCGAAGACCTGCTCGGCGCGGCGTCCACTTTCCCGGCCGCCGGGCCCGCCTCGCGAGCCCTCTACAAGGTCGACGACGGGCTCGCGGCGACGAACGGCCTGCACAACCTGCGCATCCTGCTGACGCCGGCCGATTCCGACTGGTTCCACGCACCCGTCAACCTCATGAGCGACGATGCCATCGGCACGACGGTGGTCTACGACGAGCGCGAGGTCTACTACGACGTCGGCGTGCGCGCGAAAGGCAGCGAGCGCGGCCGCCCGGTCGCCGTGCGGCTCGGTTTCGGCCTCTACTTCCACGCCGACCGGCCCTTCCGCGGCGCGCACAAGAGTGTGCTCATCGACCGCTCGCAGGGGGTCAACTACGGCCAACGCGAGATGCTCATGAACCAGGTCATGGCACGCGCCGGCTCCGTCGCCTGCGAATACAACGACCTCATCCAGGTCATGGCGCCGCGGCGCGAGCACACGGGCCCGGCCGAACTGCAGCTCGACCGCTTCAGCGGCGATATGCTCGATGCGCAATTCGAGAACGGCAGCGACGGCAACCTGTACGAATACGAACTCATCTACTACCCGCTCACGACCGACACCGGCTCCCCGCAGGGCCTGAAACTGCCGCAGCCCGACAGCGTCGTCGGCACCGCCATCCGCGATCTGGGCGACGACAAGGAAAACTACCGCCACAACTTCCTCGTCAAGAACAACCGCCGCCGCGACGACCCGACGGCGTTCGTCGCCTTCGCCAAGGTGTTCGGGCTCACCGGGGCGGCGTTCCGCGACCGGGTGGCCCAGTACGCCGACGTCGACCAGTGGCTACGCTCGTTCGCGTTCGGCACGCTCTCCGGCGCCATCGACCACTATGCCTCGGGGGCACAGCACAACGTGCAGTTCTACGTGCGGCCCTCCGACCTGCGGGTGCTCTACTTCCCGCACGACCTCGATTTCTTTCCGTCCGATCCGCGCACGCCGCTCGTGCAGAACTCCGACCTTTCGAAACTGCTCACCATTCCGGGCAACACCCGGCGCTACTACGGCCACCTCTACGACATCATCCAGACGAGCTACAACGCTGCGTACCTCGCGCACTGGCGCGACCACTACACGGCGCTCTGCACGGGCCAGAACTTCACCCCGTACTACCAGTTCATGGTCGACCGCGCGGCATGGGTGCTCACGTCGGCCAGCAACTCCATCCAAAACACGTTCCCGAGCCTCCCGTTCCGGGTCACGACGAACGGCGGCGGCGACTTCTCGGTTGTCGGCACCGAGGTCACCCTCGCCGGCGAAGCCTGGATCGACGTCCGCGAAATCTGGCTCACGCGCGACATGACCGCGCTCGATGTCGCCTGGGTCGACGAACGCACGTGGCAGGTCACCCTGCCGTTGGCTCTCGGCCCGAATCCGCTCGAGTTCCTGGCCTACGATGGTCATGGCAACGAGGTCGGCCGGGCGACCCTCACGGTCACGGCGACTGCGGCGCCCTGATTGCCGCCGCTCGAATCCTCCCGCCTGCGCGCGAAACTCCGCGTCACGACTGGCCCTCAAGCATCCCCCGGTTCTCAGGCGGGAGGCTTTCGTGATATCGCCGCACCGGTCGTTTTTGTGCTGGCCGCTGTCTCGACATTGCCGTCGGGAGGGCGCCGCCGGCGGTTTCTGCAACCGGGATTTGGGAGGGGTACGACATGACAGGTCCTCGGAAGTTCGTGGCACGAATGGTTTGGCTGCCCGCGCTGACGCTTGCGCTTTGGGCGTGCGGTGGCAGCGATGGCGCGCAGGGCGAGCAGGGGCCCGCCGGCGAGCAGGGCATCCAGGGCGAGCCGGGCGAGCCCGGCGAAGCGGGCACGTCCTGCTCCGTTCAGGACAACAACGACGGCACGAAGACCATCACCTGCACCGATGGCTCAACGGCGGTCGTCAATGACGGCGCCCCCGGAACCGACGGCCTCGCCGGCGCGCCCGGCGCCGATGGCGCCGATGGCACGTCGTGCAGCGTGGCCGACAACGGCGACGGCACGAAGACCATCACCTGCACCGACGGCACGTCCGTGACGGTGGCCGACGGTGCCGCCGGCCAGGCCGGTGCCGATGGACAGCCCGGTGCCGATGGTGCCGACGGTCTCGCGTGCTGGGACCTCGACGGCGACGGTGCCTGCACGCTGCCCGACGAAGACCTCGACGGCGACGGCGCCTGCACCGTGGCCGACTGCGCGGGGGCCGACGGCGCCCAGGGCGATCCGGGTGCCGATGGCAGTGACGGTGCGGACGGTCTCGCATGCTGGGACCTCGACGGCGACGGCACCTGCACGCTGCCCGACGAAGACCTCGACGGCGACGGCGCCTGCACGGCCGCCGACTGCACCGGCGCGCAGGGCGAACCGGGTCCGCAGGGCGAGCCCGGCCCGTCCGCGGCCAACATCGTCTACATCCGGGCCGAGATCCCGCTCGTGCTCACGGCCACCATCGACAGCGTCACCATCGCGAGCCCGCCGGTCATCGAATTCACGGTGCTCGACGGCTTCGGCCGTGGCGCCGTGGGCCTGCGCGGCGGATCGTCCGCCAACGCGCGCTTCGGCCTCGCGAAGCTCATCCCGGCCAACGCGGGCGAGCCCTCGCAGTGGGTGAGCTACATCAACCGCACGGCCACCGAGGGCGCCGTCACGGTGGCTCAGGCCACCACCGAACGCGCCGGCACCCTCGTCGACCACGGCGACGGCAGCTACACCTACACCTTCACGAACGACGTCACGAACGCTACCAACCCGGCCACGGGCGAAGCCATCCCGTGGGAGCCCAGCCTCACGCACCGGCTGTCGCTCCAGATCTCCGGCAACGACCTGCCGCCCCTCAACGTGGTCCACGACTTCGTGCCCGACGGTTCCGAGATGACCGAGACCCGGCAGATCGGCTCCACGGCCGCCTGCAACGAGTGCCACGGCGCGATGGCCTTCCACGGCAGCCGGTACGAGTACGACTACTGCGTCGTCTGCCACAACCCCGGCAGCAGCGACCCGCTCACCGGCAACTCCATCAGCATGCCCGACATGATCCACGGCATCCACATGGGGCCCAACCGCCCGAGCGGCAACTCCTACAAGATCGGCGACGAATTCGACGCCGCCGAAGTCACCTACCCGCAGGCCGTCAACAACTGCCTGAAATGCCACAACGGCGACGACGAAGCCACGCCCCAGGGCAACAACTGGAACCTCGTGCCCAACATGGCCGCCTGCGGCGCCTGCCACGACAACGTCGACTGGGCGAGCCACATGGGTGGGCAGGCCAACAACGCGCGCTGCGGTATCTGCCACGACCCCGATGAGATCGTCGCGTACCACGACACCGAGAACGCCACGCCCAACAGCCCCGGCTCGGCGGGCCTCTCCGTCATCACCTACGAAATCCGCAGCGCCACGGCCAATGCGTCGCGGCAGCCCGTGATCGAGTTCCGCATCCTGCGCGACGGCACGCCCATCAACCTGGCCAACGTGCCGGCCGACCTGCGTACGGTCACGAGCGGCAACCCGACCGTCCCGTCGTTCCTCATCGCCTACGCCGTGCCGCAGGGCAGCGTCGAAGTGCCGGTCGACTGGAACCACCTCGGCCGCGCCGCCGCCCAGCCGCGCAGCATCAGCCTCAACAACCTCGGCATCGTCAACACCACGGCGGGCACCATGGTCGCCGGCGCCGACGGTTACTTCACGGCCACCATCACCGACGCCCAGGCGTTGTTCCCTGCCGACGCCACGCTGCGCGCGGTGGCCCTCCAGGGCTACTTCAATCAGTGCGTGGGCACGCCCACTTGCAGCAACGTTGCGCGTCACGCCGTGTCGGTCCTGGCCTATGTGCAGGGCAGCGCCACGCGCCGCGAAATCGTCGACAACGAGAAGTGCGCCTCCTGCCACGAGTGGCTCGAACTGCACGGCGGCAACCGCGTGTACGACGCCAACACGTGCGCCGTCTGCCACAACCCCAACCTGAGCTCCAGCGGCCGCGCGGCCGACCCGGCGCAGATCGCGAGCTTCTACGACGGCAGCGCCGGCTCGGCTGAAGCCCAGGAAGCGGCGCACGAACTCGTCGACGCGCTCGGTATGGATCCGCTGCTCTACCCCGAGGCCACGAACAACCTCAAAGACATGGTGCACGGCATCCACGCCGCCGACTTCCGCTCCACCGATTACCAGTTCGTCCGTGACCGGGCCGCGAGCGGTGTCTACTACTACAACTGGGCCGAAGTCGCCTATCCGAATGAGCCGGCCAACTGCCTCGCGTGCCACTATCCCGACACGTACGCGGTGCCGCTGCCGGGTGGCGCGCTGCCCACGACCAACCGCACCACCACGGGCGACCCCGACGAGACGCGCGCC
Source organism: uncultured Myxococcales bacterium (assembly GCA_964422715.1). Lineage (GTDB taxonomy): Bacteria > Myxococcota_A > UBA9042 > PWKZ01 > CAYRCM01 > CAYRCM01. Next base: position 2,968 of record CAYRCM010000203.1, on the reverse strand, counting down.
GACATCCAGGGCGCCCGCGGCGCGGTCGGCACGGCGACCGATGCGGCCTCGCTGGTCATCAGCCCGGCTTCCGCCGCTTGCTACTCGTGCCACGACACGGCCGACGCCGTTGCCCACATGGAACAGAACGGTGGCGCGGTGAACTGGCCGCGTGCCCAGTACGACGCCGACCCGCCGTTCGAGTCGTGCGCCGTCTGCCACGGCGCGGGCAAGATGGCCGACATCGACCTCGTGCACGGCCTCGCCGACTGATCGCAAGGGCCAGCAGGCCGGCCCTCGGCCGGCCTGCACCCCCTCCGCTCGCTCCCTCAGAACCCCACCCCAAAGCCCAACTGCAACGAAGGCGTATACACGCCCTTTTCGCCGAACAGCGGCGAGTCCTCGCTGTGGGCCGCGTAGAAGGGCAGGTGCCCCGCCACGAAGAGGTCGCAGTCGAAGTCCGCGAAGCGCAGGAAACGCACGCCGATTCGCGCCTGGACGCCGAAGAGCAGGGCGTTCATCGTGTCGCCGCTGCCTTTGTCGGCCGGACGGAGCAGCCCCTCGAACTGCATGAACTGAAACGCCACGCCGGAACTGACGTAGAAGGACGTGTTGGCCCGTGCGCTGACCTCGTAGGTGAGCCCGGCATCGACGCCCGCGAGCACGCGCAGCACGCGCTCGCTGCCGCTCACGGCACCGGGCCAGCCGCCGAGGTAGGCCCGCGCGAGCACCTGCCAGTGGCCGGAGCCGCGCGTGAACGCGAAGGCCGCCCCCGGCGCGAACACGGCGTTCGGCGCCCGCGAAATCGTCTGAAAGAGCTCGACCCGATAGGTGTTCTCGCCGGTGACGAGCAGGCTGTGACGCAGCCGTTCGGCGGCGCTCATGTGCGCGATGTCGGCGCTCAGGTAGGCCGGGTCGTTGCCGAGCACCAAGGCCAAACCCTGGGACAGGCGGCGTGGCAGGTCGCGCGGGTCTTCGATCGGGTAGCGCACCGGGATTTCCTGGTCGATGCGCGCCGTCAGTTGCAGTTGCCCGGCCGCCTTGAACAGTTCCACGCGCAGCGTCGAGGTGCAGGCTTCGGTCGCAACCGCGTGCGAGGGGTGGTGGCCGACTTCGGCGAGCACGAGTTTGCGCACGCCTTCGGCGTCTTCGCCCTGCACCTCGATGCACAACGGCACGGCGGCGCGTACGGTTGCGGTCGTGGTGGTCACAGCCAGCAGCAGGGCCCAGCGGATGAAGCGATCGAGGCAGCGCATGGCGATCTTCCCTCGTGTGGCGAGCCACCGGGCGGCCCCGGGCCGGGGCCGCCGCCGCACGCCTAGAACATGACGCCCAACTTCACGGACGCCCCCGGGAACCAGCCGTTGACGCGCCCGTCGTTGTTGCCGCTCTGGAGCGCGTAGGCCGGCAGGTGCAGTCCGGCCTGCAAGTAGAACTGCACGCTCGAGGCGCGCATGAACTCCCAGCCGCAGACGACGTCGACGTCGACGCCACCCGACAGCAGCGTGCTGCGGTCGTCGCCGTACTCGGTCTCGGGGCGGATGACCGAGAACCATAGCAGTTCGAACGTGGTGCCGGCGCCAAAGTAGAAGGACGAGAGCCCACGCGGGTCGAGGTAGCGCAGGAAGTGCAGTTGCAGGCCCGCGTCGCCGCCGAAGTCGACGTGACCGCCGAGCGGGTTCTTGCGCGGGGCGGTCTTGCTCGTGCCGATCCCCACCTGGCTCAGCGCCTGCACGCCCCAGGCCTCGAACTTGCCGCGGTAGCCGAGCGCGATCGTCATGGGCGTGAACACGCGCCAGCGGTCTTCGGCAGCGCCGTAGTTGCGTTGCCCGCGTTCGGTCACGGCCGTCGAGAACTGCCAGAAGCGCAACTGCGTACCCACATCCATGATGAAGTGGTGGGTGCCGCGGATGCGTTGGGCGCTCTTCTTCGAGTCGCTTTCGAGCACGTTGTCGCGGCTGATGGTGCCACTGATGGGTACGTCGTGCAGCAGGGCCAGCGCCGCGCGCTCGGCGAATGCGCTCAATTCCTTGCTGGTGAGCTTGTCGACGCGTTCCTCGCGGCCGTTGCCGCTGTAGCGCGCGAAGACCGTCCAGCCCTCGACGAGCGGGTACAACTCGACCGTCAGCACCTGGTCACAACCCTCGGCCACGGTGACGAAGCCCCGTTCGTGCGTCACGAAGTGCTCGATGAGCCGCTTCAGGTAGCGGACCGGGGTCTGACCGATCGGCAGCACGGGGTCCATGCGGGCAAGTTCCCGCAGCGCTTCGAGCCGCGCCTGGCGCATGGCGGCGCCGTCGTCCACGGGGGCCGGCGGGGCGACATCGGGAGCCGCGGGGAACCCCGGTTGGGCCGCCTCGGCGGGCCCGGCCGGAACGAACGACGTCGCCGCGTCCGCCTCCTGGAGCACCACCTCGACGCAGACCTTCACCTCGGCGTGCGCCGGAAGGGCCGCCAGAAACAGCACCGCCACGCCGCTGAACCAAGACACACCGCACCGGGTCCACTGGGTAGACATATCCTCCTCCTTGCCGTTTTCGTACAGAGGGCAGACGCCCCCCCGCAAGCGCGGGGGCCGCGCACTTTCTGCTGTCACGGCGGGAGGTTCTGCACGGCGCGTGCCAGGTTGCCGATGGGCCGTCGCGGCAAGCAGCGGCGCGGGGCCGGCGGTTCTTCAGGCCGGCCGCCACCCCGCGAGGTGGATGAGGCGTGCGCCGCCGTTGGAGACGGGCTATCCAGCCGCAGTCAGCGGGGGGCGGGACGAGAGCCGCCGGGGCAGGTTGGGCGCGAGCTGGCGTGGCAGGTGCCGGCCGCCGCCCGGAGCGGCGCGCGGCCGGTGGACAGGCGGGACTTGCGGCTAGTTGCGCCGCCGCGAAGAGCGCCGGCCAAACCCGAGCGCCAGCAGGACGAGCGCAAACGGGGCGCCCGTGCCGAGCGCGCCGGCCACGGGGGCCGCGCTGCAGCCGAGGGTCGTGCCGTCGCCGTCGTC
>CAYRCM010000202.1:3179-11085 GCA_964422715.1 uncultured Myxococcales bacterium | reverse complement strand
GCGCGGCTTCGCCGTCGCCCCGCTCGAGCCCGCGGCCCAGGCCGCGTTGGCCGAGGCCGCGGGGGACGTCGCGGGCGCGCTCGCCGCAACCCTCCAGGCCGCCGAGCGGGCCGAGCGTCAGGGCCGCGAGCGGGAGATGCTCGCCCATTTGCAGCACGCCGGCGCCCTCGCGCCCTGGGGGCGGGCCGACCCGCGGCGATTTTCACTCGGCCTGCGCCAGCTCACCGCGGCCGCGCGACTCGGGCTCGTCGCCGAGTGCCGCGCGCTGCACGTGGCGCTGGCCGAGGCGTTCCCGGCCCGCGCGGCGGAAAGCGCGGCCCAACTCGCGGCGGCCCTGCTGACGCGGGGCGAGCATCGGGCCGCGCTCCAGGCGCTGCGCGGGGCGGTCTTCGCCGCCCCGCCCGGCGACCCGGCCGCGATGGCGCTCTCCGCCGCCGTCACGGCGCGCGCCGGGGTATTCCTCGGCGAACTCGCGAACGCGCGGGCGGCCGCCGAACAGGGGCTCGGGCTGGCCGACGCCATCGGCGCCGCCGACCTCGGCGTGCACCTGCTCACGTCGCTCGGGCTCGCCGAACTGTACGCGGGCCACACCGATGCGGCCGAAACGGCGCTCGCCGCGGCCGTGGCCCGGCTCGAGGCCGGCGCCGCGCCCGGCGAGCGGGCCTTCGTGTTCAATGCCCTGGGGCTCGTGCAGCAACGGCGCGGAGACCTCGCGGCGGCGCGCGCTTGCTACGAACGCAGCCTCGGCGAGGCCGAGGCGCGCGGCTTCCTCGACCGGGTCGCGGCCGCCCTCCTGAACCTCGGCACCCTCGCCCAGGCGCGGGGCGAGAGCGTGGCGGCGCTCGGCTACTACGACCGCGCGGCCGACGCCGCGCGCCGCCAGGGCGACCTCACCGTCCTGACCAAGGTGCTCGTCAACCTGGCGAACTTGCAGGGCCCCCTCGGTCTCGTCGCCGAGGCCGGGCGCCAGCTCGACACCGCGCGGCGGCTCGCCGCCGGGGGGGAGAACGCGCTGCTGCGGGCCTACGTCGACCTCGTGGCCGCCGAATTGGACTACCGGCGGGGCGACTACGACGCGGCGCTGGGCCACCTCGAACACGCCCGCGCCACCTTCGCGGAGCTCGCCGCGGCCCGCGAACTGGCCGAGTGCGCACTGCTCGCCGGCCGGCTGGCGCTCGCGACGGCCCGGCCCGACGCGGCCGCGCGCCACGGGCTCGCGCTCGTCGAGCAAGCGGACGGGCTCGGCTCGCGGCGTCACCGGGCGCTCGGCCTGTGGCTGCAGGCCGAGGCCGAGCGGGTGCGCCTCGGCGGCCGGCCCGAGCGCGCGGAGACGCTGCTGCTCCAGGCCCTCGCCGTGCTCGGCGAACCCGCGGCACCCGAGGACGTGTGGCCCGTGCACACGAGCCTGGCGCTCGGCTTCGAACGCCGCGACCAGCCCGTGCAGGCCGCGCTCCACGCGCGCCAGGCGCTCGCGGCCCTCGATCGGCTGACGGTGGGGCTCTCGGCGAGCCAACGGGCGGCGTTCGAGGCGCTGCCGGCGCAGCGTGAGGCGCTGCGTTTCCTGCGTCTCGTGCGGGCACCCGGCGCCGCTCAGGGCGAGCCAACCGCCGCGGGCGGCGAGGGCCGCAGCCGGGCACTGCTGGCGGAGATCCTGCAGATCAACAAGCGCCTGCTCACCGAAACGCGCCCCGAGCGGCTGCTCGAAACCATCATCGACGTGGCCATTGTGCTCACCGGGGCCGAGCGGGGCTTCCTGCTCCTGCCGCGCGAGCGGGCGCAAGGCAGCGGCGAAGACGCATTCCAGGTCCGCGTGGCGCGCAACATCGACCGGGAGACGCTGCGCCGCAAAGCCCTGAAGGTCTCGACGAGCATCGCGCGCCACGTGTTCTTGACGGGCCAGCCGCTCATCACGGTCGACGCGATGCACGACGACCGGTTGCGCTCCCACGGCAGCGTGGCGGCGCTGAAGCTGCGCTCCGTGCTCTGCGTGCCGCTGCGCTCGCAGGAGCGTTCGCTCGGCGTCATCTACATCGACAACCGCTTCCGGGCCGCGGCGTTCGACGACGCGCAGCGCGAGCGCCTCGAAGCCTTCGCCGACCAGGCGGCCCTGGCGCTGGCGAACGCGCGGACGCTGCGCGAGTTGCGCCGTACAAACCGCCAACTGCTCGCCTCGCAGAGCGACGTCGAACGGCTCAACCGCGAACTCGCCGCCGAACTCGAACGGCGCACCGCGGCGCTCGAGGTCGCCGAGGCACGGCTGCGCGACACCGCGGCCGCTGAGCCGGGCGGGGCGGACGGACTCGGGCGGCTCCTGGGCCGCAGCGCGCCCATGCGGCGGCTCTTCGCGCTGATCGAGCGCGTGGCCCCGACGGCCGTTCCGGTGCTGATCGTGGGCGAGAGCGGCACCGGCAAGGAACTCGTGGCGCGCGCCATCCACGACCTCGGCCAGCGTCGGGCCGAGCCGCTCGTCTCCATCAACTGCGCGGCGCTTCCCGAAACGCTGCTCGAAGGCGAACTCTTCGGCCATCTGCGCGGGGCGTTCACGGGCGCCGACCGGGACCGGGCGGGCCTCTTCGAGCGCGCCCATCGCGGCACGCTGTTTCTCGACGAGCTCGGCGACATGTCGCTCGCGATGCAGGCCAAACTGCTGCGCGTCATCGAAACCGGCGAATTCACCCGGCTCGGCGACGCGCGCGTGCGCCACGCCGACGTGCGTCTGCTCGCCGCCACGAACCGCGACCTGCGGCAGCGCGTGCGCGATGGCGCGTTCCGCGAGGACCTGTTGTACCGCCTCAACGTCGTGCAGGTGGCGCTGCCGCCGCTGCGCGAGCGGCTCGACGACCTGCCGCTGCTCGCCGGCCATTTCCTCCGGGCCGCGGCCGACAAGACGGGCCGTCCGCTACGTCTCTCGGCGGAGGCGCTGCGCGTGCTCGGCGAATACGCGTGGCCCGGCAACGTGCGCGAACTCGAAGCCGTGCTCACGAACGCCGCCGTGCTCTGCGAGGGAGACACGATCCGCGCGGTCGACCTTGCGCCGCGCCTCACGGCCCCCGACAGCGCGGTGCCGCGCGTCGTGGCCGGCGGCTGGGACGGGGTGTCGCCGCTCGCCGTCTGCGAACGGCGCATCGTGGAGGCGGCGCTCGCGCACTTCGGCGGCAACAAGCGCCGGGCGGCCGCGGCCCTCGGCATCCACCGGGCGACCCTCTACAACCTGCTCGCGCGGGCCGAGGCGGCCTCGTAGCGGCCCTGCGGCTCAGTCGGCGGCCGGACCGGCCGCGGGGCGCTCGGCGGCGGGGGTGACTTCCGCGATGTTGCCGGCGTCGTCGACACCGAAGAGGGCCACCGAGCCGGCCCCATGGGCGACCGCCGCGAGACCGCAGAAGGCCCAGGCGCTGCCGTCGGCATGCTGCAGCGTGCGGCGATAGGGCACGTGCATGTGGCCGGCCAGCACGAGGCGAGGCCGCAGCAATTCGACGAGCATGCGGGCCCGCTCGTTGCCGACGGCCGCTTCGTTGAGGCTGCGCCGCTGCTGTTCGAAGGCCGCCTCATCCCCTGGAGCGACGAGGCCCGCCGGCCACTCGTGGAGCAGCAACACGTCGACGGGGGCCGCCTCCGTGGCGGCGAGCAGCGCGTCTTCGTCCTGCTCGGTGAACACGACGTACGCCTTGCGCGACGTGCGGGGCAGATCGCCGAGTGCCGGGCGCGGCACGTGCGAGCGTTCGGGGTGGTAGATGCCCGACAGGCCCGCCACCCGCAGCCCGCCGATGTCGTGCACGGCGGCCCGGCCCACGAAGTGCGCGCGGGGCGCCACGGCCGCGCCGGGGGCAAGGCCATCGAGGAAGCCGTAGGGCTCGTGGTTGCCGCCGACAAACCAGAGCGGCCAGGGGAACGCTGCCCGGCCGGCCGCGAAGTCGGGGAAGTCGCCGAGCGCGCGGTAGCGGCTCGGCGCCGCCAGCGAGGCCAGGTCGCCGTCGTCGCGATTCGGCTCGAAATCGCCGACTTGCAGCACGAACGCCGGGGTCACGGCGGCCACGGCGGCCAGCCGCTCGACCTGCGCGACGAGCGCGTGGTGGTGGCCGTGCACGTCGCCGACCGCGGCGAAGCAGTAGCCCCGGCCGGGCCGAGCGCCGTCGGGCACACGGCCCGCGGCGGCCGCCCCGGCTTGCGGTCCCACGGTCAGCGGTCTCCGGCGGGGTCGGCGGTGGGCAAGCCCACGAGCGGGGCCACAGCCGCCCGGACGGCCGCGAAAACGGCATCGGGCGGCGCCTCGCCGTCGACCTCGACCACGCGTTCGCCGCCGAGCGTGCCGAGGCAGGCCCGATAGTGGCGGTCGACGCGTTCGAGCAGCGCGCGCTCTTCGAAGCGTTCGGGGCGTGCCGCCCGGCCAACCCGAATGCGTTCGAGCGCTACGGCCGGGCGCACCGATAGGAATATCGTGAGATCGGGGAGTTGAGCGCGGGCGTTGAGGGCCCTGACCCAGTCGGCGGGCACGTCGAGCGCCTGGTAGGCGAGCGACGAGTGCACGTAGCGGTCGGACACGACGTGGATGCCGGCCGCAAGCGCCGGCGCGATGTCGTTGGCCAGGTGATCGAGTCGATCGGCGGCGAAGAGCAGGGCCACGGTGGCGCCCGACACGGGCTCGCTCACGCCCCCGGCGGCAGCGTTCTGCACGATGCGCCCGCGCAGGATCTGGCGGATGAGCACGCCGATCGGCCCATCCGAGGGCTCCCGGGTGCGCAACACCCGCCGGCCCGCGGCGCGCAGCCAGGATTCGAGCCGCGCCGCCTGCGTGGTGGTGCCCGCCCCGTCGATGCCTTCCAACACCACGAACGCGCCACGTTCCGGGTTCATGGAGCCTCCGTTTCGTCGTCGAGCGGGGTCGCAAGACCGCTCGCGCAATCGAGCGCGTAGCGCCGGGTGCCCCGCGGGCACTGGAACTGGAACAGCCCGTCTTCGAGCGGCGGGTCGAGGTTCACTTCGCGCACGTCGATGCGCAGGTCGGTGTCACTGCCCGGCAGGCGCAGCTCGATGCGCCGGGCGCTCGGGCCGCCGGGGCCCGACGCGAAGCGGCTGAACTCGACGCGGTAGAGTTCGCGGCCGGCCTGGCGCAGCGCCACGTAGACCGGCAAGAGGTCGCCTGGCCGCACGCGCAGGTCTTGAATGCGCTGGCCGGCGGCGTCGATGAGCGTGAGCGCGTAGGCGCCGCGCCGGCTGTCCCACGTGAGGCGCTGCTCGGGGGCGGCGATGCGCGGCGCTTCGCCGAGCAGGAGCGCCACGAGCGTGCGCGGGGCGAGCCGCAAGGGCAAGATGCGCCCCAGGTTCGCCGGGCACGCGAGCCCCACCGCGCACACGCTGGAACCGCGTTCGTAGTGCGTGAGCCCGATGCCGTCGGTGGCGAGCACGGCCAGCGGGTCGCCCGACGGCGACAGCGCCTGCATGAAGAGGCTCGCCGGGCGTTTCACGGCCAGCACGACGGGCACCTTCAGCACGCCGTCGGGGCCGTAGTAGGCCACGCGCGCCTCGGCGCTGAGGCTCTGGTGCGGGGGCTCGCGCCGTTGCAGCGCCTGCAGGAGCGGTGCGGGTTCGCGGAACGCATCGGGCGGGGGCGCGATGGGCTTCGGGCATGCCGCAAACACGAGCGGCACGAGCGCACCGAGCCACGCGGACCGAAAGCGCGGCAAGGGACGGCTACTCGGCGTCGTCGAGACTCGCCGGAGCGGGCGCAGGCGGCAGCGGCAGGTAGGATTCGGCGCGCACCGGGGTCTGCAGGATGTCGTGGATGTTGCGGTCGAACGTGACGCGGCGGTCGGCGATTTCGCGCAGCGCCGTGACCGGCTCCTTGTTGCGGGTCGAGACCAACGATTCGGCGCCCTTCATGAGTTGGCGGGCGCGGCGCGTGGCCAGCAGCACGAGGGCAAAGCGGTTTTCGACGTTGTCGAGGCAATCTTCGATGGTGACGCGGGCCATGGCAACCTCCGCCAAAACGCCGCGAGTATAGGCGGGCCCCCCGGGGTGTCAAGCCGCACCGGCCGCCGGGGTGGGCCGCCGGGCGCGCGTCCGGGCCGCCGGGGACAGGTGCGGGCGCGCGCGCGAACCTCTACAATAGGGGGGTTCATGCGGCGGGTGCCGCGGCCGGGCGAATCCCGCGGCCCGGGAATTTTTTTCGGGCAACGGGGAACGCGCATCCGCAATCCGGGGACTATTCGGCAGACGGTCGGGCTCGCGGGCTACCGCACCGACCGTTCCCGGGGGCGGAAACTGCATGCGGCGCTGCCGCGTCAAGGAGTCGAACATGGGTTCCACACGTCCAGGGGGGCCGGTTCTGTGGGGGGGCGGGCTTCTTGCCGCCGTCCTCGCCATTTTGTGGGGCGCCTGCAACGTCGGTTCGAACGATCTCGCCAAAGACGGCGCGACGTCGCTGCTGCCCCAGTTTCTGACAGCCGATGACTTCGCCGACATTCGCGTCGACGAGCCGCGGCTCTGCCTCCAGGGTGGAGCCACGGTGGCCTTCAGCGAGCCGAACCAGGTGTTCGGGTTCGTCTTCGCGGGACGCGCCGGCGACACGATCGCGGTCGAGACGAGCGGCGACCCCGAACTCGACACCGTGCTCTTCCTGTTCGGGCCGGCCGACGCCGAGGGTTTCTTCGGCAGTTTCCCGCTCGCGATGGACGACGACGCGGGTGACGGGGCCCTCTCGCGCATCGCCGGCTACGCCCTCAAGGAGGCCGGCGACTTCATGATCGTGCTCACCACGTACGGAGGCGGCTACCGCGGCGAAGTCACGCTCGGCCTCGCGCTCAACGGCGAAGCCGGTTGCGGGGCGAGCGGCGGCGGCGACGAACCGGTGTGCTGTCTCTTGACGCGGTCCGACGGCCAACGTCTGGCACGCTTCCAGCCGCTCGACGTCTGCCGCGAAAGCGGCGGCGAGGTCGGCGCTCCCGAACAGTGCGAAGACCCGGCGGGCGAGTGGGTCTGCTGCTTGCTGCCCGACCCCATGGGCTACATCCAGGGCTACCTGATGCAGGTCAACGTCTGCATCGAGCAGGGCGGCGAGCCGACGCCCGACGTCGATGGCTGCGGCACCACCAACCCCGACGCCACGGTGTGCTGCTACCTCGTGGAACCGAACGGCGAAGTCACCGAGACGCTCCTGCCCATCAGCGCCTGCATCGAGCGGGGCGGCGAAACGGCGCCGGCCGACGTCTGCAGGCCCACCGATCCCGGCGAAATGGTGTGCTGCCTGATGTTCGCGCCCGACGGCCAGATCGCCGCGCGCTGGCAGCCACTCGACGTCTGCCACGGCAGCGGCGGCCAGATCGGCGACCCGGCCCGGTGCGAAGACCCGGCGGGCGATTGGGTCTGCTGCATGTTGCCCGACCCCATGGGCAACCGGCAGGGCTACCTGATGCCCGTCAATGAGTGCATCGACAACGGCGGCCTGCCGACGCCCGAGGTCGAGGGCTGTGGCAGCACCAACCCCGACGCCACGGTGTGCTGCTTCCTGAGGGGGCCGGACGGCGAAGTCTTCCAGACGCTCCTGCCCATCGGCGAGTGCATCGACCAGGGCGGCGAGACGGCGCCGGCCGAGGTGTGCGAACCCACCAACCCGGGCGACCTCGTCTGCTGCATGTTCTGGCAGGCCGACGGGCAGGTGTTCTCGACCTTGGCCCCCATCGACGCCTGCCACGAGCGGGGCGGCGAAGCCACCGACCCGGCCCAGTGCGAACAGCCGCCGAGCGAACCCCAGTGCTGCCTGTTCCGTGCCGATGACGGCACCCCCTACGGCGAATGGCTGCCCGTCGACGACTGCCTCTACCGCGGCGGCGAGCCCAACGGCGACACCCAGTTCTGCACGGGCGAGCCGCCCGTTCCGGGCGAGTTGGTCTGCTGCGCCTACGCCGACGAG
>CAYRCM010000202.1:0-3079 GCA_964422715.1 uncultured Myxococcales bacterium | reverse complement strand
GAGTTGGTCTGCTGCGCCTACGCCGACGAGGCCGGGCAGGCCTACTACGAGGTCGTGCCCTTCGAAGACTGCGTGATGCGCAACGGCCAGCCCATGGGGGGCCCCGAAACCTGCGATCAGCCGCCGAGCGACCTCACCTGCTGCGTCATGCCCGACGCCGCCGGCAACCTCTGGGGCGAGTGGCTGCCCGTCGACGACTGCCTCTACCGCGGCGGCCGGCCGAGCGACGACCCCACGTACTGCGACGGCGAATGGCCAACCGACCCGACGTGCTGCCTGGTCTACGATGCGGCCACCGGCGAACGCTTCGGCCTCTGGGTGCCGACACCCGACGAGTGCGTGGCCATGGGCGGCGCGCCCAACGTGGACCCGGACGTGTGCGCCGGCGTGCCGAGCGAAAGCGTCTGCTGTCTCCTGATCGACAGCGCCGGCCAAATGTACGGCACGTTCATGACGTCCGACGAATGCCTGCAGAACAACGGGCGGCCCGTCGACGACCCCGCGTACTGTGAGCAGCCGCCATCGAGCGAGCCCACCTGCTGCGTGCTCTTCGACGAAGCGAGCGGCCGGCGCTACGGCTTCTGGGCGCCGTCGCCCGAGGCGTGCGTCGACCACGGCGGCGAGCCCCTCGACGACGCGGCGTTCTGCGAAAGCGACCCGTCCGTCCCGCCAGAGTCGGTGTGCTGCCTCGTTCCCGACGCTTCGGGGGCCGTCTCGGCGCGGCTCGTGCTGCCCGAGGAATGCGAACAGCTCGGCGGCCGGCCGACCGACTCCGCGGCGTGTGCGTCCGACCCGCAGACCCCGCCAGAGCCGGGCTGCTGCCGCTTCGTCGACCCGGCGACCGGCCGCGAATGGAGCGCGTGGATGGACGCCGTCTCGTGCGCCGCGCGCGGTGGCGCCTTCGACGATGGTGACTCGTGTGGGCTGCCTGCCTGAGTGGCGTTCGAGCGGTGCTGGGGGTTGCGGCCGTCCTGGCCACCGCGTCCCTCCCCGCCGTGGCCGAGCCGCCGCCGCCCCCGCCGCTCGTTGTATGCCTGAGCCGCGCCGAGAACGGTCCGGCCGTCCCGGGATTGGAACCCGAGGCGGTCCGGGCCGCCCTCGTTTTGGAGGGCCGCAAGCGCGGTCGGCCGGTGCGCGTTGCTGCCCCGGCCGACCCGGCCGGCTGCCCGACCCACGCGCCGGCCGAGCCGCCGCCAGTGCTCCTGTCCCTCGCCACCCCGATAGCGTGCACGGCCGGCGCCGACCCGGAGCGGCAGCTCATCCTCGATCTCCGTTCGAGCGAGCCCATCGACCGCGCTGCGGAGTTGGCGCGCACCGTCTTCGCGTGGGCGGCTGGCGATTCGAGCCGCGAGCCCTTCGAGCCGCTGCTCCTGCCCGACGACGACCTGAGTCGGCCGCTACCGGTCGCCGAGCCCGCACCGATTCTCGCCACGGCCCCCTCGCCACCGGCGCGGGCCACGGTCCCCCTCGGGCTGCTCGCCACGGTGGGCGGGGGCTACGCGTTCGAAGCGGGTCCCCACACCCACCGCGGCGTGTTCGAGGGCGAAGCGGCGCTCTCGGTGTTTCGCGGGGTGTTGTCCATCGGCGCGGGCTTCGCGCTGGCGCCGGAACGCTCTGTCGGCCGTGCCGAGCGGCCGGCGTCCACCCGCGCGGTCGAGGTGGCCGGCTTCGTGCGCGGGGGCCTGCCCGTCGGGCCGGTGCTGCTCCGCCTCGGGCTCGGCGGCGGCTACCAGTGGCGCACGTACGAAGTGCGGCCGGCCACGCGTTTCCGCCCCGTGTCGGCGCGTTTCGGAGCGGCGGCGTTGGCCATCGAATGCGACGTGCTGTGGTCTGTGACGCGCTGGCTGGTCGTCGGCCTCGCCGTCCCGGTGCGCGTGTATTGGGGTGGGGTCGACCAGTTGTGGCAGGACGAAGTGCTCTACCGTGCGCCCCGCGCGAGCCTCGGGCTCACCGGACGCGTGGGCGTGCATTTCTGAACGATCCCTGGGGGCGCGCGTGACCGAAGCCGATGCCAGAATCGTCGAACGCTGCCGGCGGGGCGACGAGCACGCGTGGAGCCAACTGTTCCGGCTCTACGCCCCGAGTGTCGCGCGTTTCCTGCGCGCCACGCTGGCCGCGGACGACGTCGACGACCTCGTGCAGCGCGTCTTCCTTGCGTTCTTCGCGGCGCTTCCGGGCTTTCGTGGCGACGCGAGCCTGTTGACCTACCTCTATCGCGTCGCCCAGTTCCAGGCCCAGCGGGAAGTTCGCACCTGGCTCAGGCGGCGGCGCAAGGCCGCCGCGTTTGCGGAGCACGTGGCGCTCGGCGCGGCGTCCGGCGGCGACGTCGACCGCTCCTTCGAGGCGCGCGAGCGGCTGCGGCAGCTGGCCCGGGCCGTTGCCGAACTCGACTGGAAGTTTCGCGTGGTCTGGGTGCTGCGCGAGTTGGAAGGGCTGTCGGTCGAAGAGGTGGCCCTCACCCTCGAAGAGCGCGATGCCACCGTTCGCACCCGCCACCACCGCGCCCGCGAGCGCATTCGCAAGACCCTCGAACGGCAGGACGCGCGCGCCACGCGCGCCGCCGCGCTGCCGGCGTCGAAGCGGCTCGCCGCGTCGCTCGCGCGCGGGCTTGGCGACGAACAGGAGGTTGCCCCATGAAACGGGACACCGACGCGACGGCCGGGCCGCTCGGCCGCCTTCCGCTCGCTCCGGCGGGCGCAGTCGACCCCGCCCCCGGTTCCGGTGCGAACGGCTACGCCCAGGCGGTCGCCGGCCTGCGCGAGGCCCTCACCCGGCCAACCTCCGATCGCGCCGTCGGCGAATTCGTAGCGGCGGCAGGCCGCCGTTTCGAGGGCCGCTTCACCGGCGAACGCGCGCCGCGCCGTCTCCCCTGGCTGCTCGTCCCCGCCGCGGGGCTCGCGGCGGCAGCCCTGCTCACCCTCGCCCTGTGGCCGCGTCCGGCGGTTTCGCCGTCGCTGCTTCCCGTCGCGCCGAGCGTCGCCCGCACGACGGCGGCCCCGCCCGCCGCCGCGTTGCGTCCGCCGCCCGCTGCCCCGGCCCGGGCCGGCGCGACGGGGCTTGCCGCCGCCCCGACTCCGCC
>CAYRCM010000201.1:4726-11157 GCA_964422715.1 uncultured Myxococcales bacterium | reverse complement strand
CTCGGGGGATCGCTCCTCGGCGCCTCGGTATCCTTTGGAACGCAACTTGGTATCACGCCCGAGCGGGGCCGTGACCGGTCACGGTTGCGGTGCGCGCGCGAACGGCGGTCCGTCGACATCCCGCACGCAGCGGGTGCGCAGGGCCTGGGTCACCGCCGCGGGGGTGGTGTAGCAGTCGTTGAAGTTGACGACCCAGGCCGCCCAGTTGACCGACTCGAGCGCGCCGGGCGTCGAGGTCCAGTAGGCCTCCTGGGTGTTGTCGGGAAAGACGGCGGTGTCGATGCAGGGCGCGATGGCCGTATCTTCGACGATGGTGTAGAACTCCTTGATGCTCGGGACGCGCCAGTCGGTGTACCCGCCGAGGTCGGACGCCTCACAACTCTCCAGAGCCGTGACCCAGTCCGCCGCCACGGTGTGGGCCCGCTGCCACAGGAGGCCGGTGGCCAGGTCGTGCGCCGTGTCCGAGGTCAGTTCGAAGCGCTGGGCCGGCGCTTTCGCCCCCCCAGCGACGCAGCGCACGGCGCCCGTCGTGAAGGGATCGTGATCGTAGACGTAGCCTTCGTCGAACCGGATGCCGTAGGCCAGGCTCGAAAAGAGCACGGGCGACGAGGTCCAGAACAAGTCCTTGCGGTCGTCGGGGAAGGCGGCGATGTCGATGCTGGGGTTGGCCCGGCCGACGTCGAGGATCGATTCCAATTCGAGCCGGGTGGGCAAGCGCCAGTCCCCGCGGCCGCCCAAATCGAGAGCCGCGCAGTAGCCGCCCGCATCCCACCAGTCGAAGGTCTCGACCGGGGCGCGGCGCTGCCACGTCAGCCCCGTCACCTGGTCTTGCACCGTATCCTCCGCCGGGGCGTAGCTGCACGGCCGGGTGTTGTAGCAGCCGTCCTGGCCGCTGCCGGGCGCGCCCGCGGCCGGGCAGCCCGCGACGAGGCCGCTGCCGGTGCTGAACGTGGTCGACGCGGAATCGGGCATTGGCCAGGCCGGCAGGTGCCGGGGCACCTCGACCCCCTCCATGCACCGGTCTGTCAGAAGCAGGTTGCACATCGGCAAGAGGCTCGGGATTTCGCTGTTCGTGTAGACCGCGCCGTCGACGTCGAAGATTCCCGTAGAGAAACCGGGCGCTTCCCGGTCCTGCCAGACGACCGCGTCCGCCATCGGGAACGCGCCGTCGCGCGCCTGCGGCGGACCGCCGGCCACGACCGTGAGCGGCCCCCCGGGCATGGGTACGGTGATGGTGTGCTTGCCCCCGTTCGTCTGGACGATCCCTCCGCTGTCGGAGAGCGGGCAGTTGATGTTGGGCACGAGGGTCGAATAGGGCGCGGTCCGGCCGAAGGCGGCGAAGGTGGCGTCGATCTGACCGGTGAACCGGTTTCGTCCGGCCAGCGTGTGGTCGGCCGTGGCCAGGTCCAGCGTCAACGTGCCCAGCACCTCGCCAAAGCCGGGGACGTGACCCGTGGCCGGGAAACTCACGACGGCGTAGGCCAGCGAGACGCGCAAATAGCGGTAGGTGCCGGCCAAGACCACGCCCTCGGCGAGAACCCCACCCGCCGTCAGGTCGACATCCAGCGGTGAGGCGGGCAGGGGCAGGGAAACGGGAGCCTGGTCGGCGCGCTCGCGCAGCAGCTCGACCGCCACGAGGCCGGCACGAGCACCGGTCGGGGTCAGCCGCGGCCGACCGGCCATCGCCGGAGGGTCGATCGGGCAATGCTCGACCCTGTGGGCGGAGATCTGCACCCGGGCACCCGTTGCCGCCGCGTCGCTGCCGCCGTCGAGGTCCCCGGCGGGCGCATCCGTGCCGCCCGCCCGATCGCCCGTGGCCGCATCCACGCCGCGGCCGTCCAGCTCGCCGGCAGCCGCATCGCCGCCCCGGCTCCCGGCCTCGCCAAGGCCCCCCGCGTCCGCGGTATCGGCCGGGTCGCGCGCATCCGCGCCCGAGCCGGACGACGCCGCGTCGCCGCAACCGGACCAGCCGGCCAGCAGGAAGAAAACGGCAAACAGGGGGCGCGGGATCGAGCGGGGCACGGGACGGGTCATGGGGTTCTCCTTCGAACCGCAGCGTAGCGGGGAAGGCTCGCGGGACACAAGACCAGGATGCGCGACAGGCAGCGGTCAGATTGGGCGCCGGTTTCCTGGCACGGTTCTTTCGCCCCGGTTCGGTTGCCCCGTGGAGGGTCACACGCTGTCCGCCGTCCCCGGGCAGGGGCCGCTTCCCTCTGAATGGGCGACACTTATGCGGGGTTCCGGATGTCCAGCCGCCCGCGCCGGCTTTGGCGTTGCCCCCACCGGCCGCTTCGCCGACGGGTTCGATAGGGAGCGGGCGCCCGAGGCCCGAGGCCGGCGCAGCAGCGATTCGTCAGGCGCGCTGCATGACGAAGAAGCCGTAGCCGAAGTGCTCCCGGTACCTGCGATAGAGGTCGATCTCGTACTGGCTCCTGGCCGCCACCTCCAGCGCTTCGTCGTCACCGGCGTGAGCGCCACGGAAGCGCTCGAGCGTCGCTGCGAGATGCACGTAGTAGTTCTCCCACCAGCCCACCGCGGGCAGCACGAAGTCACCGACGAGCCGATACCCGTTGTCGGCGATGTCCTTGCGCCTGGCGTCCATGGCGGTGACGTCCGCGCCTTCGGCATCGAAGAACGCCTTCACCTCGGTCGGGGGGTCGTCGCGGAGCCAGCAGAGCTCGGAGACGACCATGTGGCCGCCGGGAACGAGCAACCGCCTCCATTCCGAAAGCCCCTTGGCGAAGCTGCCGAGGATGATGACGATGGCTCCCTCGCACCAGAGAACGTCGAACGATCCGTCCGGGAAGCGCAGGTCGTTCATGTCGCCGACGGTCGGTGTGATCCGGTCGGCGAGACCCAACTCGGCGGCCTGCGTGGTGAGCCGGGAGACAAACGGCTCATGGAGGTCGACGGCGACGATCTGGGCCTCGGTGGCCCGCGCGAGGTCGATGGTCTGCGTACCCGCGCCACAGCCGATGTCCAGGATGCGCTGGCCGCGCGTCAGGGGCGGCAGCAGGCGCAGGGCCCGCTCCGTGCTCATTCGGTCACCCGGACCTTGCCGGGGGATGGCCTCGTAGATCTCGAAGAAGGAACTCCAGAACTTGCCCGACTTGCTGGCTGACATGGCGTTGATTCCTTCCTCGGGCACACGACTGCCCGCGTAGGTTCGCTCTCGCTTCGCGATTCGATAGGGGGATCCACGCGACAGGCACCATCCACCGCGGAAACTACTCCTCGAAAACTGGATGGTCAATCGAGCCACGGTCCGCGGGTGGAAGCCATGCGCCGACGTCGAAGCCTGCCCGGCCGAGCCCGATGCCGCAAAAGATCGCCTCGGCGGCCTCGTGCAGCCCGCCCGCCGCTTGACCCCCGCCGACCCAGCGAGAATACTCGGCCCCCAGCGGAAACGGAGGCAAGCATGACCCACCCGCATGTCCGATGGTCGAAACAACGCCCGGTTCGGGGCCGCGCCGCGCCGCTCGCCGGCGCTCTCTGCGGGGCCCTCGCCGCCCTCGTCGGGCTCGTCGGCCCGGCAGGGGCCGCACCGCCGGCCGCGCCGGGCGCCCAGCCCGCGCCCGCGGCCACCCCGGCCCGCGAAAACCCGCTGCTCACCCCGAGCCCCCTCCCGTTTCAGACGCCGCCCTTCGACCGCATCCGCGATGCCGACCTGCAGCCGGCTCTCGAAGAAGGCATGCGCCAGCAACTGGCCGAGGTGCGCCAGATCGCGGCCGACCCGGCCGCCCCGACCTTCGAGAACACGTTCGTGGCCCTGGAGAAGAGCGGGCGGCTGCTCGAACGCGCCTATCTCGTGTTCAACGCTCTGGCATCCGCCCACACGAACCCCACGCTGCAGCAGCTGCGCGAGGAACTCGCGCCCAAACTCGCCGCGCACGCCGACGCGATCCACCTCGATGCACCGCTGTTCGCGCGCATCCAGGCCGTCCATGCGCAGCGCGCCGGGCTTGGGCTCGATGCCGAGTCGCTGCGGCTCGTCGAATTCGTCCACGACCAGTTCGTGATGGCCGGGGCCAATCTCTCCGCGGCCGACAAGGCGACGCTCGCGAAGATCAACGCCGAAGACGCGGGCCTCGCTGCGCGCTTCGAAAACCAGCTGCTCGGCGGCATGAAGGCGGGTGGGCTCGTCATCGCCGATGTGCAGGAACTCGCCGGACTGCCGCAGGCCGCCATCGATGCCGCGGCCGAGGCCGCCAAGGAGCGCGGTCTTGCCGGGCGCTGGCTCTTGCCCCTGCAGAACACCACGCAGCAGCCGGCGCTCGCTTCGCTGACCACGCGGTCGGTGCGCGAGCGGCTCTTCAAGGCCTCATGGGAGCGCACCGAACAGGGCGACGCGTACGACACCCGGGCCATCGTGTCCCGGCTCGCCGAGTTGCGCGCGCAGAAGGCCAAACTGCTCGGCCACGCGAGCTACGCCGCCTGGAAACTGCAAGACCAGATGGCCCGCACGCCGGCCGCCGTGCAGCAGTTCCTCGGGCGGCTCGTCCCGCCGGCCGTGGCCAGCGCACGGCGCGAGGCGGCCGCCATCCAGGCGCTGATCGACGCGCAGCAGGGCGGCTTCGCGCTCGAACCGTGGGACTGGGACTTCTACGCCGAACAGGTGCGCAAGGCGCGCTACGACGTCGACGAAGCGCAGCTGCGGCCGTACTTCCAACTCGAACGCGTGCTGCACGACGGGGTCTTCTACGCCGCGCACGAGCTCTACGGCTTGACGTTCAAGGAACGGCGCGACCTGCCCGTGTACCATCCCGACGTGCGCGTGTTCGATGTCATCGACGCCGGCGGCAAGCCGTTGGCGCTGTACTACTACGACCCCTACCAGCGCGACAGCAAACTCGGCGGCGCGTGGATGGACGTCTTCGTCAACCAATCGAAACTGCACGGCACGCGGCCCGTGGTGACGAACGTCACGAACTTCACGAAGCCCGCGCCCGGCGAGCCGGCCCTCCTGAGTTGGGACGACGTCACGACGCTGTTCCATGAGTTCGGCCACACGCTGCACGGCATGTTCGCCGACCAGCAGTACCCGAGTCTGTCCGGCACGGCCGTGGCGCGCGACTTCGTCGAATTGCCCTCGCAGATCAACGAACACTGGGCGTTGCACCCGCAGGTGCTGGCGCACTACGCCGTCGACCGCAAGGGCAGGCGCATGCCGGCTGAACTGGCCGAGAAATTGCGCCGGACCAAGACGTTCAACCAGGGCTACGCGCTGACCGAACTGCTGGCCGCCGCCGAACTCGACATGCGCTGGCACACGCTCGCCCCCGACGCCGCGCCCCAGAAGGTCGACGCCTTCCAGGCCCAGGCACTCGAAGCGGCCGGTCTGGCACTGCGCGAAGTGCCGCCGCGCTACCGTTCGAGCTACTTCCTGCACATCTGGTCGAACAGCTACTCGGCCGGCTACTACGCCTATCTCTGGGCCGAGATGCTCGACACCGACGCCTTCGCCTGGTTCGAGGAAAACGGCGGGCTCACGCGCAAGAACGGCGACCGCTTCCGCGCCCTGATCCTCTCCCGCGGCAACACGGCCGACCTCGCGACGCTCTTCCGCGAGTTCCGCGGCCGCGATCCGCAGATCGAGCCCATGCTGCGTCACCGCGGGCTCCTCGATCCGGTCGCACCCAACCCCTGACAGGGTCGCCGCCCGGCGCGTCCGGAGGGCCGCTTTGCGCGCTCCCGCGGCCGATGGTACCCTTCCGCTTGTCTGGAGGTTGGCCCATGAGCTATCCCGCCGAGATGCGCGAGTACCCGTGGTTGGCCGAGATCGAGCCCCCGGGCGAAGACGAACTGCTCACAGACGACGGTGAACCCATGGAAAGCGCCCGGCACCGCCAGCAGATGAACCTGCTCATCGACACCCTCAACGACCACTGGCAGGCCCGCGACGACTTCTACTGCGGCGGCAACATGTTCATCTACTTCAGCCAGATCCAGGCCCGCAAACGGGATTTTCGCGGGCCGGACTTCTTCCTCGTGCTCAACACCACCCGCCGCGATCGCAAAGCTTGGATCGTGTGGCTGGAAGAGGGCCGCACGCCCGATGTCGTCGTCGAGCTCACTTCCGCGTCCACCGCGGCCGAGGACCGGGGGCGCAAACTGCAGGTCTACGAGCGGGTCCTCAAGGTGGGCCACTACGTCATCTACGATCCCTGGACGGCCGCGTTCGAGGGTTTCGAGCTCGTTGCCGGTGCGTATCGCGCGCAGCCTCCCGACCCCGCGGGCCGGCTGACGGTCCCCGCCGCTGGGCTGCAACTCGGCATCTGGCACGGGCCGCACGAGGGGGTCACGGCCCCCTGGCTGCGCTGGTACACGGCCGCCGGCGAGCTGCTCCCGACCCGCACCGAACGGGCGGAACGCGAAGCCGAACGGGCGGAGCGCGAAGCCGAACGGGCGGAACGCGAAGCCGAACGGGCGGA
>CAYRCM010000201.1:0-4626 GCA_964422715.1 uncultured Myxococcales bacterium | reverse complement strand
GCCGAACGGGCGGAGCGCGAGGCCGAACGGGCGGAGCGTGAGGCCGAACGGGCGGAGCGTGAGGCCGAACGGGCGGAACGCGAAGTCGAACTGCGCCAGGCGGCCGAGCGGCGCGAAGCCGAACTGCAAGCCCGCCTGCAAGCCTTCGAAGCCGAGCGATCGCGCCAGAGCGGCGGCCAGCCGCGGTAGGCGCGGGTTTCGCGGTTCCCCCCGCTTCTCCCGCAGAACCGCGGGGCCGGGCAGCGCCTCCCCCGAGCGCCGCGGCCCCGCCCCGCGGGCACCCCCGTCAAAACATCTCGTTGAGCGCGAAGTAGATGCCGATCGGCAGGTCGGGGTTGGCGTCGACGGCCTCGGGCGCATAGGAGAAGTCGAGGCGGAAGTAGAGCGCCTCGCCGATGCCGAAGCGCGGCCCGGCCCCGACGCCGTACGTGAGGCCCGCGCCGCGGCCGTCGAGCCTCGGGTTCGCCGGCACGTCGGCCCAGATGCGCCCGACGTCGACGAACGCCGCGGCGCCGATACGCCATTCGCGGCCGAACCAGTGGAAGCGCACGAGCGTCGAACGCGTCTCGAACGACGCCACGAACTTGACCTTGCCGCGGTAGCGGCCGTCGGGCACGCCGCGGATGCCGGCCGGACCGCCGGGCATGCCGGTCGGCTGGAAGGCGTCGGCGCTCGCGAGGTCGTGAAACGGCACGCGGCCAAAGAGCCAGTCGGCGAACACCCGCCCCGCCAAGACGAGCCGCGGGCCCCAGAGCGGCACGTAGCCGCAGGCGTGCAGCGTGACCCCGCCGTAGTCGAGGTCGTTGCCGGTCAGCGTCCCGGCCGCACCGCGCAGCGACAACGTGTGGTGCATGCCGCGGCTCGGATGGCGCCGGTCGTCGCGGCTGTCGTACTGCAGGCCGAGGGCGAGTTGCAGCGTGGCGTGGTCGCCGAGCCCGTAGAGCCGTGGCGCCTCGGGGCCGCCCCGCGCATGCTCGCGCAACAGCGAGTCGCCGTAGGTCGTCGGCATGACGTAGCGGAAGGTGAAGCCGCTCAGCAGTTCGAGCGCCGGGTAGAGCGGCACCTCGGCGACGACGTGCAAAAACGGCTCGGTGTGGACGTATTGGAAGCGCTGGGCGTTGCCGCCCGCGGGCCCGGAGCGGTCGGCGCGCGCCGCGTTGCCGATGCCGAAGTAGCCGGCGTTGACCGTGCGTTCGAAGTAGGCGCGCACCGTGAGCCGCAGCGGCAGGTTGTCGGGGCGGATGAGCTCGGCGTGCACCTCGTACATGTGCTGCGGGAACGTGACACCGCCCGGGCCGTCCTTGACCGAGGCGGCCGCCACGGCGCGGCCCTTCCAGCGGTACGGCGGGTCGGCCGGGTCGAGCTGCACGAGACCGCCGAACACGCCGAACATGAAGCCGATGTCGGAGTTGCCCGACAGCACCGGCAGGACGGCCCATTCGAGGCCGGCAGGCGCGGCCGTGAGGGCCGCGGCGGGCACCGGGGCCGGGGCGGGGGCCGGCGGCAACTCGGTGGCCGCGAGCGGCCCGGCCGCGGCGAGGAGCAGCGCTGCGGCCACGAGCGCAAGTCCCGCGGATTTCGGCGCCCCCCGCCCGCGTGCGCATCCCTGAACCACGTCCGCCGCTCCGTCTGTGGGGGTTTGGGGTCCCGTCCGACGCCCTACTCGACGACGAGCGTGCGCACGCCGGCGCCCCACCACTCGATGGGGCTGCCGTTATCGCAGGTAGGGTTGCCGGCCCCGACGGGCGAGCCCCCGAGCTCGCAGAGCGCCACGGCGTTGCCGGCCACGCGGTGCACGAGCCTGGTCACCACGCGCCCATGAATCGTGTCGACGACGAGGATTTCGCCGGTGCGGTCGAAGGCGAACGCGTGCTCGGTCCAGCCGGCGAGCCCGAACACCGAGGTGCGGCCCTCGAGCACGGCGACGGGGTCGGGGCGGGTCTGGCCGGTGCGCGGGTCGACTTCGACGATGTAGTCGTCGCCGCTGCGGCCGTCGTCGACGGCGGCGAACGTGCCCACCCCCTCGATGGAGTAGGCGTCACCGCTCGAACGGCGCCCGTACCCGTAGGTGCCGAGCCGCGTGACCTCGACCTCGTGGGCGTCGTAGTCGACGTCGAAGCGGAACCAGCCGCCGTCGTTGCTGACGCCGATCATGACGTCGCGCAACTCGCCGAAGAAGGCCGCCGGCACCATGGTGAGCGCATTGAATTCATAGATGTTGCGGCCCGGGAAGAGTCCGTTCAGGTCGACCATGAGGTTGCACTGCCCGGTCGCGGGATGGCAGGTGTAGAGCCGCAGGTAGCTCACCCCCCACAGCACCCCGTAGGCGTCGATGGCGAGGTCGGTCATGCGCCGCTCGGACTCGTTGTCGCCTTCGAGGCCCGCGAAGTCGGCCACGCGATCCATGCGGTACGTCTTGACATCCATGAGATAGAGCGTGTTGCCCGAGTGCGCGTAGACCACGCCGGGCAGCGCTTCGCCGGGCCGTTCGGCGTCGTCGGGGAACGGGTCGGCGACGTCGGGCACGCCGTCCTCGTCGGCGTCGGGCAGCGCGCAGCGGCCGGCCTGGCAGTAGCGCGGGGCCGTGCAGTGGCCGCAGTTGCCGCCGCAGCCGTCGGAACCGCATTCGAGCCCGGCGCAGGCCGGGGCGCAGCAGAGACTGTCGATGCACACGGCCGGCTCCGTGCAGGTGCCGCAACTGCCCATGCAGCCGTCGGGACCGCAGTCTTTGCCGAGACAGTCGGGGGTGCAGCAGACGCCGTCGAGGCACGGGCTCCATTCGGCGCACGTGCCGCAGTGGCCGCCGCAGCCGTCGGGGCCGCAGTTCTTGCCGGCGCACTGCGGCGTGCAGCACTGGCCGGCGAGACACACGGTGGGCGCCGCGCAATCGCCGCAGGCACCGCCGCAGCCGTCGGGGCCGCACACCCTGTCCGTGCAGTCGGGCGTGCAGCACTGGCCGGCGAGGCACACCGCCGGCGCGGCGCAATCGCCGCAGCTGCCGCCGCAGCCGTCGGGGCCGCACGTCTTGTCGTCGCAGGCCGGCGTGCAGGGCGGCACGTCAGGGCCCGTGTCGCCGCTCGTTTCGGGCGCGTCGGGCACGTCCGACGCGCTGCTGCCGCCGGCGGACGAGCCGCTGCACGCGGCGGTGACGAGGGCGAGGGCCAGCAGGTGAACGCGGGCGCGGGCAACGGTGGGGCGGACCATGGCGGGCCTCCGGACCGTCCTCAGCGGACGGCAACCGGCCCATCCTGACCGAGCGGGCGAGGCGATGCAAGCGCATCCGCTACCCCAAATCCGTCACCCACACCGGGATCCGCGAGCGGATCCGGGCCCAATTGCGGTGTCACCCGCGCCAATTTGGTCCTCGCCGGAGCGCTGCAACGCCTCCGGCCAAATCGGCTTGGCTCCTTGCACTTGGGCCCGCCTCTACTCGCTCCGACCTCGGTGCAGGTGACGGATTTGGGCCACCCGGAGCCCGCCTCGTACGCGGCGATCGGCGCCCGCCGTCCCGGTTGAAGCGCCGCGCCGCCTTTGCCACAATGCGGGCGCCCGCAGCGGGCGGCCCCCTGCCGCCGGAGGGTCCTCTCATGTCGGCCACGTCCATCGAAGTGTTGCACTGTGCGAGTTGCGGGGCGGCGCTGCCGGCGGGGCCGCTCGACCAGGGCCTCGCCTGCACGTACTGCGGAGCCGTCAACCGTCGCCCCGAGCGCTCCTTTCAAATGCTGGCCGACACGGTGCGGCACGTGGCCAAGCCGAGCCCACGGCCGAGCCGCGGCGTCATGCCGTTCGTCGAGGCCGGCGTGTGGCTGCCGTTCTTCGTGTTCGCCTGGCTCGTCGAGGGGCGGCCGGGGGTCCTGTCGGGCGTCGTCGGGGCGCTCGTCGGCGCGCTCGTCGTGGCCAAGGTCCAGCGGGGCCTGCGGGCCATCCTCGCGCACGCGCTCGGGGGCACGCTCTTCGCGCTCGGGCTCTGGTTCGACGGACCGGTCGGTGGCTTCGCGGGGAGCCTGCTCGCGGGGTTCGCAAACGGCTTCGTCGCCGAGCACCCCGAACTCGCCCCGTGGCTGCTCGGGCCGTTCGCGCTCTACGCCCCGCTGAGCATCTTCCTCGGGCCCATCCCGGCGTTTGCCGGCTACGTCGCGGTGGCACTGCTCGGCCTTGTCGTTCGCGACCTCCACAACCGTCACCGGCTGCGTGCCGAGCGGCCGGCCGCGGCCGCCGCGCTGCGGCGCACAAGCCTTGACGACCCTGGCGTTTTGTGAAACCACCGCCAGCGGGACGGGCCGGCGCGAGACCGGCCGACCCTGGGGACCGTCGAGGGGACGATTCGCTACGCCTACCGGTTCAGCCCGGGCGCCGCACCGCCGGGCGCCGCGCCGTGCGGCCGGGGGCTTTGCGCGTCTCGGGCCTTGCCGCCCGGGCGCCTGCGGCGGGGGACATGCCGTGACTCGTTCGGCCTGGTTCGTGCTTCTTCTCGCGGCCATTGCCACGTTCGGCGCGTCGCGCGCCACAGGCGCCGACGTCGCCCCTGCGACCCCGGCGCCGGCCGCCGCTCCCGATGCCGGGGCCGCCCCGGCCGCCAACTCGCCGTCGGCCAGGACCAGGCGCCCGAACCGCGTCGGATCCTGG
>CAYRCM010000200.1:0-11157 GCA_964422715.1 uncultured Myxococcales bacterium | reverse complement strand
CGCGCCGACCGCGGGAGGCATGGCGGCGGGCTGCGGCGGCTGTGGTGCGGCCGAACCGCTGGCCGGCGGCGCCGGCGCGCCGTTGGGGGGGCTCGTCTGGCTCCTCCTTGCGGCCGTGCGCAGCCGCCGGCGGCCCGACGGCCCGTCCCGGGCCCGCTCCGGCGGCGCCCTGAGAGACCGAACGGCCTGTTGAATACCGTGCGGTTGGGAACGGCAGTGGCCCGCCGGCCAGGTCGCGCCGCGGCATGGGCCCCAAGGATTTCGCGCGCGCTACGGCATGCCGTGCACCGAAAAGACGAGCGTGCCGCCCGGCGCCAGGGCCACGGGCGGCGTCTCGGCCGACACGAGCCCGAAGTGCTCACGCCGGGTGAGGCTCACGGGGTCGATGGCGGGCGCCCCCTGCACGGCGAGTGTCGGCGGCTCGCGCGCGTCGACGCGCAACACGACGTCCCACGGCTCGGCGGCCGATGTCGTGAGCGTCACGTCGTAGTCGGCCGGTCCCGTGCGCCGCAGCGTCAGGTCGAAGCGCGCGTTGCCGGCCCGCAGATCGCGAAACGTCATTCCCGGCCAGTCGTTTGGCAGGTGCGGCCTCAGCGCGAGGCGGCGCGCCGCCGCGTCGGGGGCAAACCCCGCGAGGTAGACGAGCAGCGATTCGAGCACGATGCCGCCTTCCCACGGCCGGAATTTCGCCGTGTAGTCCCCCACTTCGCCCGTCGGGTCGTAGATCGCAGAGAACCCCGAGTGGTCGTCGAACACCAGGTATTCCTGGATGTTTCCGGACGTGTCGAGCGACAGCCGCACGGCATCGAAGGCCTGGGCGGCCTCGGGGTGGCCGAGGGCCGCGAGCGCGTAGAGCGTGTAGCCGGGCAGCATGCCGGTGTAGACCCCGCCGTTGCCCGGCAAGATGGGTACCCCGTGGTAGCGCTCGTGCAGCGGGCTTTGCAGGATGCCCGGGGCGACGCGCACGCGCTCGATGAGGGCCGCGAGCGTCGAGCGTGCCAGCGGGTCGTCGCCGTCGCGGGCCCCGGACCACACGATTTGCAGCGCCACGTCTTCGAAAGGCGCCGGCCACGGCTCCAGGGTTTCCATGGACAGGAGGGCACTCACGGAGCCGTCGGGCAGGATGTAGCGCGCGAGAAAAGACGCTTCGAGCTCGGCCGCGACGGCGTCGGCCGCCGCGCATTCCGCGGGCCGGCCGAGCGCATGGGCGAGCCGGCAGTAGCCGCGCCAGGCGCCGAGCCAGAGCAGCGCCGAATTGGCCGACCAGTTCGTTTCGTGGTGCTCGTAGTCGAGGTAGAGCCCGAACGTGGCGTTCATCGCGGCGCGAAACGTCTCGTCGCCCGAAAACGGCAGCAGCCGTTCCGGCCCGAAGCCCTGGGCCAAGAGCGCCCGGCGCAGCAGCCCGAAGCGCTCGCCGGCCGGGGCCGCATCTCCCGTGAAGCGGTAGTAGGCGTCGTAAAGGCTGACGAGCGAACTCGGCGTTTCAGCCGCGACGCGCCCGCTGAGCGGCGCCAAGGCGTCCCAATCGGGAGCCGCGGGCAGGTTCGAGACATCGAGGTCGGCATCGAAGGAATTCGCGAGGTCACCCCGCAGCACGGTCGCACCCCAGAGATAGTCGAGCATGCGGCGCACGTCGGTGTGCGCCCCCACCGCCAGAAACGCGCGCACCGGCCCCGTGTTGTCGCGCAGCCAGGTGCGGGTGTACTCGGACATGGGGCAGCTCGCCCCCGTCTCGGCGATCTGTACCCGCACGCTCTGGATGAGTCCTTCGATGGCCTCGGCAACGAGCGGATCGGGTACCTCGACGCGCGCCACGTCGGCCCGCCAGCGGCGGTAGGCCGCGTGGGTCTCGAAGAGCAGGGCCTCGGCGTCGAGGCTCGTCGGCCAGTCGGGCGCCGGGCCGCCCTCGGTCGCGCAGTGGGTGAGCAGCGCCGTCGCGCGGCCGCCCGGCGACAACGCGCCGAGCGGCCATTGCAGCAGCCCGGCGTCGATCTCGCCCTCGGCGCCGCGAAAGCGCGTGAAGAGCCGCCGCGCGTCGGACGCCTCGATGAGCACCGGCAGCGCCCCCTGGGGCTCGGTGCGGTTGCGCGGCCGTACGCGGACCCGCAGCCCGTCCGCCGCGGCGGTGCCGGCGTTGTGCACGAGCAGGATGCGGAAGAAGCAGTCGCGCGCCGCCGGCTCGTCGGTCCACGGCGCGAAGTCGACCGTGTCGAGGCGTAGGCCGTCGGCCGTGAGCCCGCGGGTCACGACGATGGGCGCCGTCAGACTGCGTCCGGCCCACTCGTGGGCGAAGGGCAGGGCGCTGCCGTCGGCGGTGGCGAGTTCGATTGCGTAGTCGCCGAAGAAGCGCTCACGCCGTTCATACGTGGGCCCGACGAGGCTGTGGAGCGTGTTGAGCGGGTCGGCGAGCCCGACGAAACCGAACACGCGCCCGTTGCCGGTGCCGAACGCCCCGCGGTGGCCCACATCGGGCCGCTCGGGGCCCGAAACGGCGGTGGCAAAGCGGCTGAGCCCGCCAAAGACGGCGGCGTGCCGCGCGTACAGCGGGTCGTCGGCAAGCGAAAGCCAGGCCGGTGTCGTGTCGGCCCAGAGCCGCGGGGCCGGGGGGGCGAAGGCACCGTCCGGAGCGAGCTCGGGCGCGGCGGCGCCGTCGGTGGGGGCGGTCGCGTCGGGTGTGGCCGCGCCGTCGCCGGCGCCGGCGTCGCCGGAAACGTCGGACAGCGGCGTCGCGTCGGCCGCTGCGGCGTCGTGCGGCGGCGGCAAGTCGCCGGCGGCGGGGTCGGCGGTGTCGCAGCCGGCCGAGAGCAGGGTCAGCGAAAGGGCCAGGGCCAGGCGCGCGAAGCGCCCGCAGGGCCGCATGGTTCGTGGTCGAAGCATCGTCGTCGGCATGGCGGCCTCCCGGGTCGGTGCATGGGCTCAGCGCCGCGAGAGTACCAGAACGCGGGGCGTGGGCGGAAGGGGGGGCCGCGGTCGCGGTCCCTGCACCCAACGCGGGCCGCGGTCGCGGTGTCCGGCGCGGCGGGCTCGCGGCGCGCGGTGCTTGGGGCGACGAGGGCGACGCGTGGAGGGCGGGCGGGTCGGGGGGCGCCCGCGGGGGCAATGGCTCGGAACGGTGATTTTCATCGGGGGCCACTGCGGCCTGCGGCGCTTCAGTCATGCGCGGCGACGCGGCTATTCCTGCATGAGCCCACGGGCGGCCGCGCCTTCGGCCTTGTTGCCCCCGTGAAAATCTACCGTTCCTGCGCGTGAGTCGCCCCTCGCGGGCGCCCCCTCGACCCGCCGTGGCCGGCCGGCGATGTGCCGCGGCGCCCCCTGCGGGGGCTTCGCGGCGCTTCGCGATGGACGCGCGGTGGCGCCGCTACGGCGCCGCGTCGTCGGCACAGCCGCCGAGGCCGAGGTACTTCGCAAACGCCGCCTGCGTGTCGCCGGCCGTCAAGCGGTCGTCGCCATTGCAGTCGGCCTGGCAATACTCCCACGGCAGCGGGCTGTAGATGCCGAGCACGGCATAGAAGGCGGCCTGCACGTCGTCCATGAGGGTCTGGCCGTCGAAGTCGAGGTCGCCGCCGTGCACGCAGGGCTGGGGGTCGGCGGCGAGGTCGGGGGTGAAGACGGAGACGAAGATCTTGCCGCCATCCTCCAGGACACGGTCGAACGCACCGGGCGTGGTCGGGTAGTTCCGGGAAACGGTCACTCCCGTGACGACGGGGGTGCCATCGGCGGTGACCACCGCGTCAAGGGGCAAGTCCGAGCTCCGGCCGCCCAGTAGCGTGGATGCCATGAGACTGCTCAGACCGGAGTCGAGTCGGATGACGAAGCCACTGTTGTAGGAGGCCAGCGTGCTCGACCACGCCCCAGGAGTCGTCGGGAACACCTCCTCCCCGGTGTAGCCGACGGCAAACACGCCTCCCGCACGGTCCGGCACTACCTGAGAGACGGCCACATCGTCGGCGAGCGACTGGCCCCCGAGGAATGTCGAGGCAAGCACCGTCTCCATGTCGGGCGCCAACTTTGTGACGAAGCCGCAGTACCAGTTGTTGCAGCGCGGCTGAAACGCGCCGGCGGTGATGGGCCACGACCAGGTGCGGCCGGCAATCCAGACGGCGCCGTCGGCGTCGATACTGAGGCCGCGAATCTCGCCATCGCCGAGGTAGCGGCCGCCGAGCACGGTGGTGAGGTCGGGGTCGAGTTTGGCCACACAGCCGAGCCCGTCGCGGCCGTCGGCCTGCGGCGATTGGAGCCGCGGCACCGCGTCGCGGTCCTGGTAGAACCACTCGCCCACGACGACGACGTTGCCGTCGGGGTCGAGGGCCACGCGATGGGCCGACTCGAAGTCGTTGCCGGTGGCGAGCAGCGTGCCGGCGATGAGGGTGGTGAGGTCGGCGCTGAAGCGGGTCACGATCGCGTCGTAGATGCCGTCGGGCGTGGTGCCATAGGCGCCGGGCGTTGTGGGGCATTCAGCGCCCAAGGAACTGCACGTGCCGGCTACCACCACGCTGCCGTCCGGGTCGACGGCCAGATCCTCGATCAGCATGGCCCCGAATTCGCGCCGAACGCAAGTCGACGCCACGAGGCGCCGGAGGTCCGGCGAGAGCACCGAAACGAAGCTATCCCATCGCTGAGAAGTCTCATCGTAGGCACCGGGCGTGGTCGGGAAGTCGGTCGAGTCGGTGCGACCGGCCACGACGGCGTTGCCGGCCGGGTCGAGGCCCAGGCCGCAAATGGCGTCGAGGTTGTCGCCGCCAAGGAAGGTCGACGAGCGCAACCGTCGCAGGTCAGGCGTGAAGCGAGCGACGAAGCCATCGGCCCTGGACGGATTGGCCTCCTGGAATGCCCCCGGAGTGGTGGGGAAGTCGATGGAACCTGACCCCCCTGCGATGAAGATGCCTCCCGCGGCGGCGGCGACCACCCGATAGGCCGTGTCGCCGGCCGACCCGCCGATGAGCGTCGAGGCGAGCAGCGGGTCGATGACGAGCGGCTGCGAGCGGTCGTACGGCCCGACGCGGAAGCCATAGACGTCGCCGCGGCTCGCGTAGGCGACGGCCACCGACCGGCCGTCGCGCTTCTGGAAGGCCACCGGGCGGGTGAAGGCCACGGGGCCGAGTTCGGAGGGCACAGTGAGTCGCCCGTCGCGTTCGCGGCGCAGGCTCGACGCGCCGCCCTCGATCTGGATGCGGATGACGTCGGGCGAGGCACCAGGGGCCACGGTGAAACGTTTCTCGACGTTCCTGCCGCGGGCCACGAGTTCCAGGCGCACGCCGGGCCAGACTTCGCCGAGGTCGACAGCCTCGAAGACCCGCAGCCCCGCCTGCCAGCGCTTCGGGTCGTTGCCCTTGAAGACGTTGACGACGGTGTCGCTCGGCCGCAGGCCGCGGATGGGCTGGGGGTTCGCGCCGACGAGGGTTTCGCGCAGTGCCAGGACGGGCTCGGGCGCGCTGTCCTGTCCTCGACTGCCGGTGTGGAAGCAGACGGTGCTCCGCTCCCGCGGCAGCAGCGGAGCGTCCGGTTCCTGGGCCGCCGACAGCGCGTACACGATCTCGCCTGCGTGCGTAACGAAGACGGTGCCCGCGAATGTGCGCGCGTAGAAGGCCACCGCCGGGTGGACTTGTCCGCGGTTCTCGATGAACGGCACGGTTGTGTCGGCCACGCGGCTGGCGACATCCAGCGCGTCGACCAGGAAAGAGGTGCCGCCCGCGGCGCGGGCGGCGGGCGGGCAGAGGACACAGACGAGCAGTGCGGTCGCTACCATCGGGATGGCTGTCCCGACGGGCCGCTTGGCCTCCGCCCGATCCACCAGGCGGGGCCGCGTGTGGCGGGTGCGCATGGCGCCCTCCTCGGGCCGCGGGGGCGCCGCCCCCGCGCCGGCCAGGGTTGCTACAGGTAGGCGAGCAGGTAGAGCAGCAAGTCGGTCTCGTCGTAGACGGCCGTCTTCTCGCTTGATGGCGCCATCCAGTCGTCGGGCTGGCCCGCGCCGTCGACGTAGAGCAGCAGCGCCAGCAGCTGTTCCTCGGCCAACGCCACGGCGTTCGGCAGGTTGCCCGCGAGCTTGTTGGCGGCCGTGTAGGCGTAGCTCGCGAGCATGGTGCGCTTGCTCTTCTTTTCGAGCGTCGTCGCGCCGTAGAAGAGCGTGTAGCTGATGCTCGAAATGAAGTCGCCGAGCGCGCGGCACTCGTCTTCGAGGTAGGCCCGCGGGGCGCCCGGGATGGTGGGCGTCGGGTCTTCGGCATCGGAGAGCCGGTCGTCGTCGGTGTCGGGCTCGCAGAGGTTCGTGCCGAGCACGGCCTCGGCGGCGTCGCTGAGCGTGTCGCCGTCGGAATCGGCGGCGTTGACCTTGGGGCAGAGCCCGCCGTTCGCGAGGCACACCTCGACCCCGTCGGGCAGCCCGTCGTCGTCGGTGTCGGCGTCGTTCGGCGAGCCGAACCAGGTCGCCTCATCGACGTCGGCGAGCCAGTCGCCATCGCTGTCGGTGGCCGCGAGGCAGCCGTTTGCTCCCGCGCACACGGTGCGCAGGTGGCAGATTTCGAGGCCGCAGACCTCGTCCTCGTCGTCGGTGACCCCGTTGCAGTCGTTGTCGACGGCGTCGCAGACCTCGATGCCGCCCGGGCCGACAGCCGGGTCGCCGTCGTCGCAGTCGTCGCCGGGCCAGGTGATGCAGTCGCCCACCGGGCAGCCGACGCCGGCAGTGTTGCAACTGCCGGTCGGGGTGCTGGCGTGCTGGGCGTCGCCGTCAGCGTCGCAGTACAGGGTGACCGGCCGGACGACCAGCCAGTAGTCGGCGAAGGCTTCGCGCGCAGCCCACACGATGCTGCGGCCCCACTGCTCATAGATCCAGGGCGTGTCGATGCGGCCGTCGACGCAGAACTGCATGTCGTCGTCTCCGCCCTCGCTCGTCGGCTTGTAGAATGGACCCTGCTCGCAATCTCCGATCCCCGAGCCCGCCAACTCGGGCGGCAGCGGCGGTCGCTCGTCTTGCCCCTCCGGCTCATTCTCGAAGTAGGGGTAGGTGTCGTCCGTGTGGCGGTAGAGCCCTGTTTCCTCCAGTTCGATAACCACGACGAAGGGCGCGTAGGCCCCGATGGGGCTGGCCGGGCTCGGCGCGAAGGGCGGCGACACGCGGTAGTTGTGCAGCGCCCGGTAGAGGAGCGCCGATTGGAACTGGCTTTCGGCGCCCCACCAGTGTTCGAAGGGTCTGAAATACGTCGAGAGCGGGGTCCAGTAGGGTTTCTGGTCATCTACCAAGTTCGAGGCGAGCTCCATGACCTTGGCCTGAATATCGTCCTCGAAATCGAGATTGAGCGGCGACTCGAGCACCGCGCCGTCGAACGACCAGATGCCGTAGGGCGGCGGCAGACGCGTCGCGACGTTCGGGCCTGCGAACCACGAGTCCGGGTGCGGCGCGATGTCGCCGTGCAGATCGAGATGCAGGATGACCTGGCGGCCGAGCCGTTTCTCCGACTGCGCGAGCGACACGAAGTACTGGCGCAATGCCACAGATTCGGGGTCGTCGTTGTGGCGGACCAGGCAGCCTCCCGAGAAATCGTGAGGCTGTCCGGTGTAGTACCCCGCGGAATCGACGTAGCACGCCCCGTAGAGGCCGGCCCCCTGGTTCTCGCTGCACGGCGGTGTCAGCACGTACTCGTCGAAGCCCTCGTTGCCCGTGAGCGGCCAGATGGGGTTGGCCGAGAAGTCGAACGGCCAGGAGCCCGTGTTCCAGAGGAATTCGTCGGGCAACTCGTCCGGCGTGCGGTAGGCCGCGGGCTGCTGTTCCACCCACCAGAGGGGCATCGGGTGCGCCGGGTCGTCGTTGAACCGCCAACTCCACTCGCATTGGGGCCGCAGCTTCCATGACTGGCCGTCGCCCCAGGGCGCCACGTGCGTCGTGGCCCAGGACAGGTTGTCGGGGCTTGCGCCGAACACGATGGCAAAACTCGTCGGCGGGTTCGCCGCCGTGCCGTCGCCGAAGAGCACACTCGGGTAGACCGGACCCGTCGACGTGATGCTCGCCATCAACTCGCGTACGACGCCCTCGGCGGCGAACAGGGTGTTTGGCTCGTAGTGGACGCCGGCCGTGATGAGAATCACGTTGTCGGGCAGCGTTTCCGGAGTGGCGCCCTGGTCGAGGTCGAATGGCGCGAACTCCATGAAAACGAAGTCATTGTCCTCGGCCGTGCCGAGCTCCTGCCAGATGCCGTGCAGGCCGCCCATCGCGAGCTGGGTGCTCGACCACGGGTTCGCCCCGCCGCGGTACACCTTGCAGTGCACGGTGTTCGCGCAGAACTGCTCGACCTCGTCGACGAAGGCGTCGCGGTCGTCCTTGGTGTACGGCAGCATCTGGGCGACTTCGATGAAGCAGCCGGCCTGGGAATCGCATTCCGAACCGACCGGCACGCCGAAGATGGCCTGGGCCGGCCGCAGTTCGGGTGGCCCGTTGTACTCGTCCGAATGCACAAACTTGGCCTGATGCCACGCACCGAAGGTCCAGGCCTGTTGCTGGCTGCTCCAGAGCACGGTGCGGTAGAGCGGCCGGAACACCGCCCAGTCGTAGCCGCCTTCGTCGAAGAAGCGGCTGCGGCCGTGACCCGTATTCGCCATGTTGAGCCGGAATGGAATGTGGGGTCCGATGCCGAGTTCGTTGCTGCACTCATCCGGGAAGTTGCCCGCGTCGACGCGCACCCGGAAGCGAAACCAGCCGTCGCTCTGCTCGCTCGGGTCGAAGGGCGCGGGCCCGCGGCTCTCCCAGTGTCCATCGCCGGCGTCGGTGACGTACGCCTTGACTTCCCGGCTCGCCATGCTGCGGATGCGCACGTCGACGAAGCCGCTCTCGAGGCAACCCGCAAAGCCCGGAGTCACATCGTCTTCGGGCACCTCCAGGCTCCAGAAGAAGCCGTAGCCCTCGGCATCGTCGGTGCCGATGACCCAGGTCGGACGGTGCACGTCGACCCCGGCATTCGAGGCGGACCAGTGCGTGGCGGGAAGCCGCGTGTTGGGCGAGGTGCTGCCCGGATTGCCGGGGGCGAAGCCCACGACCGGCCCGCCGCAGAGCGGGCTCGTTGCAGGGTCTGCAGTTCCGTCTTCCTGGTAATCCATGAACCCGCTGTAGTCGCCCGGTTGCGGGCCATTCCACGCCCCGCCGGCGGCGGCGAGGCCAAGTAACAGCACTGCGCGGTGCAGCGGTGCCCCCCAGCACCGAGCGCCGCCCGCTAGACGCCGACTACTCTCTCTCTCTCTCTCTAGGTTTCCGCATGGTTGCGACCCTTCCCCCCGGCGGTGCCCCCTCCGGCGCCCGCCCTCCGTGTGGCCTTCCCGGGCAGCATGCGCCCGGGTGCGGTGCCCCCGGCAACCGCCGGGGCCCGCCCGGTGCGCTTGGCTTTCGCGTGGGAACTCGGCGCCTCGTGGCCCGCTGGCCCCGGCGCCTCTCAGGACCGTCGTCTGCCCCGCAGTGTACGGGCGCGGCGGGGGCGGGGCAAGGGGCGGTGGGTGCGGACTACTCCCGCGTCTCCCGCGCCACACGACTGCGCCCCGCCCATTGCCTCGCCGCCGCCAAGCAGGCATGCTCGACCCGATTTCGCGTCGGGATCGCTCCCGCCGGAGGGCACCATGGCCGACCAGTTCTGGGTCGCGTTTTCGCTGACCCTATTCGCCGGACTCGCGACGGGCGTCGGCAGCGCCATCGCGTTTCTGACCAAGCGCAACTCGCCGCGGTTTCTCTCGTTTGCGCTCGGCTTCTCGGCGGGCGTCATGCTCTACGTGTCGTTCGTGGAGATCCTCGCGAAGGCCCGGGCGGCCCTCGTCGACGCCTGGGGTCTGCACTCGGGCTCCTGGGCCACGGTGGGCGCGTTCTTCGGCGGTATCGGCCTCATCGCGCTCATCGACCGACTCGTGCCCGAGGCCACGAACCCGCACGAGGCGCACACCGTCGAGGAAATGGACGGCTCACCCACGAACCGCGACAAACACCTCGCCCGCATGGGCCTCATGACGGCGTTGGCCATCGCCATCCACAACTTCCCGGAAGGGCTCGCGACGTTCACGGCGGCGCTGCAGAACCCGTCGCTCGGCGTCGCCATCGCCGTCGCCATCGCGGTGCACAACATCCCCGAGGGCATCGCCGTCTCGGTGCCCATCTTCTACGCCACGAAGAGCCGCAAGAAGGCGTTTTTCTGGTCGTTTCTGAGCGGCTTGTCCGAGCCTCTGGGGGCGCTGGTCGGCTGGCTCCTGCTGCAATCGCTGTTCACGCCCGCGACCTTCGGTCTCCTGTTTGCCGGGGTGGCCGGCATCATGGTGTTCATCTCGCTCGACGAACTGCTGCCGACCGCGCGCGAGTACGGCGCGCACCACACGTCCATCGTGGGGCTGCTCATGGGGATGGGCGTGATGGCGGTCAGTCTGCTGCTGTTCCTTTGAGCGCGGTGCGCAGCGCCACGAGGCCGGCACTGAGACTCACGAGCGAACTCAGCAGTGTCACCGGCGGCAGGCCGCCCGGCCAACCCGCCACATCGAACCACTTGGCGCCGCCCTTCGCGCCGAGGTGCGCCGTCGTCAGCGCACAGAGCAGTACCAGCAGCCCGTGGGCCCGGCGGCCTTCGGCACCCCCCTGCACCACGCGCACGGCCGCGACCGTGGCGAGCGATCCGGCGAGCACGGAGAACGAGGCCGTGAGCGTCAGCTTCGCGCCTGCGAACATCGAGGCGTAGTAGGTTTCGCCCATGAGTGCCAGGCTCAGGATGACGTGTGCAACGACGAGTCCAAACGCCTGGTGCAGGTAGGTGGCCGGGCTCGGACCCGGGTGCGCTCTGCCGCGCCGACCGGCGAGCGCCGCCGCCAGAAATAGCCACACCGCCGTCCAGGCGAGCGCCTTGTTGACGACGTAGGCCGGGTAGTCGGTCCAGGGGACGCCCTTGAAGACCGGATAGCGCAGCGTGACGTAGAGCAGCGTCGCCGCCAGCGCGACCACGAGAACTCGCAGCGACTTGAAGGTCGTCATCGTGTCTCCGTCCTCCTGCCGGGGCCGTCGCGGCCCTGAGCCCCACGGCCGGCCCCGGCCGCCAGCCATCGCCCTGCCAACCCGGCCAGCCCGGCGCGGCAAGGCGGGGCCGGATAGCCTCTCAGCCCTCCGGGTCGTACTCGCGGATCCGCTGCGGCTCGACGATCCACAAGTGG
>CAYRCM010000199.1:0-11166 GCA_964422715.1 uncultured Myxococcales bacterium | reverse complement strand
CCCCTGCGGTCGTGCCCGGCGGCGCGGCGCGGCGCCGCGCCCGAGGCGCGCGAAGGCCCGGCCAGGCGCACCGCGGGGCGCGGCCGCCCCGTTCGGGGCCCCGGATGCGGCCCCCCGAAAACGGCGCCATGGCCCGAGGCCCGAAAAAAACGTTTGACTGGAAACCGAACCGCGATACAAGATTCGCCTTTGTTTGGGCGCTCGCGAACGGGGCTCCCTGCGTTGCGGCCCAGGCGTCGAAACACCCTGGAGCTCCAGGAATCTTGGCAGACGGCGAGAGGATTCCATGAAGCATTCCCTGAACCGCGCGGTCCGAGGGCTGCTCTTCAGCGCCGCGGCGGTGGCCCTGATGGGCCTTGCAGAGCGGTGTGACTCCACGGCCAAGTTCACCCCGCGTCCGGTCCGCTTCGACAAAGTGCAGACCCTCGGGGGCACCGGCGCCGCCGGAGACGACCTCGTGACTTCCTGCCGGCAGAACCAGGCCGACGACTTGGCGGGGGTCGCCATCCATTTCAATCTGCTCAGCACCCTGCCCGAGGGGCGCGCCGACCGCGACGTGTCCATTCGGCCGGGCGACCGCGTCGAGAAGCAGCTCATCGCCATGCCCGGCGCCCCGGTAGGCCCGGATACCGCCGTGCTCAGCACGGCCAACCCGCGCTGCGTCGAAACCCGCTTCCAGTGCGTCGAGCCCTATCCCGACCCCGACCTCGGCGCCGCGCAGCCGGCCTGTTCCGGGCCGCAGACGACGCCGTCGGCCGACACCGGACGGGTCGAATACGTCTCGCACGTGACGGGTCCCGACGAATCGCCCGTCGACGGCCGCGGCCGCCCCATCGCCGTGGTGATGCTCGTCGACCAGTCCGGCTCCATGAACGGCCTCACGGTGGCGCGCTGCGAAGACCGCAGTACGGTCACCGTCGACACCTGCGGCGCCGACGGCCGTTGCTGGCACACCTGCCCCGCCAACCCGTGCGACGACGGCGACCCGTGCACCGAGGACACCTGCGGCCCGGCCGGCCGCTGCATCCACGTCTGCCGCCCCGACCAGTCCGTCGAGGCCTGCGGCCACATCTGCGGGGTCGGCGACGCCAACACCACGACCGGCTGCGAAACCGACTTCGACTGCGACGAGACGCCGAACCCCGACAACTGCACCGAGGACACCTGCGTCGGCGGGTTGTGCCGCCACGCCGACGTCGTGGGCGACCCCGCGTGCCTCGTCACCAACTGCTCCACGCAGTACCCCGAATGCCCCGAGCGCTGCACGAGCGAGGACGATTGCGACGACGGCGATCCCCTCACCGAGAATGCGTGTGTCGCCGAGAAGTGCGTGTACAAGAACCTCACGCCGTCGTATCTCGGCTGCTACCCCGAAACCCAAGACCCGCCGATCGGCACGGCGCCCGACCTGGCGTCCGTGGCTTCCGACCCGAAGGGGCTGCGCCTTGCAGCGGCACGCTGGTTCATCGACTTGCTCAACGAAGACGACCGGTTGCTCGTCATGTCCTACAACGAGAAGGACGGGCTGCGGGTGGTCTGCGACCCGGGCACGGGAGCCGTCACGGGCGACCTGCGCGAGCTCGAAACCGCCTGCTTCGGCCGCAACCGCGACCTGGCGCTCAACGCGCTCGACACGCTCCAGGGCAAGGAATACGGCCGCACCCCGCTTTGGGCGGCCGTCGAAGAAGCCTGGCGCTTCCTGAGCGACCCCGACAACGAAAAGGCCCAGACCGCCGCGGCCCGGCACATCGTGGTCGTCTCCGACGGCCCCGACACCTGCTCGCTCGGCGACTACCTCGACCGCGAAACGGGCATCTGCGCCAACAGCCGCACCTACCACGACGTGCTCTGCCGGATGCGTCCTGGGGCCTACCCCGACTGTCCGCAGCGCGACCAGACCACGGGCGCGCCCATCGTCGACTCCGACGTGCACGTCAACTTCGTGCAGTTCCAGGCGGTCGGCTATCCGAGCCACGACCCGCACCAGGTCGAAATGGCCTGCATGACGGGCGGTCAGTATCAGTTCATCAACAGCCGCGACTTCCCGCAGATCACGCGCTCCCAGCAGCTCGACGCCGCCATGAAGCAGGCCCTGTCGCGCGTCCGCTACGCGCTCGCCGGCTACTGGGTCGTGCGCCTGCGCTTCGACCCGTTGAGCGATGCCGGCGGTCAGGTCCAGCGCGGCCAGATCCTCAGCCTGTCGGGCCTGCTCCGCTTGCTGGCCGGTCGGCCGAGCGCCGAGCGCAACGAGGGCTGCGGTCTGAGCAACTCCAACGAAGACGCGTGGTTCGACATCGGCGCCGACGCGCGTGGAACCGGCAGCGGGCAATCGGACACCCCCAACTGGGACCAGCGTGTCGTGTTTGCCAAGCAGTGCGACCCGGCCGATCCCGGGGTCTGCCCCGGCTACGACGAAAACCACAAAGATTGCCGCGAGTACTGCTCCGAGGACCAGCGTCTCTGCGTCTCGGGCGGCATTCCGCGGGCCGGCAACGAAAACCAGCCGTGCAGCTTCGCGAACGGCACGGCCGGGCAGTGTGTCGGCGGATTCTGTGTCGCAGGGGTCCCGGCTTCGTAGCAGCCGACGACGTAAGGAAGGTTGACCGCCGTGCAAGGCGAACGCTCTGACAGGTCACCGACCACCAAGGGGATGGTTCGATGAGGCGCATCACCGGTGTGGCGCTGCTCCTGGTGCTTCTGTTCCCGGACGCGGCGCGAGCGAACTCGCTCAACATCGATTCCGAACTCGAGGCCTACTGGGGAACCGAGCGGGAAGGGAATATCGTCGAGAAACCCATCCGGCAGAACGCGTTCCGCTGGGGCATCTCGCCGTTCGGGGCGGTCATTCCGAACGACGACTTCTACGTCTACGTGCCCATTGGCCTGCGCGCCAACTGGTTCCCGCACGAGTACGTAGGCGTCGAAGTCTTCGGCTCCTACTTCCTCAACCGCCCCTCCAAGTTGCAGGACTTTCTCTCCAAGAACGCCCTGCAGGACCGGCCGCCGCAGAAAAGCGTGGCCAACATGGGCGTGAGCGTCCTGTTTCTGCCCTTCCACGGCAAGATTCAGGTGCTCAGCGCGAAGATGCTGCACTTCTCCGTCGGCTTGGCGGCGGGCTACAGCGTCATCGTGAGCGAGCCGCAGGTCTACGACGGCGAGAGCAAGGGCTACAAGGCCGAGACCCGCTGGAACGCGGCCGGCGGCCACATCGGGGGCACCATCCGCATGATGTTCCTCGACTGGCTCGGCTTCCGGCTCGACTACCGGGCCTATCTCTACAAAGACGACTTCTCAGGCGATTTCCAGTTCCCCAACGAGATCTCGTGGGGTTTCGAATTCCGGCTGTAGCCGAGAGGGGAAACCAGGATGGCGCACATCGGCACCAAAGTCCGTTGGCTCGCACCCATGGTCCTGCTGCTGTGCCTCGAGCAGGGCGCGGCCCTGGCGCAGGACAGCGCGATCAAGCCCACGGGCGACCCGGATCGGTTCTGGGCGGCCCAGCGCAAGGTGCGCGTGATCCAGAAGCGCACCATCCGCAAGGACGGCCGTCACGAGTTCACGCCGTACGTTGGCGTCGTGCCCAACGACGACTTCTTCATCTACTTCCCGACCGGCCTGCGGTACAACTGGTTCTTCCGCGAGGACTGGTCGCTCGAAGTGTTCGGCGCCTACTGCGCCAGCATGAAGACCAACCTCGAAGGCTACGTCAGCAGCCAGGAACGCGTATCCATCGAGACCAACCTGCCACAGAAACTTCAGTGGTACGCGGGGCTTGCGGCCGCCTGGAACCTGTTCCACGGCAAGGTCGGGGCCATGGACGCCGACCTGCTGCAGTTCGACCTCAACCTGTCGCTCGGCTACAACCTCGTCGGCACCGAGATCCGCGAGTCGCCGAAGGACGACTACAAGCCCAAGGTCGACTTCTTCGCGTTCAATATCGGAGCCGGCGTCCGCATGTTCATTCTCGACTGGCTGGCGTTCCGGCTCGACTGGCGCACGTTCCTCTATCAGGCCGAAGGGGGGGGCGTTTCCTATCCGATGGAATTGACGCTGGGCGTCAGTTTCCTCACCGCGGCCCCGAAATAGGTCCCAAGGGCGGGAACGTTCTTCCCGGTGGAGGCTGTTCGGATGCGCATCGCACGATCGCTCGCAGTTGTCTCCTTCGTCGCGGCCCTTCTGGCTCCCGTCGCGGCGCGCGCGATCACGGTCCAGGAGGTCATCACGCTCTCCAAACTCGGCATCTCCGAAAGCGAGATCGTGAAGGCCATCCAGAAGGACCAGTCCATCTTCAACATCACCGTGCAGGACATGCTGAGCCTCAAGCAGGCCGGCGTGCCCGACGGCGTCATCCGCTTCATGATGGAGACGCCCCAGCGGTTCGGCGGCGGTCAGGCGCCGGCTCCCGTCGCGCCCGCGCCGGTGGCCCCCGCGGCCCCGCTCGCCCCCGCGCCGGTGGTACAGAAGTCGCCGGAGGAACTCGCGGCCGAACAGGAACGCGCCCGGCAAGACGCGCTGAAGATGCAGGACGAGATCCGGCGGGCCCAGGAATCCCAGCGCAAGGCCTTCGCGCAGGGCCGCCTCAGCAAGGCCATGGAATTGGCCGACGACGGCGAGTGGGTTCCCGCCATCCAGCAGTTTCAGGACTTCCTCTCCACGGGCGGTTTCGGTCCGGGCACCGAGGAGTACTACACCGCGAGTTTCGGCATCGCCAACGCCCTCGCCAAAGCGGGGCTCTACCAGAGTGCCGCCAAGAAACTCGTCGACGTGCTGAAAGAGGGCCCCGAACGGCCCTTCTTCCAGCCTGCGTTTGAACAGTTGCGCACGCTGCGTCAGCGCATCAACTACTCCCCGCCCGACCTCGAAGAACTCACCAAGTTCTTCGTGGCCTCTTTCAGCCGTC
Organism: uncultured Myxococcales bacterium; assembly: GCA_964422715.1. GTDB lineage: Bacteria > Myxococcota_A > UBA9042 > PWKZ01 > CAYRCM01 > CAYRCM01. Next base: position 6,266 of record CAYRCM010000199.1, on the reverse strand, counting down.
ACTTCCAGGATCAGTACAACTACTTCCTTGGCGAATTCTTCTATGACTACAACAACTTCGCCTTGGCAGTGAAGTACCTTGACCAGGTCTCCGACAGCGCCGCCGACTACGCCGCGGCGCGCTACCTCATCGGCCTCGTCCAGGTCCGCAACAAGATGTACAAGTCGGCGGTCGAGTCCTTCCAGCAGGCCGTTCTCGCGACCGAACGCAACGAGTCCGACGTGCGCATCGCCGACAACGCCTACCTGGCGCTCGCGCGCATCGCCTACGAAAGCGGCAACTACGACGGGGCCATCTACTACTACAAGAAAATCCCGCAGCGCTCGCAGAAACTCTCCCGGGCCTTCTACGAGTCGGCCTGGACCTACTTCCTCAAGGGCGACTACTCGCGCGCCATCGGCACGTTCCAGGTCCTGCACTCGCCGTACTTCACGAAGTACTTCTATCCCGAACTGTGGATCCTCGAAGCCACGGTCTACCTCAACATGTGCCACTACGAACTCGCCAAGGCTGCGCTCAGGCAGTTCAGCGAGAACGTTGCCGCGGCTGGCATTCCGCTCAAACAGTTCATGCTCCGCATGCGTACGCCCAAGGACTACTACGAGGGCTTCCTGGGGGCGGTGAAGGCGGGCGGTGGCCAGAATGCGAACGGTCTGCCGGCCATGCTGACCTACCCCGTGCTGTCGAACGTCGAGTTCTACAACCTCTATCGCACCGTGGCCCAGATCGAGAAGGAGCAGGCCGACGTCGAGCGCAACCGCAGCGACCTCGGGCAGCTGGGCCAGCAGCTCGGCCCCGAGCTGCAGGCGCTGCACCAGAGCGCTGTCAACGAAATCGGCATCAAGATCCAGCAGCTCCTCAAGGAAGTCGACACCGACATCGAAGAGTACATCATCAAAGTCAAGGAAATCGAAGTCGATCTCGCCGACGTCGAAATCAACGCCATCGACGAACAGACCGCCGACGTGTTCCAGCGCCAGGAACGCGAGGCCAAGATCAACACCATTCTGCTCCTGGTCAAGCGCAAGGCCACCGACGACGAGATCATCAAGTTCATCGACGGCCAGGAAGTGCTGCGCACCCTGAAGCCGGCCGAAATCGAGCAGTTGCGTGCCAAGAAAGTCGTGTCCAACAAGGTGATCGAGCACCTGTACGCCGTCATCAAGGTCGACGAGGAAGAGGGCGGCACCATCGCCATCGTCGGCGACGACTCGCTCGAATGGCCGTTCGAGGGGGAGTATTGGCGCGACGAGATCGGCGGGTTCCGCAGCTACCTGAGGGAGGCGTGTAAGAAATGAGGTCCGTGAAACAATGGCGTCCCCGCCTTTTCGGGGCGACGCTTGCAGCGGCCCTGCTCCTCCTGGCGGGCAGCGCACGCGCGCAGATCGAATCGGGGGATGAGGGTGGTGAGGGCGGCGAGGCGGGCGCTGAGCTCCAGCGCGGAGCCTACACGCAGGAGCAGTACGAATCCGAGGCGTTCAATGCCGAGGTTGACGCCCTGCAGTTCAAGAAGTCCGAGGCGCGGCAGCGCAAGATCGCCACGCTCGAAGACATCCTGCGCAAGAACCCCTACCACCCCGAGAAGGCCGACCTCTTCTTCCGCCTGGCCGAGGCCTATTGGGAAGAAAACAAATACCAATACTTGCGGGCGCGGCGCGAGTACGACAAGCAGCTCGACGCCTTCGAAGGCGGCACGCTGCAGGTGAAGCCCGTCGAACCCCAAGAGGACTACTCGGTATCCCTCGAGTACTACCGCAAGATCATTCAGCAATACCCGAACTATGGGCGCATCGACGAGGTCATCTACTACCTCGGCCGTGGCGCGCTCCAGATGGGCAAGGGCAAGGGCGACCGCGAACTGCAGAAGCAGGGCGTCCAGTACTTCCAGAAGCTCGTCCAGAACTACCCGAACAGCCGCTACATCGCGGACGCCTACCTGGCGCTCGGCGAGTACTACTTCGAGAACAACTCGCTCTACTACGCCAAGGTCAACTACGAGAAGATCATCAACAACTACAAGTCCGCCACCATGTACAACTACGCCCTCTACAAGCTGGGCTGGGTGTACTTCAACCTGCGCGAGTTCGAGAAGGCCATCGAGACCTTCCAGAACGTTGTCGAGATGATCTCCGGCCAGACGGCCATCGAGTTCCGAGCCCAGGCACTCAACGATCTCGTGGTTACCTACGCCGAGGTCGACAACGGCTGGCAGCGCGCCCGCGAATACTTCATCTCCGTCGTCGGCGAGGAAGAAGCCTACGGCAAACTGCGCAAACTGGCCGACCTCTACGTGGGACAGGACAAAGACCAGGAAGCGATCGAACTCTACTCGCACCTGATCGAGCACGAGGCCACGAGCCACCGCGTCCCGCACTACTTCTCGCAAGTCATCGAAGTCTATAAGAAAATCAACGACCCGACCAACATCGAAGACCGCATGAACGAGGCGGTCGAGTACCTGCGGCTGACCGGCCCGTGGTGGGCGGCGAACCAGAAGAACCAGGAAGCCCTCGACGAGGCTCGCGACCTGGGCGAGAACTCGCTGCTCTACCTGGCAAACCAATACCACCTGAAGGCCCAGAAAGAGAGCCGGCCCGAGCTGTACACCAAGGCTGCCGACTACTATCAGAAGTTCCTCAAGTACTATCCCGACAGCGAGAAGGCCTACATCGTCAACTTCTGGTACGCCGAAATCCTTGCGAACGAGGTCAAGGACTTCGCGCGCGCGGCCGAGCAGTACGCCGAGGTCATCAAGAAGGACAAGAAGGGCAAGTACGTGGCCGATGCGGCCCGCGCCATCATCGACTGCTACTACGACCTGATGGTGCAAGCCGGGCTGCGGCCGGCGCGCACCGATGGCAAGAAGGCCGCGGGGAGCACCGTCAAGCGCGAGAAGCTCTCGGCCGCCGAGGTGAAGAAGCGCGAAGAGCACGTCAAGCGCACCGAGCTCCACGAACTCGAAAAGAAGTACACCGAGGCCGCCGATCACTACGTCGACCTCATCACCGCGCTCAAGAACGACGCCGAAGCCTGGAAGAAAGTACAGGCCGACAAGGAAGCCAAGGAGCGTATGGAAGCCGCGGTCAACGACATCCCGGCCATGATGTACGTCGCGGCCGAGGTGTTCTACGAGCACGGCCAGATCGAGGAAGCGCTCGTCCGTCTGCGCAAGATCTTCGAGTACGACCCGAAACACGAGTTCGCGGGTTGGGCCGTCGGCTATCTGCTCGACGGCTACCGGCGCCTGCGCCATTGGGACAAAGTCGAAGAGTGGGCGCGCAAACTCATCGCGGCGCGCAACTTCGGCGTGTACCCGCAGAAGAAACTCGAGGAATTCGTCGCCATTGCCATGAACGAGCAGGCGCGCGACCTCACCAAACTGCGCAAGTTCGGCGAGGCCGAGGCGCAGATGCAGAAACTGCTCACCGAGTTCCGGCGCTCGAACCCCGACCTCGCCGCGAAGGTGCTCCACAACCTGGCGGGCATCTACGCCCGTGGCGGCAAGGTTCAGAAGGCGGTCGAGACCTACCGGCGCGTGGCCAAGGAATTCAAGCGCACCGAGGTCGCGCCCGAGTCGATGTTCACGATCGGGCAGATCTACGAGAGCCAGACCAAGTTCGAAGACGCGGCCGAAATCTGGGAAGACCTTGCCGGTGGCGAATTCAAGACGACCAAGTGGGCGCCCGATGCGCTGCGCAACGCGGGCCTGCTGCGCGAGGCTCTGAAGGACTACGCCGGCGCCATTCGCAACTACAAGAAGTACGTCGAACTCTTCGCGAAGCGCAAAGAGGTCACCGACGTGCCGACCGTCTTCTTCCGCATCGGCGTGGTTCACGAGATCGAGGGTGATGCGCTGGCCAATCGCAAGGCCGCCCACGACCACTACGTGGCCTTCGCCCAGAAGTTCCCGGCCTCGAGCGACCTCGTGGTCGAAGGCTACACGCGCGCCTGTCTGCTGTCGAAGAAGATGGACGTGGTCGCGAACCGCAAGGCCGCCGTCAAAGAATGCCAGCTCGCGCTCAGCGAATTCGGCAAGATGCCGGCCGACAAGGCCGCCAAGTCGCCCGCGCGGCACTACGCCGCCCAGGCCGCGTACGAACTCGCCGAGTACATCTGGCTCGACTACGTTGCCATCGATCTGCGGGCAGCGCGCACCACGGCGCAGCTGAAGGCCGTCCTTACGAAGAAGGCCGAGATGCTGCAGACGTCCGAAAAGGCGTACGAAGCCGTGCTCAGCTACAAGTCCGGCGGTTGGTCGGCCTGCGCCGCCTGGCGCCTCGGCATGCTGTACTACGAATTCAAGGAAGCCCTCAGCAAGGTCGAGCCGCCCGAGGCCCTGCTGGCCTACCCCGACCAGGTCGACATGTACTACGCCATTCTCGAAGAGACGATGCAGCCTCTCGAAGAGAAAGCGCTCGTCGCCTTCAAAGAGGCGCTCAACCTGGCGCGCGAGAAGAACGTGTACAACGAGTGCTCGAAAGAGTGCGCCATGTACATGTCGAAACTGAGCCCCGAGGAATTCCCGATCGCCAAGGAAGACGCGGTGCGTGCCGGCTGGGAAAAAGACACGCTCATGGCCGCCAACTTCGTTCGCACCCTGCGCCGCGGCGACGAGACGGTCAACATCCTGAAGTGGGTGCAGAAGAAGTTCCGCAAAGGCGAGGATCTCCCGGGGACCGCGCCCGAACCGTCCTCCGACGATGATGCGCCCGAGACCGACGAAGGCGAGAACGACAATCCGTAGTGCCGGCCAGGCCCGCGCACGGCGCGGGGAATGGCAAGAGAACGATCGCTCGCAAAGCCCGGGCCCATGACGCCCCACCCGGTGCCACGCGAATGGGAGAACGGGCGAAGGAGACCGAACCATGCGAAGCATGAGGCCCCTGGCAGCGTTGGCCCTGCTCACCGTCATGGGGGCCGGCGGCTGCGGCCCCAGCACCACCACGACGGTCAAGACCGACCAGCCGGTCCAGCCGCCAAAGGGAGTTCAGGCCCCCAAAGAGGAATTCGTCATTCGCGAGGTTGTTGAACTCGCCGAGCCCGAGTTCCTCGAACAGATCAATACCGACGCCCAGAAGGAGTTCCGCCAGGGCGTGCTTGCGGTGTACCAGACTCCGCCCGACTACGCGACGGCCGCCCAGGCGTTCGAGAAAGCCATCCAACTCGATAAGAATTTTCTCGAAGCCTACTTCAACCTCGGCATGACGCGCGAACGCCAGGGCCGCCCCGACGAGGCGCTCGACGTATACCAGCGCGCCCTCATGGCCAATCCGGGCAACGACGACGTCAAGGCCTACATCGGCAAGATCTACCTCGCGCGGGCCAAGAAGGCGCTGGGTCGCGGTGACCAGGCATTGGCCCAGCAGATGATGAGCCAGGGCAAGAGCCAGTTCGACTCCATCACGGCCAAGGATCCCGACAACGTCGCCGCCAACAACGCGCTGGCGCTCTACTGGTTCATGAAGGACGACCTCGACACCGCCGAAGACTACGTCAAGCGCGTGCTCACGTTCGAGCCGCTCAACGTTGCAGCGCTCAACACCCGCGGCCTCATCAACCTCAAGCGTGGCAAAACCGAAATCGCGCAGTGGATCTTTGAACGGAAGGTCCTCGAACAGGACCCGAACTCCACCGAGGCCCACACGAATCTCGGCATCGTCTACGTCAACCTGGGCAAACTCCCGCCGGCCGTCGTGCACTTCCAGAAGGCGGTCGAAGCCGACCCCGACAACCTCGAGGCGCGTCTCAACGTGGGCGCCATCTACCTCAACTTCCTCGACTACGAACGCGCTCGCGATCAGTACGAATACGTGTTGCGTGCGCAGCCCGACAACGTCGAGGCGCTCATCGGGTTTGGCAGCAGTCTCTACGGCCTCCTCAAGTTCGACGACGCCATCGCCACCTACCGCAAGGCGCTCGGTCTCGACCCCAAGCGCTGCGTGCTGAACGAGCGCATCATCGAAATCTTCGAGGCGCGGCTGAACCAGGCCGAAACGGCCATCGCCGAAATGAAGGGGTTGGCGGCCAAGAACTGCCTGCCCGCCGAGCGCCAGCAGATGCTTCTCCAGAAAATCGACCTGATGGAGAAGATGCAGAAGGAGATCAAGGAACAGCCGCCGATGCCCACCGAACCGGCCCCCGGCGAGGACGGAAGCCCCGCGGCTACGGCACCCGCGGCGGCTCCGGCGCCCGCGCCTGCGGCTGAACCGGCGCCCGCGGCTCCGGCGCCTGCGCCCGCGGCCGAGCCCGCGCCTGCGGCCGAGCCT
>CAYRCM010000198.1:1576-11171 GCA_964422715.1 uncultured Myxococcales bacterium | reverse complement strand
CGGCGGCGGCGGGGCCACGGGCTGCACCGCGGTCCAGTACTACGCAGGCAAGGGCGGCGCGGGCGGCTCCGCAGGCCAAAGCGCCGGCGGCGGCGGCAGCTCCGGCTGTCCCGGGGGCCATGGCGGGGCCGCCGGCAGTGCCGGCCAGAACGTCTGTGGCGGCGCCGGTGCGGGAGGCTCGGGCGCCACGGGCGGCGGCGGCGGCTCCGGCTGCGCCGGCTGCAACTACGGCGGCGGCGGCGGCGGCGGCGGCGGTCGCTTCGGCGAGGCGGCGCTCACCGTCATGCACTACGGCGGCGGCGGCGGCGGCGGCGGCGGCAGCGCCTTTGGCTTCGTCGGCGCCGCGGGCGGGGCCGGCGGCGGCATCGTGTACCTCCTTTCGCCCGCCATCCAGGTCGACGGCCGCGTCAGTGCCGACGGCGCCCCCGGCGCAGAGGCCGGCCAGATCTGGCGCGAGGGTTGCGGCGGCTCGGGGGCCGGCGGCGCGGTGCGCCTCGAAGCGGCCATCATCGAGGTGACCCATTCGGAACTGCTCCAGATCTTCGGCGCGGTGCAGGCGGATGGGGCCCCGGCGACCTGCGCCGGCACCGACCAGCGGGCCGGTGGTGGCGGCGGCGGGGCGGGCTATGTGGCCTACGCGTATCCCCCGTCGTGCAAGGCCATTCGCGACGCGGGCGATGCGCAGGGCGATGGCGCCGACTACTGGCTCACGCCAGCCGGCGGCGGGCCCATCCGGGCCTACTGCGACATGACCACCGACGGCGGCGGCTGGACGCTCGTCGCCAAGGTCAACGGCGCCGACGCCGAAAACCTGCTCTACAACGTCTGGACGACGGCCACGACCCTCGGAAACACGGCCGACTTCAGCCTCACGAGCGGCAGCGACGTGCTCTACGAGACCTACGCGCGGGTCGCCGGCAACGAGTTGCTGTTCGTCGACCAGACGGCGCTGTGCGGCAGCGAATACCGGCTCGTCCAGACCGACGCCCTGCTCGGCGGCCGACCGCTGCGCCAGTACCTGAGCGAACTGCCCGTGTTCAACGTGCCGTACGCCGCGTGCACCCTGGCGACGTGCCCCGAGAGCGCCGACAATTTCTCGCTGCTCGTGTACGCCAACCCGGGCTGCTACCATCCGTTCCGGATGCGGGACGGCACGCCCTACCCCGACGGGCTGTTCGGCATCAACACGGCCTATCAGGGCGGCAGCAACGTGCGCTTTGCGACGCAGACGCCCGACTGGGATTCGGGCATCGGCAGCCTGCTCGACGACGACGCCTGGAATGCCGGCGACCTCGACATCGACGGCGACGGTACGGACGACTGGGCAGGCCACATCGTCACCATCTATGTGCGGTAGTTGCCGCGCCCGCCCCCTGTCCACGGCGGTCGGTTGCGGGGAGCGTTTGCCTGCGGCGGCCCGTCGCCCAGGCATGCGCGCTCGGCGCGCCGGCTTCCCTTTCCGGGCGCTTCGGCGTAGATCGGGGGCCACGGGTCGATTCGCTGCGGCGCCATCGCGCATTCCGAAAGATGGCGCGAAACTCGCTGCACCAACGGAAGGGATGAACGCAGTTATGAGCAAAGAAACCCACGGAAACCGGACCATGTGGGCCGCCCTGCGCGCGTTTGGGTGCGGCCTCGGCGCGGTGCTGCTCCTCGTCGGGCCCGGCGCCTGTTCGGGCGGAGACAGCCAGGGGGCGGGCGACGCCGCGGGGCCCGGCGACACCGCCGGCCCCGGCCCCGACGGGGTGGCCGACGCCGCCTTCGACGCCGAAGTGGCGCCCTGCGACGCGGCCTGCGAAGACGCCGCCTGGTACGACGCCGAGTGGGCTGCCGACGGCCTCGGCGACACGCTCATTCCCGAGGTCGTCCCGCCGACCGACCTGCCGCAAGGCGACACCCCGCAAGGCGACACGCCGCAAGGCGACACCCCGCAAGGTGACACCCCGCAAGGTGACACCCCGCAAGGTGACACCCCGCAGGGCGACACCCCGCAGGGCGACACGGGCCCCGCGACGTGCGGCACCGGCAGTCCGGCTGCCTTCGTGGCGTGCGTCGAAACGCCGCGCGTCGAGGCCGACCTGCGCACGGTGGCCCAGGAACGCGTTCCGGGCACGGCCCACTGGCAGGCCGTACAGGACCTGTGCGCCGCGCGCTTCGCCGAACTCGGCTACACCGTCACGCGCCAGGATTTCGGCGGCCGGGTCAACGTCATCGGCGAACTGCCGGGACTCAGCCGACCCGACGAACGCGTGCTCATCGGCGCCCACTACGATCACGTCCCGTTCTGTGCCGGCGCCGACGACAACGCCAGTGGCATCGCGGGGGTGCTCGAAGCGGCGCGGGTGCTTGCAGGCGGCTCGTTTGCGCGCACGCTGGTCGTGGCCTGCTTCGACGACGAGGAATCGGGCCGCGCGGGCTCGCACGCCATGGCCCAGACGGCCGCCGCGGCCGGCCAGCTGTACGTCGTGGCCTTCGTGTTCGAGATGATCGGCTACAAGAGCGACGTGCCGGGCTCCCAGACCATGCCCGACGGCTTCGACGCGTTTTTCCCGGCGGCGGGCGAGTTCCTGGCGGCGCGCGAGGGGCGGGGCGACTTCCTGGCGGTCTTCGGCGGCGACGACGCCACGGCGGCCGGCGAAGCGCTCGTGCGCTACGGCGCCGAGGTCGGCTTGCCGACGCTGTTCGTGCCGCTCGCGGGCTGGATGCGCACGTCGTCAGCCACCGACGTGCTCAAGCGCTCCGACCACGCCTCGTTCTGGACCATGGGTGCCCCGGCGCTCATGCTCACCGACACCGCCGAGATGCGCAACCCGCACTACCACTGCACCGGCGGGCCCGACGTGCCCGAAGACCTCGACTTCGCGTTCGCGGCCAACATCGTCGCGGCGACCGTCGGGGCGGCGGCCGAGCAACTCGACGCGGCCGATGAGGTCGTCGTTGGCGAGACGTGGCTGCCCCAGTGCGCGCTCGACCCGCAGGCCGCCCAGGGCTGCGCCGACCCGGCGCACAAGTGCGCGGCGCTGCTCGACCCGTTCGGCTACTACGTCGAGCAGTGCATCGCGCTGCGCGGCACCGCGGCGGCCGGCGAAGGCTGCACGCGCCCCACGAACAAGGTGGGCGACGACACCTGCGACCGCGGGCTGTTCTGCACGCGTTGGGGCGTGCCGGCGGGCGGCGAAAGCGAGCGGCGCTGTCGTCCGACCTGCTCACGAAACGACGACTGTGCCGCGGGCGAAGTCTGCACCCGGTTCTGGGGCACGCACAACATCGGCACCTGCATGCAGGGCTGCGACGTTTTCGCCCCGGCCTGCGCCGCCGGCCTGAAGTGCACGCCGGCGCTGGCCACCGACAGCCCCGCCCTCGAATTCTACTGCGACCGGCCGAACGACCCCGTGGCCAACGAAGGCGAAGCGTGCGTCAACACGTGGGACTGCAAGCCCGGGCTCGGCTGCGACATGGTCGGCAAGACCTGCCGGCCGTTCTGCTCCACCGCGCATCCGTGCGGCAACGACGCCGAGTGCCGCGACTACGGCTACCCGCTCATCCCGGCCGACACGGGCCTCTGCATCCCGCTTTGACGCGCTCGCCCGCGCCCCCTACGGGCGTCGGGCGGCCCCCACGCACGGCGCCCCCGCCCCCAAGGCATAGGCGAAGATGGCCGACGCGTCGCCGGCCGTGACCGTGCCGTCGCCGTCGCAGTCGGCGGCGCACTGCTCGCTCGGGTTCAGCGTCGTGAGTCCGAGCGTCACCAAGAAGGCCTGCTGGGCATCGCCGGCCGACACATAGCCGTCGACATTCACATCGCCGTCCTGCACGCACGCCCACTCGGTCACCCGCACGATGCGGCGGCGCTCGGCCACGCGGCTGCCGTCGGGCCCCGTGACCGTGAGCCGCACCGTGTAGCTGCCGAGCGCCGCGTACTCGTGGACCGGGGCCGGCTCGGTGCTCGTCGTGCCGTCGCCGAAGTCCCAGAGCCAACTCGTGACGGCACCGGCCGAAAAATCCGTGAACGTGACGGCGAGCGGCGGGTGCCCCGTGGCCGGATGGAGTTCGAACCGCGCGAAGGGCCCAAGCCGCAGATCGAACGTGGCCGTGTCGCTCATCCGCGGCGATTCGAGGCAGGTGGCGGTGATGACGTCGCGCTCGGAGAGCGTCGTCAGCGTGGTCGGGAACGTGAGCGGCAGCGGGAAGGTGGCCTCGGCCTGGGGCGGCAGGCTGACGGTCGCCGGCAAGGCGCCGGCGTCGAGCCAGCCGGAGCCACCGCCCGCAAACGCGAGCTGCACGGTGACCGCTTCGCTGCCGCGGTTGCGCACGGTGAGGGGCAGGGTCGTGCTCGACCCACGGGCGCCGACGACGAGCCCGCCGCCGGCAAGCGTCACCGCATAGGGGCTCAAGGGCACCGCGGGGTCGAGGAACTGCCCGACGGCCGGCTGACTCGGCGCGACCCCGCGTTTGCCGCCGCCGATGCTCCCGGCGCCCGAAAACCCGAGCGCCGCGAAGTCGTCGTGGCTCGTCAGGCGGTCGAGAGCGCTGGCGTTCCGGTTGACGTCGACCGCGAACACGGTCTCGATGGTGCCGGAACAATCCCAGTCGATGAGCCCGTTTGCATCGGCCACCCACTGGCGCACGAAGCCCCCCTGCCCGTCCGGACACGCATACACGGTGCCGTAGCCGACGAGAGCCGGCCCGCCCGCGAGCCCCACGCTTTCGTCGAGTTGGGCCTCGTCGAGGTCCGGCAGCGCGCCGAAGCGCGAGTAGTCGTAATGGCCGAACTCGCCGTCACGCAAGAGCCCGCTGAACTGGAAGGCGTAGTTCATGAGACTCAGATAGTTGGGCTTGTAGTTCTGCGCGTCCGGGCCGGGGGCGCCGCCGTGCCCGAGCCCGAGGTTGTGGCCGAGTTCGTGCGCGAAGGTGCCCGCCTGCTGGCCCACGCTACCGACCTGCCCGTCGGCCTGCCCGAGGCTCGTCACGAACATGGCGCCCGGGATGCCGAACGAGATGCCCGACGTGCCGGCCACCAGGTCGCCGCCGAGATCGTGCGCGAGCAACGCGTAGTGGAAGATGGGGGCGCGCTCGGGGCGGAAGTGGCCCGAAGCGACGGCAGCAGCGCGCAGTTCGGCGAGCAGGGCTTCGTCCCACACCGTTTCCGGGGCAACCAAGGTGTCGCTGTGCGGCAGCGGTTCGCCGTCGCTGAGCGGGCCCCAACTGGACGCCGCGCCCCAGGTGAGCGGTGCGTCGGGGCCGGCGTCGAGGTGCAGCGCGATGCCGGCCCCCGCATCGACGGGCGCGTCGGCAAACAGGGTCTCGACGAGGCTGCGGGCGGCGTCGGCGAGCCGGTGGTCGTGGCCGCCGAGGCAGAGGCCCGCGAGGCACGTGCCCGGGTCGACCATGGCGTCGACCTCGACGAAGACGTCCTTGCGCGACGGGTCGGCGCCCATGGCGGGCAGGTCGACGTCGACCGTGCCATCTCCGTCGTGATCGTAGCCGCAGCGCTCCCAACCGTCGGGGAGGCTGTCGCCGTCGCCGTCGCCGCGATCGGCGCACAGGCCATCGAGGTCGAAATCGAGCCGGGCCACGAGGAAGTCCTGGGGGCCGTCGAGCCGGATGTCGTAGGCGCCGAGCGTCGTCGGGAAGTCCGCCGCCTGCGTGTGGCCGAAGGCGAGCAACGTGCCGCCCGGCTCCAGCAGAACGTCGTCGAGGCCGTCGTGGCCGAGGTCGCCGCCGAGCCGCACGGAGAAATCGAGCGTGGTCAGGTCGGCATCGAAGTGTGAGACGAACGCGTCGAACGTGCCGAGCGCAGTGGGGCCGAGCGCCGGGCCGGTCGTCGGAAAATCGGGGGAGCCGGTGGAGCCGACCGCGAAGAGCCGCCCGGCCGCATCGACGGCGAGCGCGTAGGCCCGGTCGGTGTCGACCCCGCCGAGCAGGGTGGCGGCCTCGAGCACCGCGAAGTCGGGGCTGAGGCGGCAGAGCGCCGCGTCGGGCAGCCCCGAGTCGTCGAGATCGCGGTCGAAGGCACCCGGAGTCGTTGGGAAATCGGCCGACTCGGTGCGCAGCGCCACGAACACGGTCTCGTCGGGCCCGACGGCCAGGGTCTGCCCCATGTCGACGTCGGCGCCGCCGAGATACGTGCCGCCGACGAGCGTCGTCAGGTCGGCGCTCAAGCGCACGACGACCCCGTCGTAGGTGCCGCCGTTGTGGCTCGCGTCGAACGTTCCGGCCGACGTGGGGAAGTCGGTCGACCAACTGGTCCCGGCCGCGAAGACGTCGCCGCTCGGGCCGATGGCGAGCGCGTTGATGAAATCCTGGCTGTTGCCGCCGAGGAACGTGGCCGCCACGAGCGTCGTCAGGTCGGCATCGAGCCGAACGACAAAGCCGTCCCTCGAACCGGTCATCCCGGTGTCGAACCCACCGGCGAGCATGGGGAAATCCGGAGAGCCCGAGTCGCCGGCCACGGTGATGAGGCCGTCCGCGCCGAGGGCCAGCGCCTTGCCGTAGTCGGCCGCGTAGCCGCCGAGGAAGGTTGCGGCCTGGAGGGTCGTCAACTGGCTGTCGAAGCGCGCCACGAACACATCGAACCCGCCGTTCTTGCTCGGGTCGTAGGTGCCGGACGTCGCAGGGAAGTTGCTGGAGGTCGTGTAGCCGGTGACGAACACGCGGCCCGCGGCGTCGACGGCGACGCCGAGCCCTTGGTCGTCGTCGTTGCCGCCGAGATACGTCGCGGCGAGCAGTTCGGTCAGCTGCGCGTTGAACTTGGCCAGGATGACGTCCATCCGCCCGTTGGCGCTGCGGTCATAGGCGCCTCGTGTCACCGGGAAATCGGTCAGGGTGGCCGTGCCGACGACGTACACGTTGCCGAACGCGTCGGCGGCGACGCATGAGGCATCCTCGTTCGAGGTCCCGCCACCGCCGAGCAGGGTCGCAGCCCGAACGAGGGCTGCACCCGGGGCGCGCCCGGGGCCGCTGCCGGCAGCGTGCGCCGGCACGAGAGCGGTGGAGGCAACCAGGCAGACGCAGGTGACGGCTCGGCTCAGGCGGAACCTGTCTTCGCATGAAGTCCGAGGCTGGCTCATCGCGGCGTACCCCCCAAATCGCGAGCCGCCTCTCGGGCCGCTGCGCGCTCCGGCGAAGCGGCGACGGCCCGGGCGTCGGGCGGCAACCGCGCCAACCGGGAGAGTGAAGACGGCCGAGTATGGGCGGCGCCGCACGCGTCGTCAACCGCCGCCCGGCGCGCGCGGGTGCGGCGAGCGTCCCGGGGGAAGCGGAATTGCGTGCATTCTTCGCCGCGGGGGCCCTCGTGACGTCCGCGTCGGCCGGAAAAAACGGTGCTTGGGTCTCTTCTCCCCAGCGAAAAAGACGGCTTTCGGGGTCAGTCGTCCCCGGCTTCGCGTCTCGTCTTGGCTGCCACGCCGCGCTTCGATGAGCGCAGGGCCGCGTCCTGGGCCGTTGCGCGGCGTTGGCGGGCCCCGCGGCGGGTCCTGGCATGCGACTTGCTCAATAGCGGGTCAACACGACGCAAAAACGTCGAAATTGCTGGACTTTTTCGCAGCGCGCCGGTCTATCCGGCGGGGAGGGTGGACCTCATGAGACGACGATTTCCGCTCATTCTGCTTCTGGCTCTCGCCGGGGTCGTGGCGGTTTCGGCCTGCACGACCGGGGGCCCCGGGGCCGCAACGCCAAGCCCCGATGCCGCCGCACACGACCAGGAGCCCGGTAGCGACGACGACGGCGGCGAGCCCGGCGCCCCCGATACCGGGGCCAACCCCGGCACGCCCGACGGCGGCACCGAGGCCGGCGCGCCCGACACGGGCGGCAAACCGCCGGCCGATGACGCGGGCGGCAACCCGCCGGCGCCTGACGCGGGAGGCGAGGCCCCCGACGCGGGCGGGGACGCCCAAGCCCCCGGTGCCGACGGCTCCGATGGGGGCAGCAACCCCGACGGCGGGACGAACCAGCCCGATCCTGACGCGTCGACGGTCGGAGACAGCGCCGCTCCGCCGCCCGACGGGTCCACGCCCCCGGTACAGGGCCTGCGCGTGCGCCTCACCCCGGCCTTTGCAGGCGGCACGAGTCGGAATGCGCAGTTCCAGTTGCATGGTGCCGGACGCTTCATCGGCCTCGCTCCGATGAACTGAACCCTTCTCAACCGTTGTGCCCTGCGGCGCGGGTGCCCGCGGGGTCAGAAGTCCGAGGACTGGCAAACGAGCGCCTTGCGGGACAAGTGCGCTCAGCAGGGAGAATCCATCATGAAACGTCATCATCTTCGCACGGTTACCCTGGGCGCGGCCGTGTTCGTCGCGGCCCTCCTCGCGAGCCCGGCCCGGGCCCAGACGACCGATGGGCTGCTGTACTTCGGTGAACTGCTGCGGGCCGACGGGCAACCCTTCAATGGCAGCGTTTCCATGCAGGCCGCCGTGTACGCATGCCCCGACGACACCTGCCCGACACCGCTCTGGCTCGACACGTTCCCGGGCGTCCAGGTCGAGGACGGGCACTTCCTGCTCGTGCTCGGCTCACCCGAACGGCCGCTGCACCCCGTCTTCGCCGATCTGGCCGCATCCGAAGGCCGGTGGCTCGAATGGACCATCGGCGACGGGGGGCCGCTCGGGCCGCGCCAACCGTTCGGCGCGGTGCCGTGGGCCTTCCACGCGGCGCAGGCCCAAAGTTGGCAGGGCCTCGTGCCTGGCGACCTGCTCGCCAACGACGGCAGCATCAGCGACGGCCATGGCTACGTGCATTGGACCCAGATCGTCGACGTGCCGCCGCAGCTCTTCCAGGGCGGCTCGAACGTCACGGAGCAGCAGGTCGACGCGTGGGTTTCGAACAACGGCTACGCCAACGCCGCGGCCCTGAACGACGGCAGCCCCTTCACCTCTCCGGTATCGTGGGGCGATCTCCGCGATGTGCCGGCGGACCTGGCCGACGGCGACCGCGTGCTCACCGAAGCCGAGGTCGACGCCTTCGTCGCCGACAACGGCTACGTGCTCCCGAGCCAGCTCAACGACGGCAATCCCGCCACGGCCACCGTCTCCTGGGCCGACCTCAGCGGCATTCCTGCGGGTATCGGCGACGGCGACCGCGTGCTCACCGAAGAAGAGGTCGACGCCTACGTCGCCAACAACGGCTACGCCCTCGAAGCCCAGCTCAACGACGGCAATCCGGACACGGCCGCCGTGTCCTGGGCCGACTTGCGCGAGATTCCCGCCGATCTCGCCGACGGCGACAACGTGCTCGGCGAAGCGGAGGTCGACGCCTTCGTTGCCAACAACGGGTACGCCATCGAGGGCCAGTTCTGCGACGGCGATCCGGCCACCGGCCCCGTATCCTGGGCCGACTTGAGCGACATCCCCGCCAGCATCGCCGACGGCGACCAGGTGCTCACCGAAGCCCAGGTCGACGCCTACGTCGCCAACAACGGCTACGCCATCGAAAGCCGCCTCGCCGACGGCAGTCCGAGCACCGCTCCCGTTTCGTGGGCCGACTTGACCGGCATCCCCGCCAGCATCGCCGATGGTGACCAGGTGCTCACCGAAGCCCAGGTCGACGCCTACGTCGCCAACAACGGCTACGCCATCGAAAGCCGCCTCGCCGACGGCAG
>CAYRCM010000198.1:0-1476 GCA_964422715.1 uncultured Myxococcales bacterium | reverse complement strand
ACGCCTACGTCGCCAACAACGGCTACGCCATCGAAAGCCGCCTCGCCGACGGCAGTCCGAGCACCGCTCCCGTTTCGTGGGCCGACTTGACCGGCATCCCCGCCAGCCTCGCCGATGGCGACGACGGGATCACCGAGGCCGAGGCTCTCGAACTCATGGAAGACCAAGGTTACTACGACGAACCGAACGACCTCCGGGGGCAGACCGTGACGGGGAACGTCGACCCGCTCATGGGCTTCTCGGCGACGCCCGGCGACGACTTCTCGCAGGCCCTTGTCGCCATCATGGACCGCTGGACCACGCTCATCCCGCGCGCGAGCTACGTCGCCGGCGTACGCAGCATCGTCCAGGCCGTGGCCGGGACCCAGTTCGACTACGTCGCCGGGGGCCGGTTCGAGGTGCGGGCCGAGAGCAACGGGCCGGATCTCATCGGGGTCGACGTCAGCGCGACCCGCTCAGCCGCCGATGCGCTGGCGGGCAGCCTCACGGTGGGCGTCCGGGCCTCGGCCAGCCTGTACTTGCCAAACGGCCGGGCCGAGACGTCTCATGGTCTCCTGGCGACGGCGTCCGGCGGCGACCCGACCGACATCCCCATCGGCGCCGAAATCAAGGCCATTGGCTCCTCCAGCGGCGGCTCCCCCTCCGGCACGGTCAT
Source organism: uncultured Myxococcales bacterium (assembly GCA_964422715.1). Taxonomy (GTDB): domain Bacteria; phylum Myxococcota_A; class UBA9042; order PWKZ01; family CAYRCM01; genus CAYRCM01. The sequence continues at coordinate 821 of CAYRCM010000198.1, read as the reverse complement.
CAAGGCCGTCGCTACCGACGTGGGCACCCTCTTCTCGGGCGAACGCTTCGACCGCGACATGGCCGAGATGGAGCAGGTGTTTTCGGTGTCCAACAGCGGGGTCGTGCGCACGGCGGGCAGCTACGAGTACACCTCGCCGCGTGAACGTGGGCTCATGCTGCCGACCCAGACCTTCGTCACGGCCAACGACGCCGGGCCGACGCTCGTGCGCGGGGCCGCGGGGCTCTACTTCGATGCTCCGGGGGCGCAGCTGCCGGTGCAGCAGTACGCCACCGCGCCCATCCTGCTGCCCTCCGGCAGCGTCGTCAGAGCCATCCAGTGCTGGGCCGTCGACAACCAGACCGATGGGCTCATCGAGGTGCAGATCGTGCGGCCCAATCTTGCGACCGGGGTGTACGACAGCCTCGGCACCGTGACGTTCTCGCAGGAATCGGCCTCAGCATCGCCCCGCGCCTTGCAGGTCACGCTCTCGACCCCCTTCACCATCAACGACGTCCAGTCGTACCTGCTCCTCGCGCGTCTCCGCAGCAACAGCGTGGTCTCCACCCGCGACACGCTGACACTGCGTGCGTGCCGGCTCCTCTACGACGTGACCACGCTGTGATGCAGGATGACGCCACCACCCGCCCTGCGCCGTCCCCCGCACGCGCGGGGGACCGCCCGCCCCCTCGTCGCGCCCATCCGACCCTGCAGGCTCCCCGTCCCCACCCCTGCCTTGCCCCGCCCAAGCCGCTGGATCCCGCCCGGCGAGCCGGCTGCCGGGCGCGCACCGCCCCCGCGGATGACAACGCGGCCGCGCCTCGGTTAGGATGGCCGGGTCT
>CAYRCM010000197.1:0-11184 GCA_964422715.1 uncultured Myxococcales bacterium | reverse complement strand
TCAGCCCTCCGGGTCGTACTCGCGGATCCGCTGCGGCTCGACGATCCACAAGTGGCCCGTGACGTCGCGTGCTGCTGCAACCTCGGCAAACAGCCGCAGCGCGCTCAGCAACTCGGCGAGGCCGGCGCGCGCCGGCAGGCGGAGCACCGCAATGCCGGCCGCATTCGCGGGGGGATGGGCGATCGGGTTGGCGAAGTCGAGGTCGAGGGTGACGAGGCACCGCTCTTCCCGTCGGCACACCGCCAGGAGGCCCGCGTCGGGCGTGCCGCAAAGCGCCTGGCCGAACACCGTGGCCACGTCGTGGCCTGCGGCGGTCAGCACCGCGACGCCTCGTTGTCCCACGTTTTCGTCGAGTTTGACCCTCATGCGACTCCCTGCGCGCACTCGCCGAGGAGTCGGTCGCGCGACAGCTCCGCGGCATAGGCGATGCACGCCCGGATGTCGTCGCGTTCGAGACCGGGGTAGTGCGCGAGGATGTCGTCGAACGAAGCGCCATCGGCGAGCAGGTCGAGAATCAGCGACACCCACACCCGGTGGCCGCGCACGCACGGCCGGCCGTGGCAGATGTGTGGGTCGCGAACGATGCGAGCGAGTAGGCGGTCGTGTTTCATGGCGTGGCCTCTTCGCGGCGCTGCGCGCGCGGTCTCGGACTCCGGCGGCCCATGGACCCCGTCGCGGCCCTGAGCCCCACGGCCGGCCTGGACGCCAACCATGGCCCCGCCAAACCGGCCGGTCAAGCGAAGGACGCTGAAGGCCGCCCCGCGCTACTTCGCGATGTCGGGCCCGATGTCCTCGACGAGGCAGTCTTCGACCGCGCCAAATGCCAGCGAGTAGACGAAGCCGCTCGGGGTGAAGCCCCAGGGCAGCGGGTCGCCGTCGAGATCGAGGTCGAAGCTCTCTTCTTCCCAGCGTGCGTAGACGGCGTCGTTCTCGGCGGCGGCCGCGGCAAACGCGTCGAAGACCTCGGCAAACGGCGCGTCGGCGACGAGGTCGCCGCCCGGCCCGAGCATGTTCGCCACGATGCGCGCGCGCGCGGCGCTCACAAACGCGTCGTCGAGCACGGCCAGGTTCATCTCGCCCTCGTAGAGCAGCCCGCGGTTGTTCTTGTTGCACGAGCCGAGCGACAGGAAGCGGTCGTCGACGATCAGCAGTTTGCTGTGCACGTCGATGTCGCGAAACTCGCCGTCGGTCTCGTCCCAGCAAAACGAGCAGGCCACCCGGTCGTCGAAGGCGCGCAGCTGGTAGGTCGCGTAGCGCGTCGGGAACGCTGCGCGGAAGAACGCGTGCGTCTCGTGGGTCCAGCGACAGCCGGGGTCGGTCCACTCGGAGACGGGCTTCGTGACGACGAGCAGCAGCAGCTCGGGCCGCTCGTGCATGCGTGCGGCAATGGCGTCGTTCAGAATGGGCATACGCCAGTACTGGTCCTCGATGAAGATGTAGTGCTCGGCCGTGCGGATGGCGGAGAGCCAGCTCTCGATGATGCTCGCGCGGTGAAACGGTTCGGGCAGCGTCACGGTGACCTGCACCGTCACGCCGGCGGGCTCGGCCGGCAGCTCGGTGGCGACCTCGAACGGCGTGCTGTTTTCGGAAAACGCCACACCATCGGCGATTTGCTGGTGCCAGCGCGCCTGGAAGACTTCGTCGACGTCTTCGACGCTCGGCCCGACGAGGTGCAGCATGTAGTCCTTGCGCGGGCCCGTGTCGGGGTCGGCCTGCTCGTGGTAGACGTCGAGGCGGTCTTCGGGCGGTGTCGCGAAATCCATGCGCCGCGGCTCGAAAACGAGGTGTTCGGACGTGTCCCAGTCGGTGCCGCGCAGGTTCATGCCGCCCACGAATGCCTCGCGTCCGTCGAGCACCATGAACTTCTGGTGATACGAAGAGATTTCGGCTTCGAAGCCGAACGGGAAGTCGGTCAGATCGACCTCGCGCGGGTCGACCGGTGAGGGAATGGGCGCATCCGGGTCGAACGCCTGGCCGCCCGCGCCGCGCAGGGCCGCGCGCACCCGCTCGCCATAGGAGAACGGCGGAATCTCGAACCAGAAGCGGCCCGTCGTGGGGTTGGCCATGCCCATGAATTCAAAGCCGTCGTCCGGGTCGTTGGCGGCGGCGTCGAGGTCGTCGTCGGTCGTGAGCCAATCGAAGAAACCGTCCTGACTGCCGAATTGGTTTACGAGCGTGCGGACGAGCGCCGGGGTGAGCCACAGGCTCGCGAAGATGGTGTTCTCGCGCCGTTGTTCGGCCGTCTGCGTGAGATGCGCCGGGAAGGGCCGCAGCAATTCGAAGGTCGAATCCCACCACCAGGTCGAGATGTGGATGCGCTCCCGGGCGGCGAGAATGCGTTCGCGGACGAGCGTCCAGGCTTCTTCGCCATCCATGAGCAGGGTCAGCCGGTTGCCCGCGCGCGGCGGCGGCCCGGACGGCGCAAAGTAGCGATGGCGCAGCCCCAGGTAGACCGTGTGCGTCGGTCCGGACGGGGTCGCGCCGTGCGCCACCGCCAGGCCCGGCCCGGCCGAGCGCGGCTCGGGCAGCTCGGCCGCCGCGAGCGTCGGCGTTGGGCCGTCGAACGTCACGTCGAGGGCGACGGCCGCCGACTCGTGGTCCGGGGCGCTCGCCTCGAGGAGGTAGCGCCCGGGGCGCGTCACGACGGCCTGGAAGCGTCGCGGCGGCTCGGCCACGAGCGGCACCTCGGCGCCATCGGCGGCAGCGAGGTGCACCGCCAGCGCACCTGCCGGCAGCGCCTGGACCCACAGGTCCGTCACGACGATCGTGAACGTCAGCGTGGCCGGCGGCTCTTCCGTGTCGCTGGAATCGGGGACCGGTGGGGTGTCGGCCGGGCCCAGATCGCCCGGCCCATCGGCCAGGGCCTGGTCGCCAAGGGTGGCGTCGGGCGCGGCATCCGGGTGGCCGGCGTCGGACAACTCGGGCCCCGCCGGCGTGTCGCCGGGGCCGTCGGCCGCGGCGTCGGCAAGCGGCAGCTCGGGCCCCGTGCCGTCCCTGGGCCCGGCGTCGGGCCGCGCGGCGTCCGGCGTCCATGGGGCATCGGCGGCCCCATCGCCGGGGGCGGCATCGGTGCCGGCGTCGCCTGGGCTGAGGTCGGCCCCACCCGTCTCGGGCGCGGCGATGTCCGCGGCCGTGTCGGCAGCGCCGTCGCCGGCCGCTGCCGCGCCGGCCGTTTCGCCGCAGGCCGCGAGCGTAGCTACGAGCCACAGCATCCCGATGAGCGCCCCGTGGCGCAACGCTTGCCCCATGATGTCCCTCTCTTGGTCCCGCGTGCGGCGCGGGCCGGCGGTGCAGACCGGCACCCATCCTACAGCTGCAGCCTGGCCCTCCCAAGTGATTCGCGCATGCGTCAGTGCGGCTTGACGCAGCGCGTCTTGGCAAAAAAACGTCGGCCCGCTACGATGCGGCTGTTCGGTCAACCAACGGAGGGCGCTCGGGGGGAACGTCGGCCACCGCACGGGTCCCGCTCGGGCCGAAACACCGGTTGCCGCGGGCCCACGGCGAACGGCCACGCGGGCTGGAGGGCTTCATGAAAACCCGTACCATCGTGGACTTGCTCGGCACCGGCCTCTGAGCGGGCCTCGTATACGCAGGCTGCGTATATTGGCCGTTTCAGTGGGCGCCGTGGGTCGGGGCGCTGTTGGGTGGGCTGATCCTGGTCGGCGGCACGGGCGCCGCCATCGCGAAGGCCCGCAAGGCCCCAAAGAGCTGACCCCGCGCCGCTACGCGCTCACCTTCTTGTCGCGGCACTCGAGCACGGGCACGTAGGGCCGCTCGGGCGCGCCGAGGTAGATCTGGCGCGGCCGGGCGATCTTCTGTTCGGGGTCGACGAGATTCTCCTGCCACTGCGTGTACCAGCCGGGCGTGCGCGGAATGGCGAACAAGACCGGGAACATGTCGGTCGGGAAGCCCATCGCTTCGTAGATGATGCCCGAGTAGAAGTCGACGTTGGGGTAGAGCTTGCGCTTGACGAAGTATTCGTCTTCGAGCGCGATGCGTTCGAGTTCGAGGGCGATGTCGATGAGCGGATTCTTGCCCATCACTTCGAACACCTCGTCGGCACAGCGCTTCACGATTTTCGCGCGCGGGTCGTAGCTCTTGTAGACCCGGTGCCCGAAGCCGTACATGAGCTGCTCGCCGGCCTTGACCTTCTGGATGAACGCCGGGACGTTCGCCGTGTTGCCAATGCTGCGCAACATGCGCAACACGGCTTCGTTGGCCCCACCGTGCAGCGGACCGTAGAGCGCCGCCGCCGCCGCCGCCACGGCCGTGAAGGGGTCGGTCTGGGCGCTGCCGACGAGGCGGATGGCGCTCGTCGAGCAGTTCTGCTCGTGGTCGGCGTGCAGCAGGAACAGGGTGTCGAGCACCTTGGCGAGCACGGGGTGGTGCTCGAAGTCGGGCCTGCGGTTGCCCACGGGCTCCATCCCGTGGAACATCATGTTCAGGAAATTCTCTGTGTAGTTCAGCGAGTTGTCGGGATAGACGTAGGGCATGCCCTGGCGGTGGCGGTAGGCGAAGGCGGCGAGCGTCGGCATCTTGGCCACGAGTCGGTAGAACTGAATCTTGCGGCTCTCGGCGTCGAAGATGTTCTTGGCCTCGGGGTAGAACGTGGCGAGGGCCGCCACCGTGGACACCAGGATGCCCATGGGGTGCGCGTCGTAGCGGAAGCCGTCGAGGAAGCGCTTGATGCCTTCGTTGATGAGCGTGTGGTAGCGGATGTTGTGGTCCCAACGTTCGAGATGCGGCTTGCAGGGCAGTTCGCCGAAGTAGAGCAGATAGGCCACTTCGAGAAACGAACTCTGCTCGGCGAGCTGCTCGATAGGGTAGCCCCGGTAGCGCAGGAACCCCTTGTCGCCATCGATCTCCGTGATGCGGCTCTTGCAGGCGGCCGTGTTGAGATAGGCCGGGTCGTAACTCATGAGCCCGAAATCCTCAGGGCCCGTCTTGATGTTGCGAAGATCGAGGGCGCGAATGGTGCCGTGCTCGATGGGCACCTCGTATTGCTGCCCGGTGCGGTTGTCGGTGATGGTGAGCGTGTCTTTCGCCATGGTGTCCTCCTCGCGTCGTTGCCGACCGCGCAATCGCGAAGGTAGCTGCGGACACGCGTCGCTGCAACGTGCAAAGCGCTCTTTTGTTGATCCGCCGCGCCGCGGGACGCGCACAGCCCGCGCGGGGCCGCCGCCGTGCGGCGTACGGCAAAGGACTGCGGGGCCCGGCGCCGCCGCCGACCGGAGAGGCCACCGGCCGGTTGCGTGCGACGGCCTTACGGGCGTGCCTCGGCGGCCAGGCCCCCCAGGGCCGTTTCCTTGTACTGGCGGGGCATGTCGGCGCCCACCTGGCGCAGCGTGGCCACGGCGGCGTCGAAACTGACGAGGTGCTTGCCCGAACTGAGGAGCGCCAGATTCGCCGCGTTGAGGGCGGTGACGGCGCCGACCGCGTTGCGCTCGATGCAGGGCACCTGCACGAGACCGGCTACGGGGTCGCAGGTGAGCCCCAAGTGGTGTTCGAGCGCCATTTCGGCCGCGGCCTCGACCTGCGGCACCGTGCCGTCGAGCACCTGGCAGACCGCGGCTGCGGCCATGGCACTCGCCACCCCCACTTCGCCCTGACAGCCCACCTCGGCCCCCGCGATGGAGGCGTTGTGCGCGACGAGCGCTCCGACGAAGCCGGCGACGACGAGCCCGTCGATGATGCGCGCGTCGCCGAGGTGAAAGCGCTCCTGGATGAGTTTGAGCGCCGCGGGAACGATGCCGGCCGAGCCGCAGGTGGGTGCCGTCACGATGCGTCCGCCGGCCGCGTTTTCTTCGGCGACGGCGATGGCGTACGTGGCCGCGAGGGTCGTCTCGCGCGAGAGCACGCGCCACTGGCGCACGTTGCGTTGCAGGGTGGCGAACATCTCGCCGGCGCGGCGCGGCAGTTGCAGGCGGCCGGGCAGCAGGCCCTGGCCCTGGAGCCCGCGGTCGATGCTGGCCGTCATGCCATCCCAGAGGGTGGCGAGGCGCGCCTGCACCGCCTCGGGTGGCCCACCGTGGTGGCGCGCCTCGTTGTCGAGTGCCAGGCGCACGAGATCCTGGCCCGCGCCGAGACAGTGGTCGACGGCCAGGCTCATCCGGGGATGGGCCTCGGACGGCGGCGGTGCCGGCCGGCCCAGAGCCCCCCCGAGCACTTCGCCACCGCCCACCGAGCGGTAGGTCTCGGCGAGGCGTGCGGCGCCGCTCTCCGGGTCGCACAGCGCGAGCCGCAGGGTATTCGGGTGCGGCAGGTCCTGGCTGCGCGTGTCGAAGACGATGTCGCGCTCCGGCTCGAAGGCAAAGGCGCGGCCGTCGATGCGCACTTCGCCCGCCTGGGCCACGGCCCGGTAGCGCGCCTGGAGGGTGTCGCGTTCGCTGGCCTGCGGGTCGAAGCCGGCGAGGCCGGCGGTGACGGCGAGATCGGACAGGTGCCCCTTGCCCGTGAGCGCCAGGCTGCCCATCAGCACGGCCTCGATGCGGCCGCTCTGGAGACCGCTGGCCGCGAGCAGGCCGCGAAAGTCGCGGGCCGCGCGAATGGGCCCGAGCGTGTGCGACGAACTGGGGCCGATGCCGGCCTTCAGCACCGAGAAAATGCTCGGAAACCACATGGCGTACCTCGGGGGCTCAACGGTCGGGCGCGGCCCGGGCGGGCCGCCGCAGCCTCAGCGGCAGACGGCCGCGCCGAACTGGCCGGTCACGGTGTGGTCGGGGCAGTCGCCCTGGGCGTAGCTGGCCTTCGTGTACTGGACGTCGAGGCTGCCGGTGAACCAGGTGTCGCTCGTGCCGCCGCCGAAGTCGGCGAGCACCACCGTGCCGCTCGCGACCTCGTAGTAGCAGTCGGAGCCGTTGAACATGAGCGAGCCGTTCGTGACCTCGTTCGTGCCCGACACGGGGCGGTCGACGGTGGCGCTCACGTTGGTGTCGCCGCCATAGTAGCTGAGGCTCAACTGGTCGTTGTCGAAGGAGTAGCGCGCCGTGGCGTAGGGTTCGCTCTCGGACACGACGGCGGCCCCGTCGACGTAGACCTGGATGGCCCCTTCCCAGAACGAGGCGACACTCTTCGCCCACACGAAGAGGTCGTAGAAGCCGCAAAGCCACGCCTGGTATTCGGGCGCCTCGGGGTCGTACACGCTCGGCATGAAACCCTGGGCGTCGCGCAGCACCGTATCGAAGCGGCCGCTCAGCGTGAGCGACGCGTTGGCCGGCGCACACTCGGGGCCATACGTGAAGCGGAACTGGCCGCGCACGGGGTCGCCGGCGTTGGCGAAGCCGGCTTCGAGCTGGATTTCGGCGTGGGCGCGCCCGCCGTCGGCCACGAGGTCGTAGGTCTCGTTCGCAAGCCCGGTCATCGCGCCGACGGCGGAAAGCGCATCGCCCGAGAGGTCTTCGCCTTCGGCCAGGTTGTCGAGCGTGAAGCTCCGCGCCGCCGTGGGCGCGCTTTCGAGCCGCAGGTAGGCCGTGGCCGCGGGCGCGCCGCTGATGGCCGCGGCGCCCGGCGCCATGAAGTGGAAGGCGAGGTTGTAGGTGGTGGGCTCGCCCGCGACGGCCGTGCGCGTGGCGAGGAGCCAGCCCGCGGTGAGCGTCGTGAGCGGTGGGGCCGCACCGTCGGCGAGCACGGGGTCGAGGCTGAGCCCGCCAAGCGTGGTGGGGCAGCCGCTGAAGTCGAGTTCGTCGTCGCTGTCGCTCGCCGTCACGTCGACAACGATGTCGGGCGCTTCGGTGCAGTCGGGGCAGGTGCCGGGGCCGTTGGGGGTCACCGTGACCATGCCGCCCTCGCCCGTGCGCGCACTCGCGACGATGGTGGCAAGGGTGCCGTCGGCGGCCGGGGCGCAGTAGGCGCCGTTTGCGTCGCTGACGGCCGTGAGCGTCGTGCGCCCGCTCGTGACCTTGACGACCGCGGCCACGGGGTTGCCCGAACCGTCGACGACCCGGCCCTTCACGCACGACTTGCAGCCGGCGAAGTACGTGTCGCCGCAGTCGACGGCCGATTCCTGCGGCGTGCAGGGCAGCGTGATGTCGACCACCTGGCAGGGACCGGGGCACGGCGTGTTGGTGTCGGGCGTGGTCACCGTCGTGACGGCGACGAGCCGGCTCGCGCCGTAGCCGAGGGCGGCTGCGAGTTGCACGGTGGAATTGCGCCGCACGTCCACGCAGAACGAACCGTCGCTGCCGGCAAACGCGCGGCTCGCCCCGTCGTAGTCGGTGCCCGCAGCGAGCAGATCGGCGCCCGCGGCCGGCGTGCCGTCGCAGCGCAGCACGCGGCCCGAGACACACGTGACTTCGAAGGTGCGGTCGCAGTTCCACGTGGAAAAATGGGCGACGTCGGCCACGAAGGCGAGCCGGCTCGGGTCGGACTCGGCAACCTGCACGGTGCCGCTGCCCTCTTCCACCCAATGCCCGGTAGCCTCGTCGAAGCGCCACGCGGGCAGTGTCTCGCCCACTTGCAGCGCCGTGTCGGCGGGCAGCAGCATCTCGAGCGTGGCGCGCTCGCCGGGCTTGATCTGCAGCGGCGCCCCGGCGGCGTCGGTGAGGCGGTATTCGGCCATGGCGAAGGTTTCGAGTTGCCCCGTGGTGCCCGCGGCCGTGGTGGCCGAGAAGTCGCCCGGCGCGGCCTCGATGGCGGCCCCGGCCACGTCGATGGGTGTGACCTGGAGGCGCACTTCGCCCGCGGCCGGCGCCCCGCTCTCGTCGACGATGGCCGCGGCCGGAAAGGCGACCGTGCCGCCCGGCACCGCGACGGTGCCGCCCGCGGCCGCATCGAGTTTGGCCGCGGCCTGGCGGCGCACGAGCACGGCGTTGGCGACGACCCGACCGTCGGCGAACATGGTGGCGGTGCGCGTCGTTTCGGCGTAGCCCGGGTGCGCGAAACGCACGACGATGCGCTCGGCCGGGGCGACGTCGGCGAGCGCGTAGAAGCCGTCGTAGTTGGTGGTGGCCGTGATGGCCCCGGCGCTCACGGTGACGCCTTCGACCGGCAGCCCTTCGAGGTTGACGGCCTGGCCGATGACGGCGTTCTTCTCGGGGGGCGCGAACGGCGGCAACTCGATGGGCACGACGGTCGCGGCGTCGCCGCCCCCCGCCGCGTCCGGTCCGCCGCCCGTGGCATCCAGAAAGCCATTTCCCGAGCCGCAGCCGGCCGCCGAGAGGGCCAGGCCGCAAAAGGTCGCCGCAAAGAGGAGCCTCCGCATGGCCGTTCCTTTCCCGCCCGCCGGTTCTTTGGCGAGCGGCGCGTGAAGGTAGGCGCGAGCCGCCCGCTTGTCGAGTCCGCGACCGACCGGGGCGGCTTCCCCCGGGCCGCCGCGGCGACTATGCTGCCGTGCACGGGGGCGTGTGGCCCCCGCAGAGGAGGCGCGTCGTGCGAATGGGCACGTCAATCTTGGCGCTGGCGCTCGCGGCCACGGTCGGCTGTCGCGAGGCGCCGGCGCCGGCGCTGCTCGACGATGTGGGCGATGTCCGTCCCGCCTCCGACCTCGCCTCGGCCGACGCCGCCGATGCGGCCGCGGCGTCCGACGCGCCGGCGCCGGACGCGCGTCCCGCCGATGCCGGCTTCACCCGGCCCACCGATGTCGTGCCGGCCGACGTCGGCCCCATCGTTCCTGCGGCACTCGATGCCGACCCCGCCTTCCGCGCGCTCTTCTCGCCCGACGTCGTGCACGAATTCGAGGTCGCGTTCACGGCCGCCGAATGGGCCGGCCTGCTCGACGACATGCTGCGCTACGAAGCCCAGTACGGCGACATGCGGACGGGCAACTACCGCCGCGCCACCGTGCGCTACCGCGGTCCCGCGGGCGACCAGGAACTGGCGGAGGTCGGCTTCCGCACCCGCGGCAACACCACCCGCGTGCTGCCGCAGGACGCCGACGGAGCGTTCCACCGCGCTCATTTTCGCATGAAGTTCAACGAGTTGTTCGACTTGTCGGCCGAGACACCCGAGGGCGAGGCGCGCCGGGCCCGCCGCTTTGCCGGCCTGCGCGCGCTGAACCTCAAGTGGGGCAACGGCGACGACCCGTCGCAGATCCGCGAACACTACCAGTACGACCTCCTGCACCGCGCGGGTGTGTTCGCCCCGCGCACCGGGTTTGCGCGCCTCACCCTCGTCATCGACGGCACGCCGGTGGTCTTCGGGCTCTACACGCTCGTCGAGCCCATCGACAAGGAATTCCTCACGCGCCGCTTCGGCGCCGCGGACGACGGCGGCAACCTCTACAAGTGCCTCTGGCAGCGCGAAGGCCCGGCGACGCTCGAACCCGTGACGAACCCGCGCGCCATCGGCGTCAAGGACTGGACCCGCAACTATCGGCCGAGCTACGACCTCGAAACCAACGAGGACACCCCCGACCACACCCAACTGCGCGACTTCATCGAGCAACTGAATGAGCAGAGCGGGGCCGCGTTGCAGGCCTATCTCGACCGCCACTTCGACGTCGACCGCTTCCTGCGCTGGCTCGCCCTGAACGTGCTCGTGGGCATGCCCGACGACTACTGGGCCATGGGCAACAACTACTACCTCTACTTTGGCGACGGGCCGGCCGGGGTCTACGTCACGTTCCTTCCCTACGACTACGACCATGGCCTCGGCGGGGGCTGGGCGGCCGAGCCGGCCTGGGACTACGCCGGCATCGCCACGGCCAGCATCTGGCAATGGAAGAACCTGAACGCCGCGTTCACGGGGCGCAACGTGCGCCACCCGCTGGTCGACGGAATCCTGGCCATCCCGGCGTACCGCGCGCGCTACACGGGCTACCTGCGGGCCTTTCTCGACCCGACGGCCGGGCTCTTCGCGTACGCCGACTACCTGCGGCGCTACGAGGCGCTGGCCCCCGTGCTGGCCCCGGCGCTCGACAACGACCTCGACGAGGACGAGGCCATGACGAACGACCCGCAGACGGCCTGGTATTTCGACCTGAAGACGCGTTCCATCGAGACGCAGCTCGGGCTGTGAACGGCGCCCCGCGGGCCGACGGCGGGGCCCGCCGCCACCGAGGAGAAGAACCCATGGCGACGATTCGGAAACCTCGGCCGACCCGCAGGCTCGCGCTCGTGGCCCTGGGCCTGCTGCTCGCGGCCGACTGCGGCGGCAGCAGCCCTGCGCTCGCCCCCGACGCGGGCGGCGACGTGGCGCGCGACGTCGCGGCCCCCGATGGCGCCGGCCAGCCCGACGGCACTGTGCCCG